>JBBRRK010000043.1:0-21954 GCA_038200765.1 Nitrospirales bacterium
GGGGATTGACCATCGATGAATGGCTACGTTCGCCAGATGATATGGGAAAATCGGATGGGCAGCGCCAGGCACCTCCCGACCGTCGTCTAGGGCGCTCCCGCTTTGTCATTGGCGGAGGCGGGAGCATCGTGTTGATCCGATCGGCCTGGCCGAGTCCGGAGCATAAAGATTCCGACGATGAGCAGAATCACGAGCCCGGCATTCAAGGCCATATCTTTGAGATACTTATCGAAGAACTCCTCTGAGACTTGCCGAAGGTCGCCGAGTTCCGCGCTTGCCGTCAGCATGCGCCGGACGCAGGCGATGATGCCGACGGATAGATAGGGCTCAATGCGAAGGATATCCGTTTCAAGGAACCGGACGATGGTGCGAAACAATTCCAGTAAAATAACGACGAGCAGCAAATTATTGACGAGGGTCAGGCTATTGAACAGGAATGAGTCATGATTCCACGAGTGGGCAAGCACAACCCAGCCGTTCAGGAACAGTCCTATGCTGACCGCGAGCAGGCTCAAGCCGACCGTGATGTAGCCCCACCGGTCCAACCGTTCCATCCAGGCAAAGATCCGCTTCGTCGCGGCCGTTACATGGTCATACATCAGCAGCCTCTCGGGCGTCAGTATCCCGTCGAATCCGAGTCATGCCAGTGCACTCCGTCCTACGCATGAAGTTTGTTGAAGGCATCCAAGGCCGCCACCTTATAGCACTCAGCTAGAGTCGGATAGTTGAACGCGGTCGTCATAAAATAGTCCAGACCTCCGCCCAGCCCCAGCACGGCCTGTCCAATGTGAATGAGTTCGGTCGCCCCGGTCCCGATCACGTGCACACCCAAGAGCCGCCGGTCCTCCCGATGGAACAGCATTTTCAACAGACCGCTGTCATCCCCGAGAATCTGGCCGCGCGCGATCTCCCGGTACCGCGCGAGGCCGGTTTCGTAGGGGATCTTCAGCGCCGTCAGCTCATGCTCCGGTTGGCCGACCATGGAAATTTCTGGGATCGAATAGATGCCGATAGGAAAATGTTTCGCCATTGGTCCGGCATCTACTTCGAACGCGTAACAGGCGGCCAGTCTCCCCTGTTCAGCGGAAGTTGTGGCAAGGCTAGGATAGCCGATCACATCGCCGGCGGCATAGATGTGTGGAACCTGCGTTCGAAACTGCCGGTCGACCGTCAATCGTCCCCGATCGTCGGACTTGAGCCCTGCCGCAGCGAGATTCAATCGGTCAGTGGCGCCGAGTCTCCCTACGGAGAACAACACCAATTCAGAAACCAGATGCTTGCCTGATTGCAATAGCATCACTGCCCGACGTGGCGGTCCCTCGACAATCTCAATCCGCTCGACGGTCTCGGCCAGGCGAAAGATGACCCGCTGATTTCGCATTTGATGCAGTAGTTCATCAACAATCTCGCGATCCAGGAATTCCAGCGGCCTCTCTCTCTTGTCGACAACTGTGACTTCGACCCCCAGTGCTGCGAACATGGAGGCGTATTCGATCCCGATCACTCCGGCACCGACGACCGCCATGGTGCGCGGCAAACGCGTTAACTGAAGTACCTCGTCACTGGTGATGATCAGGTCATTTTCCGCTGGGACTTCCGGTGGTGGAGCAGGGAAGGTGCCGACCGCGATCAGCACGTTCGCCGCCGTAACTGTCCGAGACCCGTCTTCCGATGTCACGAGAATCGCGTGCGGATCCATGAAGGAGCCTTCGCCGTGGAGTATGGTCACATTATTCCGACCGAGCTGGTCCTCGACCACCTCGGTCTGTAGCCGGATCATGCTTTCTACCCGAGCCAACAGTTGTCTCGCTGTCGGACGTTTAACCGAACGTGGGCGTTCATGGGCGAGGGAACGGTTTTGCCGGTCCGAGAAGAATAGGACGGCCTCGCGAAAGCTCTTGCTCGGAATGGTGCCGGTATCGGCGCATACACCACCCACGACGAGGCTTCGTTCAATCAAGGCGGTTCGCTTACCTATTTTCGCAGCCTGGATTGCTGCCCGCTGACTGGCCGGTCCGCTGCCGATGCAGAGGAAATCATAGTCGTAACGAAGGCTCATAGGATCAATCCTCCATTGTGCAGGTTGAATGGCAGTCTCCCGGTACTGGTGATCGGCGTCACGTGGCTGCAACGGTTCGTTGTTTCCTCGCTCCTATGCAACCCACTGGCGTGGCTCGTGAACTGGCACGGCCAGCAGTGGGCAAGGTGTCTGACGCAGTACTCGCTCGGTCGTGCTCCCGAGGAGCGCGTCGAGAAACCCATGTCGCGATTCAGTCGCCATCACGATGAGATCGGCGGGATGCTGTGTTGCCGCAGTCAAGATTTCGTCGACCACGATGCCTGAGGCGAACGATCGGCTCCACGTCCATCCGTGTCGCCATGGCGTGATCACCGGCGGGGGGCTCTTGTCCGATCCTACGTGCAGTAATTCGAACGAAACATCGTGCGCGCCGATCGCGGCGGCCATGATGCAGGCGGCATCAACAATCGCTTGGGGATGCGGGCGATGATCGATGGGGATGAGTACCCGTCGCAGACAACAAGCCCCCTTGTCCAGCGAGACAAACCCGCTGCTTATATGGGGCACAAACAACGTCATGGTGCGGGACTTCCTGGCCATCGTCTCGGCCGTCGGATGGTGGAGCCATTGCATGAGATGGTCTTTCTCATGCGTGGCCAGGACCATCAGGTCGGTCGGCTTGCGCCAGAGGAATTGAACGATTGACGCGACCGGGTCTTCGGCCATCGCCAATATCTTTCGCACGTTGAAGCCGAGTTGCAGGAGATCCTCCTTCGTGGCGTCCTGGCGCAAAATCCCCCAGTTGGCCAGCGTCGCCCGCACGCGCGGAAAGTTTTCAAAGTCAGTATCCGCACGCTGAGGGTCTACATGCATGATGGTGAGATCTGCCTCGAGGCCCAGACCCAGCTTCAAGGCATGCGCGAACGCCTTCATGCTTGGCGGAGAAAAATCAGTCGGATGAAAAATATGTTTAATGTTGAAGGGGATTTCCACAGACAGGTCTCTCATCGCTGATCCCTCCGGGTTTGTTGAACGATTCTCGTCAAGGCACGTGGCACCGGCTTTCTGCCGGTCAGTGTCATTTCCTTACATCGCAGTCAGTCGCACGCGACAGTCCCCAGTCATTCCTTTTCTTTAGGTCCATACTCTGCCCGCGCTGAACTCGCTCCTGCGGTTTCTTCCACCCTTTATACCGGTATACCGGACATAGACCCCCCACCAGACCGATGACGACCGCTAACAGTGTCAGAAGGCCAAATCCATCCATGATGGTCCCTTTCTCCCGAGCGGCCTCAGTTGTGTCCCCTTCCCGCTCGTGAGGCAGCCGACACTTCCTAGCCGATGCGGGACAATTGCTCTCCCGACAACCGGTCGAGAATGTGGTGCGTGCCCAACACCGTCTGCAGCACGACCAGCGACGGACTCTCCACTGTGATGGTGCCGATCCGAACCGCCTGGTGCGCCACGCGATCCGGCCTCAGTGCGTGAGCGTCCACTCCATCTCCAGCACTGCGGTCGCAGGTGCGCCACAGTCGAGTCGTGGAATCCCGATCCACCCGAGCCACAGTTGCGTGAGATCGTTGGAGCCGACAGAAAAGCCTATTCATGGCCTTCCTCGACCGGGACTCGTTCCACTTTTCCCCGGAAACCCCGGTAGACGAGGATGGTGTAGGCGATGACGAGGCTGATGCCGATGCTGAACCAGACAAGGCCAACCCGCAATCCATAAAGCGGCGCGGCGGTGTTGTAGATGGTCAAGCTGTAGGCCGGGTCCCGTGTCGCGATCAACAAATTGGGGAACAGACCCCAGGCCACGCTGCCCAGCATTCCCAGGATGAACAGGCTCCAGCTAAAGAAAGTGGCGCCGTCCCGGCGGCGGCGGCGGAAATACTGTGCGGTGATGAGCGCAACGGCGGTAATCAACGGCAAGACATACCCGGCCGGGTGCGCGTCATAGCTGTGTCGCAGAGCCGGTTGGACGAACGGAAGCACCAGGATTGCCACGATCGCCAGGGGGACCACGAGCCACACACCCGCGTCGGCGATCTGGCTTGCTCGGCTGCGGACAGCCGCATCCGTCTTGATCGTGAGATAGTTCGCCCCATGAACGGTGAGGATCACGGCGGTCAGCACCCCCACGAGCACAGTGAACCAGTCCAGGATTCCAGGCTCAAGTCCTGGCGCGAAGGTGGTCCAAAACGCGGTAAAGAAATAGCCATCGGCGGTGAGTGGCACGCCCCGGATCACATTGCCTAAGGCGGCTCCGAAGCCGATGGCCAGCAGGAGGCTGGCGACTGCGAAGATCGCGTCCCAGAACGCCCGCCACAGCGGATTCTGGAGGTGGGACCGTAACGCAATCGACAGTCCGCGCATGATCAGCAACCACAAGACGAGAATGAGTGCCAGGTACAAGCCGCTGAATCCGGCTGCGAAGGCCTTGGGAAAGGCGAGGAACAGCAGGCCCCCGCCCGCCACGAGCCAGACTTCATTGCCCTTCCAGACAGGACCGATGGCCTCCAAGACCAGCCGTCGCTCCGCGTCTGTTCTAGCGACGAACAAGTAGATGATGCCCGTCCCCAAAACGAATCCATCCAGGACCACAAAGACGGCGAACATCAGAACCACGATCACAAACCACAGAACTTCGATCGACATAGTCTCCTCGCTCGTTCAATACATCGGCGCAGAGGTGGAACGCGGTCCGCCCGTCACGGTCGGGCCTCGGGAGACGGTCTCGAAAAACAGAAACAGAAAGAGCAGGCCCAGCAGGAGATACAGACCGAGGAAGCCGAGCAACGTGAACAGGACATTGCCTGAACTCACCAGGGGGGAGGCGCCGTCGGCAGTCCGGAACAGGCCATAAATGAGCCACGGCTGCCGCCCAAGTTCGGCGGTCATCCAACCGGCGGTTGTGGCAATGTACGGGAACGGCGCAATGAGCATGATCGTCCAGAGCATCCATCTGGCCTGAAACAGGCGTCCCTGCCAGAGCAGCGCGACGGCCGTCAGCATCAGCGGGATAAAGATCATCCCCAGGCCAACCATGATGTGGTAGGTGTAGTAGAGAAGCGGCATGGTATCCGGCCATTGGTCACGAGGAAATTCGCTGAGCCCTTTGATCTCGGCCCCGAAATGCTTATGGATGATGAAACTGAGCATTTGGGGAACGATCAGGGGATTGTCGATCGTCAGGGTTTCCATATTGGGCTGGCCCACTATCAGCAAGTCGACTCCGGATTCGGTGTGAAAGTGGCCTTCGAACGCAGCCCCCTTGATGGGCTGATGCTCGAACACCTGCAGCGCGGCGCCATGTCCGGTCGGAAAGAGGAGCAGGGTGCTGGCGATCGCGCCGGCGACGACCCCGGTACGCAGAAACGTCTTCGCCGAATCGGTGTGGGTCCCGGAGAGCAGATAATAGGCCCCCACTGCGGCCATCACAAAGGAGCCGGTTGCCACCGCGGCCGTCATCGTATGGGTGAATTGCCAGACCAGCCAGGGATTGGTCAGCAGGCCCCAGAGGCTCGTCACATGAACCGCGCCATCCTGGTCAACGGCATAGGCCACCGGATGCTGCATCCATGCATTGGTGGCGATGATGAAGAGCCCCGAGAGCCAGGATCCGAGGAACAGCATCAACGCGGCGGTCCAATGGACAAACGGGCCGAACTTCTTCTCGCCGAACAGCAGAACCCCCAGGAAAGTGGATTCCAGAAAAAAAGAGAAGACGCCCTCCATCGCCAGGGTCTGTCCGATGACGCCCCCTGCAAACGTGGAGAACTTCGCCCAGTTCGTGCCGAACTGAAATTCCATGGGGATGCCGGTGACGACACCGAACGCAAAGCTCAAGGCAAAGATCTTCGTCCAGAAACGGGCCGCATCGTTGTAGTGGGCGTCATGGGTCCAATAGGCGCGGCTTTTCAGATAGAAGATCAAGACCGCCAAGCCCATCGTCAGTTGCGGGAAGAGGTAATGGAAGATCACCGTGGTGGCGAATTGCAAACGATCGTAGAACAACGCGCTCTCCATCACGGTCTCCTCTCGTTGGCATGCTTCCGCTCCAGGGCACGTTTCTGCGTGGGCCTGCTGACCCGCCACGCGCCGGTTCCGTGCGACCGGCCAACACCGTTGCTCTCGCGCCCGAGGCAACGGGGCCGCCCATCCGAAAGACGCCGGTGACAGGGGCACACATCGCCGCGCGGGTTGAGCCCGTGCGGCGGTCCGGTGGACTCACTCGGCCATCGACCCATCTCCGCTGTCGCTTCGCGTACGGTGTCGAGAGGCTTCGTCCGGCTGTCGGCACAGCGCTCTATCCGGGCGCCGCCCTCGACCTCCGGCGCGGAAGCAGCGGGCGACAGCGGCGTCAGTCGCGCGCTACAGGCCCAACCTCATCCCATCAAGATCGTGGCTGCTCCGCCCTGCGCGGGGCGACACATCGCCCGTGCGGGCGAACGGTTCCTTCAACGGATGTATTGCCCCAGGGGGACGTTCGCTCACGACCACGGTCAGCCGCGCCCGTACTCGATCTCGAATGTATTCGACCGGTACTCTGTCTCCGACTTTCAAGGTCTTCATCGTGTCGATGAAATCCTGAATGGAATGCAATGCGTGATCCTGCACAGATACGATCAGATCCCCGCCCATCATCCAGGGTTCGCCGGCAACGACGACATCGATGGCACCGGCACGGAGTCCGGCTTCGGCGGCGGGGCTACCGGGGATGACCTCTTCTACCAGAAGGCCGTCGGAGAGCGGGAGCACGAACAGGTCTCGAATCTCCTCCGTCACCAATTTGCCTGCCACACCCATCCACGGTCGAACCACTTTGCCGTTGGCTTTCAACTCGGCAAATACCTCCTTGACGACATCAATGGGGATCGCAAAGCCGATGTTCTGGGTTCCCGCCAGTATCGAGGTGGTAACCCCGATGACACGACCTTCCGAGTTCAACAGCGGTCCACCGCTGTCTCCCGGATTCAACGGCGCTGTCGTTTGCAGGAGCGGCACACGAGGCTCCGCGAAATTCAGAGTCGGCGGCAGACGATCGATCCCGCTGAGGATGCCGCTACTCAGTCCGAAACCGAGCCCGTACGGATTCCCGATGACGAGCGTCCGCTGGCCGATTCGCAGTCGTTCCGAAGACCCGAGACGAAGGGTTGGAAGCTTGCCTGTGAACCCTTTCAGCTTGAGCACTGCGATATCGCTGTAGCGGTCAATCCCAATCACGTCGACCTTGACTCGCTGCCCGTCGTAGAGCTTCGCCATGACCGTGTGGGCGCCGTCGACCACATGCGCATTGGTCAGGATGGTCCCTGCATTGTCGACAATGAAACCCGACCCGATACTCGACGCCCGCGCTGTGCCGGCGGTATACGATGAAGACAAGAAAACAGTCGCAGCGACGACTTGTTTGTAGATTCTCGTCGCGTGCTCCTCATCCGGCCGATTCTCAGCTGCTCCTGAGCAGGCAATCGGAGTCCCCAGCAGGCAGATCAAGAGCACTCCCACGCACGCGTCACCGTGGGGATACAAGCGCCTCGTGATGGCCATTATGGCTCTCCTTATCAAGCTGAAGTTCCGACATTGTCATTTTCTCTTCCCGCTCCGCGAACCAGGGATAGAGGGCCGGGAGCACGATCAGGGTCAGCAGCGTGGAACTGACCAATCCGCCGATCACCACCGTGGCCAGCGTACACCGAACCTCGGCCTCGATACCTTGCGCGGTCCGTGGCGGCTATTCTTCTTTCTTGCGATGATGTTCTTCTTCCACGACTAGCTGCTCCGCTTTCAGCCAATCCTCAATATCCTGGCCAGGTTCGCTCCCTCGCTGTTCATAGAATTCGTAGGCTTGCCTGCTTACGCGTTGGACCAGCTCGTCCCTGAGCCGAGTACCATTGGTCGCACCAGTTTTCTCACCGGTTGTCCCATTATTCTTCCGCATGATCTCACCTCCATTGTGAATGACGTGTGCTGTCCCCCGATGTCTGCTGTTCATGGTCGAGATCGTACGGTGTGTCGTTCTGTCCAATCCTGGACTCCTTGCGACTCTGAATGGCCCGAACCGAAAGCATCGCGAGTTCCTGAATGTCATAGGGTTTGGTGACGACGGCATAAGCGCCCAGTTCAAGAGCTTTCTCCCGCAGGGTGACACTCGTATCAGCGGTGAGCAGAATCACGAAAGGCCGATCATGGTCCGGCTGTTTCCGTATGCACTCAAGCAGCTGAATGCCGTCCATCGTGGGCATTTGGTAGTCTGTGATCACCAGATCGAACTGTTCGCCATGCAGACAGTGAAGAGCAAGAGCCCCGTCACTCATTGCCGTACAGTGGTATCCGCGGAACATGAACAAATCGGTCAACAGCTCGCGAAGGTTTCGCTCATCTTCCGCAATCAGCAGGCGAGGTGACACATTGTCTGGCTCCAACCGGGTCATCGCAACCTCACTGGACTCCGTTTCGTTCTCTTGTGTAACTCTACGGCCTGCCACATCTATAGACAAATAGATATTGCTGTGATGATCCATCTATAAAAAAGATATGCGGCATAAGCTCTGACTGAGTTTGGAGCGCGAGAACCCGCGCGCGATCACTGTATTCAGGCGCGAGGTCGCTCGCTGAGTGAACGGCTCGATAGAGCCGCAGAATACGGTGTTCAGTCAAGGTGTCGATCGCGTGGCATGAAGGTCTGTGGAGGCGGCTATGCAGCTGGCTCACAGGCCTTGGGCGATTCGCCGACCACGGTTCTCTTGCGAGAGGTCGGCAGACTTACATATGCCCTAACTTTCGAAGGGTCTCCATGCCACGCCCCTCATCTTGCGCGCGCCCAGACCGTTCGGCGGTCGTAGTCGTTCGCAATTCCGTAATGATTTGCGGGATCGTCGTGGCGCAAGACGGAACCGTGCCGGTACAGGGTACGCAACCTAGACTGCGATAGCGGGTGCCGTTGCCTCGGTCGAAGTACAGTTCTGGTAGCGGAATCTTTTCCAACTGGAGATACTCCCAGATGTTCAGTTCCGTCCAGTCGAGCAGGGGATGGACGCGGATGTGCGAGCCGGCTGGAAATGTCGTCTTATATTGATCCCAGAGTTCCGGCGGCTGGTCGCGGAAATCCCATTCGCCGTGTTTGTCGCGTAAGGAAAAATAGCGCTCTTTGGCGCGCGTGCCTTCTTCATCTGAACGAATGCCGAGAATGACCGCGTTCCAGCCATGTGTGGAGATGGTGTGCTTCAGCGCCTCGATCTTCATGGCGGTGCAACAGGTGACGCGTCCTTGCTCGGGGCCCATCCCGGCGACGAGCGCGTCCTTGTTCTGGCCGACGATCAGATTGAGCCGCCATTCCCGGCAGAGCCGGTCCCGATACTCAATCAACTCGGGCATTTCGTAGCCCGTATCGATGTGGACCAACGGGAAGGGCACGTGGCCAAAGAAGGCCTTGCGCGCGAGCCACAAGAGCACAGTCGAGTCCTTGCCCATCGACCAGAGCATGGCGAGACTGTCGAAGTGTTTATAGGCTTCACGGAGAATATAGACGCTTTGGTCTTCGAGGGCGCGAAGATGTTGCATGGGATTCCTCCAGTCACACCGGCATGGTCAATAGGCTACGGGATCGCCGGCAATCGTAAGATACCCGCAATCCAGGACAATGCCGAGACATAAAGGGAGCGCAATAAGAAAAACGAGGAACCCTGCCAACATATCAAGCTTCAAATTTTTCAGGAGTTCCTGCGTATGACCCCTCATACACCCAAACCAGTCCGCTCCGACAAAGATGCCCAGCATGACACAACTATGGAAGCCACTCGGAAACTTTCAACGGACTTCTCGACAACCTCTCCAAATAAACCAACCGACATCAACCAGCCAGCACGAAGGGAAACAAAATCTAGTTTCTGGTTTCTTTTTCTCCCCTCACCTCTAGCCGAGGCAGTCCAAACGATCGATGGTTTAACGTGGACGAACCAAGAGAATGGATGCGTCCACCTTGGCGACCAATTGTTCGGCTACCGAGCCGATAACGAGGCGTTCCAACCCACGACGATTAGCCGTTCCCACCACCAGCAGGTCGGCACCCCATTCTGTGGCCGCATCGGTAATGGCCTCTGTAATGCCATGTAAGCCATATTCAGCTTCAGCCTGCAGCAAACGGGTTTCCACTTCTACCCCAGCCCCGACAGTAGACTTGGCATGCTCCAACAGCTCTAGGCCAGCCTGCTGATCTGCCTCGTCTGAATCGGCAACGGCATAGACGATGCGTAACGTGCCATGATAGGAAGCGACAATGTTCCGCGCTTCCTTTAGTGCTTTCAGAGAAGTCTCGCTACCGTCGATAGCAGCCATAGTTTTCATGAACATAATGGTGTTCCTTCATGAGCCTGGGATTTGGTCGTGAAGGACAGGGAAATCTATCGCCCTGTCCTCAATGAAAGGCCGTTTGATCAGTGTGAGCCAGGTCGGTTAGGTGATATCGCCGCTGCTGCTCTTTTTGAGGTCATCGATGTACCTTTTGACAATAGCCCTTCCAGGCATTTTGTCGAGATTGGCATACATCATGTAATGAACAATGCCGTGCACGGCCAGGGCAATCAGCAAGCCCTCAAAAATTCCCACCTGGAAGACCAGCACGCCGCATAAAATAGCCAGTATCATGGCATAGGGGCCGTGATGGGTCACATGTATGAGTCCCTCAATCATCTTCCAGCCTGAGAATATCATGATCGCCGCTAACGCAAACTTCGGCAGATACACCAGATATTCGACATTAAATGTAAAGAAGATCACCACAAAACCAATGATCAGGACAGAAAACTTGGTATGGGCCCCGGCCAGCCTATTGGTGGTGCTTTTTGCCAGACCGTCCAAATTGGTCATGCCGCCGAAGAAGCTCGCACCCATATTGGTGATCCAGATGGCGAGCAGACTGTTATTGCTGTTGCATTTACGCTTGAGCGGATCTATTTTTTCTATCGCGGCGTTGCTCATCACCTGTTCAATTACGTCAATCACAGCCAGCATCACGGCAAATCCAAGCATGTAAACCACGGTTAATGGACTGTCAAAATGCGGTATCGGCAACACGAGCTTGAGATCCATATCTTTTATGGTCAACATGGGCACAGATACGAATTGAGCGAGCACCGTTCCTACTCCGATCAGCACGAAATAAGGAACGGCGGGCTGTGTGTTTTTGAACTTTAAAAATAGAAGCACAAAGCCGACATAACCAATCAGGGAGATCACGGCCATCTGGATGCGCGCGCCGTTCCAGAACATATCGGCGGATTCCATTCCTTCGGGAAGCTCATAGGTGAATGCGAGAAATTTGAGAGCGATCTTCAATCCCACGCCTGCCAGGAGCCCTTCGACCAGGTATACCGGTACGGCAATCAAAATATATCTCTGCCAGTTGAATTTCCATATGACGGCTTGAAAGGTTGCAGTCAGGAAAACTGCAAAGGCCATATTTTCGATGCCAAAGCTGGCCACGCCCACTGCCAACACCGGTGCCAGGCCTGCCGCGATTCCCGGGCAGCCGATATAGTTGCCGGGCTTGATCCAGGCATTGATCCAGCCGATAAAGCAGGCAAACGCAACTGTGGCCAACCCCACCTTGATGGGATAATCGGACATCAAGGCGATGCCCACCGTCAACGGAATCGCCATTGACCCAGCGATCAATCCGGCTGCGACGTCGCGACCCGCATATTTTGCTTGAAAAGCGGCTGATCCAGGAAGGGTGACCGGCCTCGTATGCACAGGCCTCTTACCCTCTGCACCCATAGGCACTCGCTCATGTGACGATACCGTTCTTTCATTTTCATGACTTTCATTTTCGCGAAATGTCATTGATCGTATCTTAACATCATTCATTAGAAAAGATTGAACTGGTTGATAGAATCTGGAGGCATTCGCTCTACTGCTGATGGGAGGAGTAGTTGATCTAAGGGGATTCGCTCGAACATCGTCAGGCCCAAAATCTACAGGTTTTTAGACCGGATTTCGGATAGGCGGGCAGAGAGCACCAGGCGCTTCTTGACGATGCGCTACTAGCGCGCAGGCAGACACCGCCATCCAGATTTGTGTTGTTCTGCGTTCTCTTCGTCGCCAAAGCACGTCTTGATACAAAGCTGCTGCGTGATCCACTTGAAGCATGAGCCGGTCTGTCAGCGCAGCCGACAGAGCGTCGTGACCGTGAGTGCAGCTGTATATCGTTGTAGGGCTTCGACTTGTCGTTCGTCTGCATCATGTCGTTGGCAGCCTCTCTGCATCGCGTGCGGCTACTCACAGCCATAGCAAGAAGAAGGCCACAACACCCATAGCAAGAAGAAGGCCACAACACCGCATTCCTTCAATGGAGAAACATAACCGCCTCGTGAATAAGGAGAAACCGAGCCACTTGTGTGATCGAACAACCAACGAGGACAGATCCACTCGTCGAAGAATCCGTGCGTATATACACGCTCGTGCATGCCTGCACGTAGCCGTAGCTATCACCTTCCGTCGTGCGGAGGAGGGCACAGATTGGGAGACCGGGGGGGGGAAGAGTACACGCCGCGTGAAACATGAGTGGTTACATATTCTTACCCTTGTGCAGGGCTGAAGGGATGAGGACTAAAACCATCGAATGATGTGGGACTCGAGAAGGCGTGTGAATGTGGATGTCTCGGAGGACCATCAAGTGGAGTATACGGGGGAAGATGCGCATGGTTGGATGAGCGCCTACGCACGAGCCGGGAAAGTTTTCCCCAAATGGGGAACTGAACCGAGTGGGATGGGAATCCTTTAAGAAGGCTTTCGCCGACGGTCCAGCATCCAGCGTGTGATGCCGAGCTGTTTGGCGGCCAATGTCTTGTTGCCGTCTGACCGCTGGAGCACTTCGGCGATAATCTGGTCCTCCAGATCCGCCAGGGATCTTCCCCCGACACGGAAGGCGATCTGCACGGTCATTGGGCCGTTGTGATCCACTAAGGAACGCGGGTTTTCGCCGGGCTTTTCGTCGAACGGTTTGAGGGTGCCTTGGACATCGGAGGGAAAGTTGGCAGCTTCTAGGGTTGAGCCTTGGCAAAACAGGACGGCTCGTTCCATGAGGTTGCTCAATTCGCGGATGTTGCCCGGGAAGTGGTACTGGCTTAAGATGGCCTTGGCGCTCTCTCCCAATGTACGCACCGGCTTCTTGAGCGCAACCGCAAAACGAGCCAGGAATTGTTCGGCAAGGGGAATGATCTCGTCGCCTCGTTCGCGGAGCGGCGGAACGGTGAGCGTTACCACATTGAGCCGATAGTAGAGATCCTCACGAAACTCGCCTTTCGCAACCGCTTCCCTGAGATTGCGATTGGTTGCCGCCATGAATCGAACGTCCACAGGGATTGTGGCCGCTCCTCCGACGCGGCGGAATGTCCGCTCTTCGATCACCCGCAAGAGCTTCGCCTGCAGAAGGAGGGGCAAGTCGCCGATCTCATCGAAGAGGACGGTCCCGCCTTCGGCCAGTTCGATCAACCCGCATTTCCGCCCTGCAGCCCCCGTAAACGATCCTTTCTCATGGCCGAACAATTCGCTTTCGAACAATTCGTGTGGAATAGAGGGGCAATCCACTTCCATACAGAGTTTGTCTGCCCGGGGACTATTGAAATGGATCACCCGCCCCATGTACTGCTTGCCTGTTCCAGTCTCGCCTTGGAGCAGGACTGTCACGCGATCGTTTTTGGCCAGCTCTCGAACCTGCTGCATGAACGTCTGCATGACGGGGCTGTCCGCAATAATGCGATCGATCGCATAGCGTTTTGTATCCTGACCGCTGTGCAGCTGGACCTGCCGCCGCAACGTGAGCAGATCCGTCGCGCGACGCAGAGTGTGGTGGAGATCGTCCATGTCGATGGACTTGGCCACAAAGTCGAAGGCCCCGAGCCGCATCGCTTCGACCGCATCCTTCACTGTCCCTCTTGCGGTCAACACGATCACGAGCAGCTCCGGTGTGGTGTGTTTCACGCGGGCGAGAACTTCCAGGCCTGAGAGATTGGGCATGACGAGATCCAACACAAGAATATCCGGCTCGAAGGAGCGAAGAAGGGTAAAGGCGTCTTCACCCGACCCTGCCGTTTGGACAAGGTAGCCTTGATCGGTGAGACGCAGGGCGAAGGCTTCCCGAACGGAGGCTTCATCCTCGACGAGTAGAAGTTGCCATGCCATGCTAGCCCTCGCGTTTTAGTGGAAGCCAGACTTCCACGACGGCCCCGCTCCCCGGCGGACTGTGAATTAGCAATTGTCCGCCGTGTCGCTCGATGATGTCGTGGGTAATGGTCAGCCCAAGACCGACTCCCTTGGCTTTTCCATTCGTAAAGAACGGTTCGTAGATACGTTGCAAGTCTTCGGGGGAAATGCCCCGCCCAGAATCTGCGAAGGCTATGAGCAGTCCCTTGTCTTGCCTGGTCTCTGGCCTGATGGTGATCGTCAATTGGCCGCCGTTCGGCATCGCGTCGATCGCATTCATGGCGATGTTCAGACAGACTTGGAGCATATGGGCCCGCGAGGCCTCCACCAGCGGAAGGTCTGCGGCGATGCTCTTCTTCACAGACACGCGATGTTTCAAGAAGTTCGGGTGCAACAAGGTCAGGGTATCGTCAAGTAGCACGGAAAGGTCACAGGGGGCGATTTCGAAGGGGCGCGGCCGCAACTGTCCAAGGTGAGATTCTAGGAGGTCGTCGATCCGCGCCGCTTCACGCGCGATCAAGCGGCATCGGTCGCGCGCAGCCTGTGGAAGGGTGTCCTGGTCGGCCAAATGGGTGGCCAGGCTCCCGAGTCCGATGAGAGGATTGCGGACTTCATGGAGGATACCACCGGCAAGTTGGCCGACAAGTTTGACCTGTTCCGTATGGCGCAGGGCTTCTAGCATTTGTTCTCGCTCGCTGAGGTCGGTCAGGATGGCGAGATAGTAGCGGATGGTCCCGTCCGGGTCTTTGACCGGGCTCACACTCTCCCACGCCAGAAACTCGGAGCCGTCCTTGCGACGGTTTACTACACGATCGACGAAGGCCGATCCAGACCGGATCGTCTGCCACATGCGCTCGAAGAATTCCGGCGGATGTTTCCCGGACTTCAGCAACGAAGGCGTGCGCCCGATAACCTCGTGTCGTGTCCAGCCCGTCAGACGTTCCATGGCTGGATTCCACTCCAGGAGCGCCCCACGTGTATCAGTCAACATGACACCGTCCTGCACCAACTCGAACATCCGGTGATAGAGCTGAAGCTGCGTTTCCTCTCGCCGCCATCGTTCGAGCACGGTGGCTACCGTATTGGCGACCGAGTGGAGAAACTCCAACTCCTTCGACGAAAAATTACGCACGGTCTTGCAGTGCGCCCCCATGACCCCATACACCCGATCCTGCACCATCATGGGCACGCTCATGCCGGCGATGCCGCCATGCTCTGACAGGAGCCTCGACGGTACGAAGCGGGTTTCTGCTTGCAAGTCCCGCACAACCACCGGCTGCCGTTCGCGAATTGCAAAACCCGCCTGAGAATGCGTACCTCCCTCCACCGTCAAGGTTCCGATGAGACCCTCGCGCCAGCCGATACCTGCGACAAGATACAGATGTTCGTCCGACTCCCGAGGAATGAGGATTTTGCAGAGTTCCACATTTATGGCCTCGGCCGTCAGGCGCACGGCCTCATTCATAATCTCCTGCACCGGCGTCCCGCTCACGGCTAAGGAACCGATGCTCGCGAGGACCGACTGAAATCGGGCAACCTGGGAAGCTTCCTGTGACAGCAGGGTCCGCTCCGTGATGTCTTCCAGCATCAGGAGCACGCCCGTGGCGCCGCGATAGGGGACGACGTTGAGTCTGCATTCGTAGATAAGTGGGTCACCCTGTCGATCAGTCAGGCGATATTCTGTTGTGTCACGGGCTCCGAGCGGTTCGTGATTCCAGGCCATTGCCTTGCCGAGAAGACACTTTCGTAGCGAAAGCTCCAACTCCGGTTGGGGTGCTTCGACCAATTCTCCAAACTGTGCATTTTCGAAGATCACGGTGCCGCGGGACACAAAACAGAGGCCGCTTTGGATACAGTCACTGAGCCATGCCAAGACTTCCCCCGCAGCGACTTCCGATTGTGCCTGGGAGGATAGCATGGGGCCTGTTCGACGGGAAGAAGACATAGCATCACTCAGTTACGTAGCGCCCAGGGACGAAACAGGTTTCGTCGTTGCACAGGCAGTATACCCAGTCCTGAGGCAGACCGTCGAGGGAAGAGTCGGCGCACGCAGATCCGGCGGGCCCATCTTCCTCATTTTCGGCGAAGTGCTCACGGCGGCTGGCGGCCACGTCAGTCACAAAATCGCGGCTGAATGTTTATGGAAGAGTGGACCCAAGCCAGCCAAAATCGGCTCGACCTGCTCTTCCGGCACGACCGTGAAGACAATCACCTGGCTGCTGGTGCCGTTAAACAGCATATGACCTTATGAAAGCCGTGGTGGCCCTTGCCAGGCACATTGTCAATGACTGTCAAAAGCTGTTCGTCGGCAACATGATTGATTCACTCCATGTCGGGGTAGCGAGCGGTGGCGACCGAGACTCTACCGAAAACGCCTAGCGGACGCCCTGGTGATGGAGCCCCGAACCCGACGACCGCAGCCAATCACGAACGACTGTAGCATGCGGTCGGTGATGGGCAGCGGCGACATCTTCAGCAAGATAATCTGGTCCATTGGGCCAACCGGTCGGCTTTCCGTCATGCATCACACTCTGTAGCCTCGCTCTTGAGAATACTGCCCGGCGTAGTACACAAACCCAGCTTGCACATACCTCTGTGATTTTCATGTCGGTTCAAACACTTCTCAACGCTATCCACATAGCCGAACTTGCGCACTAAACGGACCGACATAGTTCCATTATCAGGCTGCGGGGAAAGCCCGCTTGCCTAAGAAGGCCGTTCTTCGTGAGACATGAGGCGTATCACGAACACTACCCTATCTCGCCTACGCCATACGCTCTTCACTCCCGCTATATGCCCTATCCAATCAGCTCCGCGCTCCTTGAACGACCTTTCACATATTATCTTTCACGTCTGTCGAGCACGCAGCCCGCTGAGCACCTGCCCGAAGTTCTTCGAATCTCCATACTAAGTTAACAATTCTTTAACACCACTGTCATCTCGCCATCATCTATGAGGGCTACCTTTCCGCCTGCGTAAGACAATCGGTAGTCCTAAACAAGAGCAATGGAGGTAATTGAATGAGACGACTGTGGTGCGCGACCGTCGCCTGCGTCATCGGCCTTGGGTTGATCACACAGGCCAACAGTGCTCAAGCAGGCCTTGAGGACATTCTCTACGAGAAAGGAGAATTGACGAAGGAAGAATGGATTCGAGCAAAAGCTGACAACGAAAAAACCACCGCTGAGCAAGACAAAGCGTTAGACCAGAAATTTTTTATTAAGGGAGCATATGACCAAAAAAAAGGTCTCGTGTTCAAAAGCAACGATGGAAACTTTGCGATGGAGCTAGGACTTCGATTTCAACTCCGCTATTCCTACCCACAAGAAGGCGATTCCCTGGCGCCGGCTTCCTCGGCGAGTTTCGACGACAAAGACGTGAGCTCATTCCGTCTTCGTCGCGCTCGGCTGAAAATGGGAGGGCATGCCTTCCAGCCTTGGCTAAAGTACTACTTTGAATATGATGTTCCGAGCAATACCCTGCTCGACTGGCGAGTAGATTTCGCCAAATTTAAGTGGGCGACACTCCGCGTGGGACAATGGAAGGTCAATTACAATAGGGAACGGGTGGATTCGTCTGGCGCTCAGCAGTTTGCCGATCGGTCGATTGTCAATTCGCCGTTTACCCTTGATCGACAAACTGGGGTCATGTTGTCCGGTGCTTTCTTCGAAAGCACTCCTGCATACATCATTTACAACGTCGGTGTTTTCACCGGCATAGGACTCAATCAGACCCATAATGACGACAAACGTATGCTCTATGTAGCCAGACTGCAATGGAACTTTCTCGGACGCGATCTTCCATTCTCTCAATCCGACACGGAATACACAGAGCTCCCTACGGGCAGTCTTGCCTTCGCCGCGGCACATAACCGGGCTGACCGGTTCAATTTTCCCACAACCTCACGAGCAGCTGGTGTGGTCGATGGTCAATTTGCAATCAATCAGGCCGTGCAGGAATTCGCCTTTAAATATCGAGGATTTTCTCTCCAGCAGGAATTTCACGTTAAAGAGGTTGACAATAAAAGCACCCAGACGAAAACAAACCTTTTGGGGGCTTATGTACAAGCCGGATATTTCCCGCATTACATGATTGACTTCATTCCTCGACCACTCGAAATCGCCTTCCGCTATGCCTTTGTTGATCCAAACGACACCAACCGGAATGACGTACTACGAGAGCAAACGGTCGCTCTTAACTGGTTCTTTGTCGGACATCGCAACAAGCTCACGCTTGACGCTTCACATCTATCCCAAGAGGGTGGAAGGACACCAGAAGACCGAATCAGGCTTCAATACGATATCTCGTTTTAGGGTAAAGGACCGTGTACAGTGTCGACGCAACTCCCTTCATGCTACGAATTAACAATTCTGTAACATGGGGGTTACACCCCTGAAATCGCACGATGGTAGATATGACTTCTTTTGCATGGAGGACTAAATGAACAGACTCACCCATTGCACATCCCAACTCTTCACAACAGGCGCCATCTGCTTGCTCACAACGTCGTTCCTCACACCTTACGCATTTGCCGATGACGCGATCACGCTCGATCCCGCCGTGACAAGCTACGTCAAAGTCAGCGGAGTGTCGGGCAATGTCAACAGCATCGGCTCGGATACGCTCAATAATCTCATGACCCTCTGGGCTGAAGGATTTCGCAAACAATATCCCAACGTCAAAATCCAAATCGAAGGTAAGGGATCGAGCACGGCGCCTCCAGCCTTGATCGAAGGCACCGCGCAACTTGGACCGATGTCCCGCTCGATGAAAAACACCGAGATCGATGCCTTCGAAAGAAAGTTCAGGTATAAACCCACCGCGATCCCGGTCGCCATCGATGCGCTTGCCGTCTACGTGAACAAGGACAACCCGGTCAAGGGACTCACGATGGCACAAGTCGATGCGATCTTTTCCAAAAGTCGACGCTGGGGCCACAATGAGAACATTCAGGTGTGGAAAGAGGCCGGCGTGGACGGAGGCCTGGGCGACAGTCCCATCAGTATCTATGGACGAAACTCGGCCTCCGGCACCTATGGATTTTTCAAGGAGAAAGCGCTTAAGAACGGAGATTATAAGGACGAAGTCAAAGAACAGCCTGGATCAGCTTCCGTGGTCCAAAGCGTGAGCGAAGATCAATCCGGCATCGGCTACAGCGGCATTGGGTACCTCACCTCAAACGTGCGTGCCGTTCCACTGGCCGAGAAAGAGGGCGCGTCGTTTAAAGAGGCCACCCAACAGAACGCGGACGACGGGTCGTACCCGCTCTGGCGCCACCTCTATCTCTATGTCAACAAGACGCCCAATAAACCGCTGGATCCGATCGTCGGAGAATTCATTAAATTTATCTACAGTAAAGAAGGACAGCAGGTGGTGGTGAAAGACGGCTTTTTTCCGCTGAAGGCCGAGACGATCGAGAAGGAACTCAAGAAGCTTGACTAAAGGGCATTTTAAACCGTATTCGAGCAGGTTGAGTCACGATGGCGCAGATGAACCGAAAGATGGGAATTCCGTACGGATTACAAATACAGTCGCGGCTCGGGGACGATGGATAGTAGTGAACGGCAGGTTCCCATAGGCGCGAATCAGCATCACTGCCATACCTTGGCCATCCGAAAAGGACCGGCAGATGTCGACTCGATGATGGAGTGTACACATTAACAGGAGGGGATCATGACGATGTGGAATCGATGGATTCAGTGTGGTGTTTTATCGGGCTTGGTGCTGGGAGGGTTAGCCGCCTGCGCGATGGTAGAGCATCCTCCCGTAGCTCAGATTGCCGCTAATGATCACTCTAAATTGTCAACCTGGTATGAGCAGGAAGCGGTCCAACTTCGGCAAAGCGCGAAGGACGAGTTGGTAATGGCGGATGCGTATAGAAAAAATCCAGACCCCATGAATCCCATAGCCTCTCGCAAAATCGAACTTATTCAGCACTATGAGGCCCTTGCCGACTTATATAAGCAGGCAGCTGTCGCAGCCGACGTGTTGGCAGACGAACATCGCAACATATTGAGGCACGGGCACATAAACGAAGGTAACCATGATTTTCAGACTCCCCGATAAGGGAGAGAATTAGGAAATCGGGAAATCGCGGGTTGTGAATTCCTAGTTCAGCGAGATACCAAGAGATGGCGATCCGATCCCGTTCTTTTTCCACTCGTAACCGTGAACGCGTTGGCGTTGGAATGATAGGAAGGAGTCATGGGCTGAAGGTGAACGTTGTCTAATAGCCAGTCTAGCGACAGATATCCTGCTCCGGCCCCCGCCCCTGCTGCGGCAGGGGCGTATGGCCATACGCCCCTGCCCACGATAACGCAACACTCAGCCAGCATGAAGTGGCGTCGCATTTTCGACCGGCTTGCTCAAATCATCATCACCATGGGTGGACTCGCCGTCATTCTGAGCATTATCGGGATCTTTGTCTTCTTGGTGAAAGAAGTCGCCCCTCTGTTTTTCCCTCCACACGCGACCCAGACCGGTCACGTAACCGGCGCTCCTCCACCAAGCGCGCTCCCTCAATCCAGTCTGGTTGGCATGGATGAATATCAGGAGATTATCTATCAACTCACAGCAGGGTCCGAACGCCAGATCCGCTTCTTCAATGCGCAATCCGGCGCACCCATCACTCTCGACCTCCCACCAGCGTTAGCGAACGTCCCCGTCACCGCCATCGCTCGAGCGGTAGGAACCGGCCACCGATTTGCCTTCGGCACGGACGACGGTCGCCTCATTCCTCTGACGATCGAGTTCACCGCCGCGTTCGAAAAGGTGGCTCGCCGGATCGTTCCGACCATCACCCTCGATGCTCCAATGCAATTGACTCCCAACAAAGAACAGATAGTCCGGTTGGCCTATCAACCAACAGAACAAGGCATCCTCGCCGCAGCGCTGACAGATCAAGGGCGTCTGTGGTACGCCGCCCCAGCATTTTCGAAGGCACCTGTTGCACTGGCCGGTCACGGCGCTGACCCAGTGACGGCCCTCATCTTCGACAGCCGCGGCGAAACCCTGTCGATTGGTACAGCCGGCGGAAACCTCTACCGCTACGATGTCCGAGAGGGTGGCCAGCCACATCTGGCCGAAACGATTCCCGTGACCCAGGCCGGCGCGTCGGTCACAGCCCTGTCCTACTTGATCGGAGATCGTTCACTAGTCATCGGCAGCAGCACCGGCGATGTCTCCGTCTGGATGCCGGTGCGGCTAGCTCAAGAAAGTTCACTCACTCGCTTTCAACAGATTCATCGGTTCGACCCACATCCGTCTCCCGTCACCGTGATCTCTCCATCGCTTCGCGATAAAGGGTTCATCACCGGCGATGCGCAGGGCAATCTATTTGTCCATTACTCCACTTCGGCACAGACTGTACTGAAGCTTCCGGGGAACGGACAATCGATTCGCACCCTAACATTTTCCCCCAAAGCCGATGGAGCCGTGGCTCTCACCGAGCAGGGAGAATTGCTTACCTATACGATTCATAATCCTCATCCGGAGACGACACTGGCCACCCTGTTCAAGCCCATCTGGTATGAAGGCTATGAGACACCGGCACATGTGTGGCAGTCCTCCAGCGGCGCCGATGATTTTGAACCAAAGTTCGGCCTGGTCCCGCTGATCTTCGGCACATTGAAAGGGACCCTGTACGCCATGCTGGTCGCAGTGCCGCTGGCACTGCTCGGCGCGATCTATACCTCGATGTTCATGCACCCGGACCTTCGAGCCAAGATCAAACC
>JBBRRK010000044.1:0-21893 GCA_038200765.1 Nitrospirales bacterium
CCCGGTCGCGCCGAGGCCGGACCATCCGTGGCGCAAGCGCCTGCGGCCAGAACGCACAAGCCACGCGGCGGCGGCCGGAACATAAAACCGGACATTTCTACTTTGGGAGGAAGAGGACATTTCTATTTGGGCTTGACACCGTCTGCAACAGGCTTGTTTTTTCGGATGTCTGGGCATAGCCTAACCGACAGAACTGGCTAAGAGGAGACGACATGGCTAAGGCTAAAGCCGAGGCGCTGGAGCTGATCAAGAAACTGCCTGATGATGTGACGACAGGCGCGATCATGGAGGAGCTGTTCGTTAAACAGTAAGTGGAGAAAGGCCTTCAAGACGTGGCGGAGGGGCAGGTTCTCATCCATGAAGAGTTGAAAGAAAGAATTGCTCGATGGCGCAAGTCCGCTGGTCGCTGACTGCCGGGAACGATCTTCAGAACATCGGAGACTTTATCGCCCGTGACTCTATCCTTCATGCAATCACGTTCGTTGATCGCATCGTTGAATCTTCAGAGACACTGCTCAAGAGTCCCCAGATCGGTCGAATCGTTCCGGAGTTCAATCGCACTGACCTCCAAAAATTGATTTTCAGAGGATATCGTATCGTCTATCTCTTGCAGGACAACGAAGTCCTCATCCTACGAGTCGTGCATGGGCACTAGATCTACATGCACTCGTCCGCCGTGAGCCCTGGGACATCGGTGGTTAGCACAAACTCATTATGACAAAACAACGGGGTTTGAAATCTTTTCAATTGCTCTATGTGAAGACTTGCCCGACAACCCTCCTTCGCATAGAGATCCGTGCTTTCCTCGCCATCCGACCCTCACCGCTCATCCCAACCATTCCACATTGATTACTCACCATTAAACATTCCGCCGCCGCCACTCCTCACGCATCTCGCGTCTCGCCCCATACTGGTCTCGGTTTGACTTCTGACTATGAGAAGGCGCATCATAGCGTCCATTATTCATAAAACACAGAGGTGTAGTGTGTCCTCTTGCTAGTTTCGCCCAATCCAGCCACTCAAAATCGTTCAAGTAGAAAGTTACGCCATCTGGGTAGTCTTCGCCATGAGGGCGTTATTGTTTCTGCAACAGTACCACCCTTCGACATGATTTCCTGGGTCTTAACCTCATCGAAATGGAGAGTGAGATGAAACGATTAGCAGCCCTTTTAACCGGACTGATCCTGGGATCCCCTGCTCTCGCGTTGGCAGCAGATCATGATGCGGGATATCGGGGTATCGGGCAACTCTACTTCTTCTTCATGGGCGCAATCTTGATCTATGGCGTCTATGATAGCTTCGGCAAGAAAGCGATGTATGTCATGGCGCCGATCATTGTGATCGGGCTCTATCTGATGTTGCCCGCGGAGTAGATACAGAAATCAGGATGCGATGGAAGAGAATGGGCTGGCTTAATCCAGCCAGTCCTTTTCTTTGAGTTTCCGTGGCAGATACTTTTTCGTAAGGTACTGGAAGTCTTTGTTGGCAAGGGCGTCTAGTTCGTACTTGAGTCCGCTCGCGAGCATTCGCTTGATCTCAGCCTGCCAGGCCGGTTTCTGGAACCACTGATAGTTGAGCAGCTCTTTCGCGCGGGCGATATCCTTCTCGTTCAATTTGATCCCGACGTTACGCGGGAGTTCGTACCGTTCTGGGTCGGCGCTGGAAAGCCCAATGAACTTGGCTTTGGGAATGGCCATGCGCTGGCTCTCGAAGGCCAGATTGATCGACCCTTGTTTGACGACGGAATAGATATAGTACCCCCAGGGGTCATTATCGACCAGGACATAGACCGGAAGCCGATACTCTTCGTGCAACCGCCGTGCTAAACGGCGAACCCCGCGGGGAGGTTGCCCATTCCCCGTCAGCAGCACGCAGTTATAGCGACGCCAGAATTTGTCTTCCGAGAGGCGGTTCCACTGCGTGCCCTTTTCCACCAACAACACAAAATCTGCCGTGCAGCGGCGGATCTCCACATACTCCGGCTCGACAATCGATGGAACCGAGTAGCCACCTTTGCCCAGCTTGGCGCAATCCACGCGATCGCCGTCGTCTCCAAGCACAAGTGGGCCGACGATACTCCCCCCGTTCTCCGCGCGCACATGCAACTCTTCACGGAGTGCCGTGAGCGACACTTCCAAATCCTCAATGATCGGGTCCGATTCGTCCTGCGTGTCGAACGTATTCTCATGCGAGTCTTGAATCGTATGTTTCGTCCGGTAGTAGATCTCTCTGAGCGACGTCGTCAGTTCCGCGCGCTGCAGCTCTGAGAGCGCATCTGCGACCAAGATGGTCTGCATGAATTTCTTAGCCATGCCGACGTTGAAGAATGCACGAGCCTGCTTCTTATCTCCCATCTCAAGCAGGCCCTTGCGTTCGTTGAAGGTCACATTGGAAAGAGCGCGAATCGGAATCGTCATCGTCGGATCCTTTGCCCGCTGCGCGGCTGTGATCACCAGATCGGCCAGCCCGATCAACTTCTTCTCGACCGCCCGATTCCTTGTCAGTTTCGTTTTCGCCATGCGTCGGCCTATTTACTCTTTCCTGGCTGATGAGCCTTTCGACCTATGCGAGCCGCGCCTGCCTGCTGCTGTGAGGAAGGGCCCTTGTGGGAAGACGAGGGAACGGTTGTGGCCTTGCCTGGCACATTCTTGGGAGACTTGGCCTTCGTAGTCTGTCTCCGCCCAGGTTTCGAGAAAGCCGGCTTTTCTTCGATGCGTATTCTGTCGGGAACCTCGGGCGCTCGCGCCACGGAATCTGATACGACAGGCACCAGCGGGACATCTCCATCAATGCCTTCAGCGGTCACAATGATGGAGTGCGGCAGGCCTTCCGGTCCAGCGCCGGTCTTGCCGAGAGTTTCGTCCGTCTTGATGCCGCCAGTCCGCGAGGACGCAATCTTCTGTAGCTGCGCTTTGAGCTTCGCGGTAGGCAACTTCCCGCCTTTCAACCGATTACAGGCTTCGACGACTTCCTCGATATAGAGTTCGAAAATATTGCGCCGCCGAAATTCACTCGCTGCCCGCTCGCGTCGACGCAGAAAGAGCCCAAGCCGTCGTCCGCACTCTCGAAGCGCGAGCGTGATTTCCTTATGAATCTCGTCATACTCCGCAATGGCTTCCTTTGACTCACTGGTAAAGGGAACCCACACGGACGCAATGTGCACGAAGATCACCATCGGCCCGGCCGGCAGAGCTCCGCGTGATTGACTGATCCCATAATTACGCCAGGTCGTGGCCAGTACCGCTTTGAAGATGGCGCACGCAGATTGCTGATAGAGCAGCGGAACCCGGTTGGCGTAGCGAATCACGCGTGCCAGTTCCGAGCCTCCTTCCTCCTGCTCCCCTTCCGCCAGCGGCTGCGCAGGCTTTTCCGGTTTCGTCACGCTGTCCGGTGCCTGTCCGAAGGCCAGCCCTGCTTCGATAATGAAGGGATTGCCGCGATAGACGGAGGGCGGTCGGCTCACGGCGGTATAGAACTCCCCTTTGATCTGCTTATAGAGACCTGAGAGGATTGCCTTCTCGCCAATCGGCGAGAGGCAGTTGGTCGGCGGCGCCATGATCTTCGTCGCTTGAATCGTGTGATAGAGCGTTTCGGCTATTGCGCCGCGAACATCGCGGGGCTTGGCCTTAGGGGAGACCTTCGCCGTCTTGCAGATCTCATCTGCAAGCGCAGGCGTCACCCGGCAGAAATCGCTCGACAGAAAGCTCGAAAGGGTCTGGCTCTTGGAGTCCTGGAGCATCCTGAGGAGCATCCCGAACTCGATGCCGTAGGGATGGGGTTTGATTTCTTTCGGCGAGGGCGGCAGTTCGTGATAGGCCCGTGGATATTCCTTCGTTTCGCCTTCCGGCGTTCGATAGATGAGTCTCACATGGGGATTGGCAATAGACGTCTGGTCGAGATACTCGTCCACCGACGCGCGCCCTTTCTGGTAGCGGCCTTCGACTTCGATCGCCACCTGCGTGCCGCGTGATTGCCCCCACTCGATCTGTTTGTTCTCATGGATCAGAGGTTCGTTCTTCTTCGTATCGATCTGCACTTCGAAGTAATGGGCCGGTGCTTTGGGACCGGTGCGTGAAATAATCTTCACCGGTTTGCCGGTCGTCAGCTGGCCATACATCCCTGCCGCTGAAATGCCGATCCCCTGCTGGCCACGGCTCATGCGCAAGCGATGGAACTTGGAACCGTACAAGAGCTTCGCAAAGATTCGCGGGATCTGCTGACGGACGATCCCGGGACCGTTGTCGACTACCGTGACTCGAAAACGTGTTGCCTGACTGGCGGATAGCACATCTGACGATCGGACAGCCACAACCTCCAACTGTACCGTGACATCAGGAAGAATCCCGGCCTCCTCACACGCATCCAAGGCGTTGTCGACCGCTTCCTTGACGCAGGTCAACAGCGCTTTGCGCGGGTTGTCGAAGCCGAGTAAATGCCGGTTTTTGGTAAAGAACTCGGAGATGGAGATCTCGCGCTGCCGCGCGCCCATTTCCACCGCCGTCACCGCCGAAGCTGAACGGGGGTCTGTTTTCTTGGACCTAGATGCAGGCGGCTCATGCGTGCCCATTCATCCTCTTACATCGATCAAGTGACGACATTGGCCCAAATTGTGTCCATCAGCACACCCTCATTGCCATCTCTCGTGATCGAGTTGCCACAACGAACCTCGGCACGGTTGTCCGAGGAGCGCTACGGTCCATGGCGGGGTGGTGAGACGGGTAAAACCGCCAACCGGAATGAGCGGGATTAGGGTGGGGGAAGCGCGCACCTACCGAGGACAGTATAGGTACGACGGAGATCTTGGCGGGACTTTAGGCTTCCCAGTCAAGCTGGGCTTGCACACCATCTCGACGCTCGACCCCCTTATGGACCATATTCCCTCGGGGCGTTATGCTCCCCCCACAGGGATACGATATTCTTCCGATGCGGGGGAGTCAAGGATTGGCTCACGATGCGTGGCCGCTCCCTTCTACCTCTTCGTATTCGTCAAGCTCTTCGTATTCGTCAAGGCATTGTTAGAGTTCATCGAGTTCGGCTGGCTGGACGTCCAAACCAAAACCCAGAATGTGTCTACTCCGACCCCTTACGCCCGTCCTTCCCGATCGAGACCTGTTCCTCTGCGCGGGAATCAAGGACTCCGTTACCGAAGCTTGAGGATCGTGCCGTCCAGCTTGGTATCCATCACAAACTTCTCAAAATTCTTGTTGTACAGTTCGTTGAGCAGCGCTTGGGCATCCTCTGGATCGAACCAAAAAACCTGGTTAGTCCCGGCACCGATGAGAGTCTCACGGACCTGACTGCCGTCAGTGTGATTCTGTACTTGGACGATTATTCGATTTTTGGCGGTTAAGGTGGTCTGCCCGATGCCGCTCTTGGCATCCACTCCGACATCGATGAGGCTGCCGGTGATGGTCATGTCTGCCCCTCCTGCTCCGTGACCTTTGGAGACGGTCACGTTCCAGCCTTTCCCTGTGAGATAGTCAGCAAACGCCTGTGCCGTGGCCTCGCCGAGGGTGCCGTTAGGGAGACTGAAATGACTCTCCCCTCCCCATAGATGAGATCTGGTGCCAAGGTGCGATCGGTCGGTGCGATGGTCTTCAAACGGTTGAATCGCGACGGTCGGGGAACTCGTCGCAACAACCTTCCCACCTGCCCCACTCGCTATGGGGACCTTCAGATCAATGCGCTCGCCCTTGCTTGCACAACCTGCCGCCAAGATGATCCCGAGAAGCCCGATTCCTACGATGTGGATGTGATAATGCCTCACCGAATCCCTCCTTCGTGTCTGACACAGAACGTAGCCATCCTGTGGCACAGACTCTTATTATTTCGCGGTGAAATGTGCGCGACGATTTTGTTGATAACAGTCTTCATTCTGCTGTTTGCAGAACGGTTTGGTTTCTCCGTAGCTCGTAATCAGGAGCTGCGTGGCCGGAACACCCACATCCTGAAGATACTTCTTGGCGGCGCGCGCCCGCTTCTCGCCCAAGACGAGGTTGTATGCCACGGTGCCTCGTTCATCGCAATGGCCTTCGATCAGCACAGTCTTGCTCCCATTGACGCGAAACCATCCGGCATTGGCGTCCAACACCGACAGCGCGTTCTTGCGAAGGTCAAACCGGTCAAAATCGAAGAACACGTCGCCCAATGCATGGCTGTCGGAGTCTACATCGGAGTCTACATTCGGCTGGAGCGCAAGACTGGATGGTGCGCTACTAGATGATGACTGGTCTAACGAGCGTTCCTGCGGTACCGTTTTAATCGCGTCTGGCTGGATCTCCTCGCTCTTGGCCTGACCTGCCATCGAGGCTGCATCCCCCGATGAGGAAGAGACATTCTTACCGGCGCAGCCCGCAAAGAGAGCCATGAGGCTCAGACTCAAACACAGGCTGACTACTCTTCGATCCATCGTATAACCTCCTATTTTTTCGTAACCATTGGTCGCGTTGCTTCGTCGGGATCAGGACAGTCCAGCTCTCTTATCTCGACCTGATCCATCCCTGTATGCTGTTCACACAGAGACGAATGCCAGATTGTCCCCCCTACTTATAGGGGGTCATCGACCATCCGTCAACCCAAAATTTCTCCACACCCCCAGGCCGACCTACGCGCGAACAGGTCCTGTCCAAACCCGAAGTTGCATCCCTCTCCGCCTTTCGCTAAGGTGCGGGTCATGACCCATTCCCTCGCGCGTTCACTCGTCCTTGCCGGCGCGAGCGGGCTATTTCTTCCGCTGAGTTTCCCGAAATCTGATCTCGGACTGTTGGCCTGGATCGCCCTCGTGCCGTTGCATTGGGCGTTAGACGGTAAGAACAAAGCGCAGGCGTTTTGGATCGGCTGGCTGTCCGGCACGATTGCTTTCACAGGCATGATGGCGTGGGTGGTCACCGCCATGAACACCTACGGCAAGGTTCCGCTCGCGATCAGCTATGGCCTCCTCTTACTGCTCGCAGCCTATTTGGGCCTATATGTCGGCCTCTACTCTGCTGGAGGCGTTTGGTTTCGGACCCTGATTCCTCGTTACGGTTTCTTTGTCTTTCCCTGCTTATGGGTGACCCTCGAACTGATCCGAACATATGCGTTGAGTGGATTGCCCTGGGGCCTTCTCGGTTATTCTCAATATCGCCAGATCGAGATCATTCAGGTTGCCGATCATATGGGGGTCTACGGGGTCTCGTTCCTTATTGTGATGGTGAATGTCGCGTTGGCTGAATTCCTGACTTGGCTGATGCCGCTGTTCAGGGGATTCCGCCCGTCAAGGCTCCCATGGGAACTCGTGGCGATGGCGGCGTTGCTGGTGACGCTCTCGTGGGAATATGGCCTTGCGACGTTATCTGAAACGCCATTTTCTGACATTCCCCGATCGTCCATCAGCGTGGGAGTCGTCCAACCGAATGTAGATCAGGCGGTGAAGTGGGATACGGCCTATCGAGAGGAGACGCTCGCACGGTTCAACCGGCTGACGGAACAGCTTGGCCGTACCACAGATTTGGTGGTGTGGCCGGAAGCAGCCACACCGTTCGTCTTTGAGCGTGAGCCGGTGTACCAGCTCCAACTCATTGCGTTGGCCAAGCGTGTTCAAACACCCCTCTTGTTCGGAAGCCCCGCCCTACGTTTCTATCCGGATCGTAAACCCTATCTATTGAACAGCGTATACCTCCTCTCGCCCGATGGCCAAACGTTGGGGCGCTACGACAAACAGCATCTTGTGCCGTTCGGCGAATATATCCCCCTCAAGTCTTCTCTCTTATTTTTCCTCGACAAATTGGTAGAAGGGATCGGCGATTTCGAAGCCGGAACCGGTCCGACCGTCTTGACGTTGCCACCGCAGTCCGGACCTACGGCTGCAGGTACGGCGGGAACTGTGCCGCGACCGATCAATTTCGGGGTGGCAATCTGTTACGAAGTGATCTATCCGAACCTGGTGCGCCAATTCGCTGCGAATGGGGCGGAGTTCTTGGTGACCGTGACGAACGATGCGTGGTTTGGTGCCTCGTCGGCTGCCTCGCAACATTTTTCCATGGTGGTGTTTCGTTCGGTCGAGAACCACTTGGCCTTTGCTCGCTCAGCCAACACCGGCATATCCGGGTTCATCGATCCGTTCGGACGCATCGTCGAAGCGACGCCGACCTTTACGGAGCAGGCCGTCAAGGCGACGATTCGAGTCTGGCACCCGCATACATTTTACAGCCTGCACGGCGATGTGTTTGCCTACAGCTGTGCTATAATCTGCGCGTTTTTATTCCTGCTCGGCATGTTCCGCACCAAGGGATCAGAACCGGACGCAGTCGCAGTCACTCAGGTCTAACGTGAAAGGAACGCTCCATGTTGGATGAGGTAAAGAATCGCGTGCGGGCCGTCGGACAATTGGTATTGGAACTACGGGGGCATCTTTGACTTCGCTCGCATGACGGCTGAATTGGCACATCTGGAGCAACAGACATCACAGCCTGATTTTTGGAACCATGCTCAGAAGGCCGCCAAGGTCGGCCGGAAGAAGTCCTCGATTGAGCATGACCTCCAGCAGTGGCGGGATATCGATGGGAAGATGAGCGATCTGGGCGCATTGCTCGAGCTGGCAGAAGAAAGCGACGATCCCGGACTCATGAAGGAGTTGACGTTCGAGCTGGATCAATTCGAGCCGAAGCTCGCTGCCCTGCGGCTTGAGTTGTTGCTTTCGGGCGAACTGGACCCCAACAATGCGATCGTAGCCATCCATCCTGGCGCCGGCGGGACGGAATCGCAGGACTGGGCGCAGATGCTGCTCAGGATGTACCTCCGTTGGGCCGAAGTCAAAAAATTCAAGGTTGAAACGCTGGACCTGCTCCCAGGAGAGGAGGCAGGTGTCAAAAGCGTGACACTGTTAGTGACAGGAGCCTATGCCTATGGCTATCTCAAGGCCGAAGCCGGCGTGCACCGGCTGGTGCGCATCTCACCCTTCGATGCGAACAAGCGGCGGCATACCTCCTTTGCGTCGGTCTTCGTCTATCCCGAAGTGGATGAGGATATCGATCTCGTGATCGAAGACAAAGACCTCAGGATCGATACCTTTCGTGCCGGAGGGGCCGGCGGACAGAATGTGAATAAGGTCGAGACGGCCATCCGTATGACACATCTGCCGACCGGGCTCGTGGTGCAATGTCAGAATGAACGGTCGCAGCTCCAGAATCGCAACGGCGCGATGAAGGTCTTGAAGGCGCGCCTCTATGAGCTGGAGCTGAAAAAGAAAGAGGCGGAGTTCAATGCGATCGTCGGGGAGAAGAAGGATATCGCGTGGGGTAGCCAAATTCGATCGTATGTGTTCCAACCCTATCAAATGGTCAAAGACCACCGGACCGGCTACGAGGTGGGCCAAGTCGCTGCCGTCATGAACGGCGATCTGGACGGGTTCATCGAGGCCTATCTCAAAGGGAAAATGGCCAATAGCATCAGCCAAGAGGCGCTGGATGAACCACCGCTCTAGCCCCTTACCGATCACCGCACACGTGAAACAGTTATGGACGAACTGAACGAACAACAGCAGCAACGCATCAAGAAACTCGACGCCCTGCGTGAAGCAGGTGTGGCGCCCTACGGCACGCGCTTCGACGTGAAGGATCGCGCAGGCCGACTGATCGAACTCCATGCCGAGAAAACCAAAGAGGTTCTGGAAGGAGACAAGATCTCCTGTACCGTTGCGGGCCGCATCGTCGCCCTCCGGCGCTTCGGCAAGGCAGGCTTCGCGGTGCTCCAAGACGGATCCGATCGGCTGCAGGTCTACATCAAAAAAGATCATCTCTCAGAGCAGGGCTATCGCATTGCCGAGCTGCTCGACTTGGGCGATTGGATCGGCGTGACCGGCACCCTCTTTCGCACGAAGACCAATGAATTCACCGTCGAGGTCCAACAACTGACCTTCCTGAGCAAAGCGCTCAGACCGCTTCCAGAAAAATGGCACGGGTTGACGGACGTGGAAACCCGTTATCGGCAGCGTTATGTCGACTTGATCGCCAATCCGGAAGTCCATGGCATCTTCGCCATGCGCAGCAGAATCATCGCCGGCATTCGCGCCTTCTTGATCGAACGAGACTTCCTTGAGGTCGAAACGCCGATGATGCACCCGATTCCCGGAGGCGCGGCGGCGAAACCCTTCGTCACCCACCATAATGCCCTCGGTGTGGACCTCTATCTCCGCATTGCGCCGGAGCTCTACTTGAAGCGGTTGATCGTAGGCGGCTTTCCCCGTGTGTTTGAAATCAACCGCAACTTCCGGAATGAAGGCATCTCGACGATTCATAATCCGGAATTCACGATGCTGGAGTTCTACGTCGCCTATGCCGATTATCAGGACTTGATCGTTCTCACAGAAGCACTCGTCTCTTCCTTGGCACAGCAGATTCTCGACAAGATGATCATCGACTATCAAGGCAAGGAAATCACCCTCACGCCTCCGTGGCGTCGTTGGTCCTATCATCAGGCGATCCTGGAGGTGAACAGTCTTGATCCTTCCGTCCTTGAGAATCAGGACAAAGCGATTGCGGCGGCAAAACATCTTGGCATCGCGGTCGATCAGAAATGGCCGCTCTTCAATATCGTGAACGAAATCTTCGAGGAAACCGTCGAGCCGAATCTGATTCAGCCGACCTTCATTACCGATTACCCCATTGAAATTTCCCCCCTCGCACGGCGCAAAGACTCGAACCCGGCTTTGACCGATCGCTTCGAGCTCTACATTGCCGGTCGGGAAATCGCGAATGCCTTTTCAGAGTTGAACGATCCCCTGGACCAACGGGAACGGTTCGAAGGGCAAGCGGCACAACGGGCGGCCGGCGACGATGAAGCGCATCTGGTGGACGAAGACTTCCTACGAGCCTTGGAGTACGGCATGCCACCGACCGCAGGCGAAGGCATCGGCATCGACCGGCTGATCATGCTCTTTACCAACCAAGCGTCGATCCGCGATGTGGTCCTCTTTCCTCAACTCAGGCCCGAGAAATAATAGTGGCCCTTCCCTACGAAATTTTTGTCGGGTTACGATATCTGCGTGCGAAGCGCCGGAATCGGACGATTTCATTGAACACCATGGTCTCCATTGCCGGGATCACACTCGGTGTGGCTGCCCTGATTGGGACGGTCGGGATCATGACCGGGTTTAAAGAGGACATTCAGGCGAAGATTCTTGGGACGACGGCCCATATCATCGTGCAGGATCGGATGAAGGACAGCATGAGTGAGTACGATCCCATCGCCAAACAGGTGGCCACCGTGCCGGGTGTCGTGGCGGCAACCCCGTTTGTGCTCAAGCAGGTCTTGCTCACGACCCAGAGCGGCGTACAAGGCATTGTGATCCGCGGCATCGATCCGCAACGCGAAGCCACGGTGACCGAGCTGGCCAAGAATCTCTCGACTGGAGAATTAGCCGACCTCAGCAGGCCGGTCAAAGTGAAACAATCACCGGTCGATGATCCGAACGGCTCGGCAGTCGAGACAGAAAAACCCGGCATCATCCTGGGCAAGGAATTGGCGATGCGGCTTGGTGTCTTTGTCGGGGATACGGTCAACGTCGTGTCCCCTCCCACCGGTCCGATCAGTGCGATCGGCATGGTCCCCAAGATCAGAACCTTCGCGCTGGTCGCGCTGTTTCAATCCGGGATGTACGAGTACGATTCATCGTTGGCCTACATCGACCTCGCGGAAGCACAGAAGTTTTTCAACATGGGACACACTGTGACGGGCATTGAAATTAAAGTCATAGACGTCTTTCACGCGGACGAAACGGCCCGTTCTGTGGAGCAGTCGCTCGGCTTCGCCTATGGCGCGCGCGATTGGATGCAGATGAATCGCAATCTGTTTTCCGCCCTCAAACTCGAAAAGACGATGATGTTTCTCTTGTTGGTGCTGATCACGATCGTGGCCTCTTTCAACATCGTCAGCACTCTCACGATGATCGTGACGGAAAAACAAAAGGAGATTGCGATCCTCAAAGCCATGGGCGCAACCAGAAAAAGCATCAGGCGTATTTTCATGCTGAACGGATTGATCATCGGCCTATCTGGAACCGCCATCGGCATTCCACTCGGCTACACGTTTCTCTGGCTGATCCAGACATTCTGGACCCTCGATGCGTCGGTCTATTACATCTCGCGGATTCCCGTCCATGTACAAGCCATGGATGTGCTCCTGGTGGCTGGCTCTGCCATTCTGATTAGCTTCGCCGCCACGGTCTACCCCTCGCTCCAAGCAGCCAAACTTGAACCGGTGGCCGCGCTGCGCTACGAATGATCATGCCAGCCTCTTCAGCACTTCTCTTTCATCGGGAGCTCCGGCGTGATCACCGTCACTGATCTGACCAAATCGTTCCCGATGGGCGGGCAGACCCTCACGGTGCTGAAGGGCGTCAATCTCCACATTCGGCGAGGGGAGTTGATTGCGATTGTCGGTGCTTCGGGAGCCGGAAAGAGCACGCTGCTCCATATTATCGGGACGCTCGATCGCCCGACCACGGGGACGGTCCACTTCGACGGCCAGGATCTGTCCACAATGTCGGAGGGGGAACAAGCCGACTTTCGGAATCGGCGTATCGGGTTTGTCTTCCAGTTTCATCATCTCCTGCCGGAATTCACTGCACTGGAGAACGCCTGTATGCCCGCCCTGATTCAACGGCGACATCTTGCCGATATTGAACCGGAAGCCGTCACCCTCTTACAGGAGGTCGGGCTGGGAGCGCGGTTGCATCACAAACCTGGCGAGTTATCCGGCGGTGAGCAGCAGCGCGTAGCGGTCGCACGTGCCCTCTTGCAGAAACCCGATCTCGTATTGGCTGATGAGCCGACGGGAAACCTGGATACGCACACGGGCGACGCGCTCTTTGCAATGATGCGTGAACTGAACAAGGCCCGCGGGACCACCTTCGTGATCGTCACCCACAACGACAAACTGTCTGCCCAAGCCGACCGGATCGTGCATATGCAGGACGGCCAAATTGTGTAGACAATATTGTGGCACCCCGCCCTGTTCACCGGAACGTTCCCGTGCCGAACCCCCGTTGTTTACATGTAGAGCGGGACCCCGTCTAACCTTGACGAGAGCGATATCATCCAATAGACTCAGCTCAATATCTCGACTCGCAAGGAGTTGACCTCGTATGTCCTGTGATTGGTCTTTTCGTGCCGCGGTGATCGTCACGTGTCTGCTGATTTCTACACAGGCGTTGGCCCTAGAGTTTGTCACAGTGGGTCCTCGCGCGATGGGTATGGGCGGTGCCGGCGTGGCCATCACGACAGATTCTTTAGCCACCTATTGGAATCCCGCCGGACTCGCGATGACGCAGACCGTTGACGTCAGAATCCAAGGCGGTGTACAGGTGATCGATCGTCTCGGCATCGCCGACGCCGTCCACGACCTCGAAAATTTCAATGAGACTGATATCTCGGCTGCAAATCAGGCCAAAGCACAAGACATCGCCGCCCGGATCAATCGAGACGGCGCCACGATATCGATCAATGGGTCAGCTGGTCTCTATTTCAAAGGGCATCTGGGCGAGCATGCCTTCGGATTCAACGTATCTGATGTGGCTACCGGTGGCGCGTTTGTGAGTACCCCAGCGACGGCGACTCTTACCGGCCCAACTGTGCGTTTGGCTGGTGAAATGGCCCTCAGAGGGTTAGAGGCACGGCAGGTGGCGTTCTCCTATGCCTATGCCTTTTCCGATAAAACCTTTTCTTTCGGAGTGACGGGGAAATTTATTCAAGGCGCCGCCTACAGGGGAAGCACGCCACTCACCGGAGGAACCGACGTATCCATTACAGACAACTTCGGGAAAGCGACGATCTCGACTGCCTTCGGGATCGACGTGGGCGCCATCTACCGCCCATCCTCATGGTTGCGCTTCGGCCTGGTAGCGAAAGACATCAATCAACCAACCTTTGATACTCCCGGTGGAGAAGAACTGAAACTGAGCCCCCAGGTTCGAGGCGGAGTCGCGGTCAACCCCTATTCCTCCCTTACGTTGACAGCCGATGTGGATGCGACCTCGAATAAGACGTTTATTCCTGGCGTCAAGAGCCAGGTGTTGAGCGTAGGAGCCGAACAGACCATCTTCTCTCAATTCATGTCGTTCCGGCTCGGCACCTTCAAGAATATGAAAGATGTCGGGACCCCCTTTACCCCTACTGCAGGGTTGGGCCTACGGATCTTTGCATTCCGTCTCGATGTGGGCGGCGGGTATGACTTCAGAGAAAAGGGCGCGCTGGTATCAGGCTCTGCTTCTTTAACATTCTAAATGGTATACTGAATTTATGTTCATGCTTCATCACCTTCGACGCAGCATTGCGCTCTGCCTTCTTCCTCTCCTCATCGCCGGTTGTGGCGGCTTACAGGAAGTGTGGGAAGGACCAGGGGCGCGAATGTTCCGGCCTCAAGCCATTGCGGTCCTACCCCCCATGGCCAGCCAATACGACAACGCGCGCGAGGATATTCAAGAAGTCTTGTCCGTTGCGCTGAACAAGACCGGCAATATCGAGCGTGTGGTGTCTCCTGAGAATGTGACGGATATCTTCCAGGCTTCGAAGGAAGCGTTCGATGCTTTGGTGTTCTACTTCTCACGTCTGGAAATGACGGGTCAGTCCGACAAAGATTCCGCGGTGAAATTGGGCAAGGCGCTGAACGTGGACTCGTTCCTAGTCATACGGGTCAACTCCTGGGAATACATGCGCAAAGAAGGCGACAATGTCGGTCGGGTGGGCCTCAGCCTCCGCTTGGTCGATGCCACCACCGGCACCACCGTATGGAAAGCGCGACATGAACGGTCGAGCAGTTATATGTTCTACCGGCCGAATTTAAAGGATATTGCAAAAGAGTTGGCCGCTGAGATGATTCAGGCCATGCCCCCCCAAGTCAAACCATAGTCCCCGCCTCGTCTCTTCTTCATGTGGTCATTCTCATTTATTTGCTTTGTTTGGTTTTTGGGTTGGACCAAACTACCCAGATGAACCAGACATACCGGATTTCTCCCAAACGTGCCCGCCATCAAAATGCTGCCGAGCCAAAATATTTTTTCTCGGCCTGCTAGGACGAGAGACACATCATGCACGACGCCTGTGGTAGGACGCCCAGAGGTCACCCTCTATGAGATCGACCGAAGTTTCTGGCTGGGGGAGAAAAAGTTGGGCCGGTAGTCTGGGGACGGACACGGTCGGCGCCGGTGCTGGAGACAAAGGACATCTGGAACGTGGCGGCGATGGAGGTCGGTGTCGTGGAGAGTACAACGGGGTCGGGCTTAATTCTTGAAGACCCGACAAACAAAGACTCCCGACCCCTTTTCATGTTGGCGCTCGGCACACTCGTGGAACGGACGACCCGCACCACCCTTCTGGTGCCCAGGCGAAGGATGCGACGAGTGTCCGGCAGGCCTTCGCCCGGGAGATGCGGACCTTGTCCCAACCGATGGCGCGGCCCCTGACCGATGACCAGGGCAAAGAGATGACCGAGCATGAGTTTTTCACGCACGAGACGCGCATCCAGGTCTACTTCGCCCACCCACCTAGTCCCTGGAAGCGAGGCACGAACGAGAACACCAACGGCCTCATCCGCCAGTGCTTCCCACAGGGCATGGGCTGCTCGCGTGCCTCGCGTCGTCAGATCACGCATGTGCAAACCCTCTTGAACGCCCGGCCTCGCAAGACGCTCAACTGAAGAACATCGAGTGAGGCATTGCACAACGTCCCTGTTGCGCTAGAAACTTGAGACCGCCCCACCATAGCTGGAGAAAACGAACCAGCAGGTCGTCCGCACGATTTCTTCCCGACGGCTAGGAAGATTTTGTGTCTGATATCTTCTCTGTCCGGCTGATTGTCCCATCCTCGTTGATCCATACCGTGAACAGCGTGTAGGCGACTGCAAGCACCACCGGACCCACAAAGAGCCCAATGATGCCGAAGGCAACCAATCCCCCCAGTACACCGGCAATGATCAGCAGCATCGGGAGATTTGCCCCTTTCTTAATCAGAATGGGTCGTAGAATATTATCCACAGAAGCGATGATCAGGGCCCACACGAGCAGCACGGTACCCCAAGTGGTGTCGCCGGTCCAGTAGAGCCAGCCCACTGCAGATAACAGGATTGGGAGCACCCCGATCTGCACGATTGCTAAAATGAACATTAATGCGGTTAACATCACGGCGAACGGCACACCAACGACCGCCAGACCGATCCCGGCAAGCACGGCCTGCACAAATGCCGTCAACACCACCCCCAGCGCCACCCCGTAGATCGCCTGTCCTGCCAGGCGGATGGCCTCCTCCCCTTGTTCCCCTGCCAGTCGTCCGCCGAACCGCAAGGCCATCCAAGCGGCCGAGTCTCCCGTGGCATAGAGCACGGCCGAGATCAGCACAGTCAAGACGATTTGGCTAAGCAACATCCCGAGACCCCCGGCTTGCTCGGCTGTCCATCGCACGATGCCACCCAGGTATGGTGATAGGCTCATCGCTAGATCCTCGCGACTCAGCTCGGCGAGTTGTTTCCAGTTCGACGCCGCCCGTTCGCCCACCAGCGGGATCTTTCCCAGCCAGTCGGGAGGGGAAGGCAGTGTACGAGTGATGAGTGAGGTTGTCCAAGCTGCAATTTCCTTGAAATTCTCTATGAAGGCGCCGATCGCGAATGCGAAAGGCAGAAGGAAGATCAGCAGCAACAGAAGCGTCATTACCGTCACTGCGAGCCACCGCCGGTCCAGCAGCCAGCGTTGGAGCATTAAGAGCATGGGCCAGGTGGCAACCACGATCATGGTCGCCCACACGACCGCGGTGAGAAACGGCAAGAGGATCCAGGTAGAGGCCGCGATCAACGCGAACAAGAACACGAGCGCAAGCGTGTCGCGAGTGAGATCAAATTTCCGTTCTGCCATGGCTGCCCCCTCTGCGCCCGTTCATTGGCCTGCCGATGATATCCCTAACACGTATTCATTTATAGATCTTGCCGTCTGCATCAGGGGGATGGTGTCCCCGCACACATAGAGTCGCACGGCACGTTGGCGGCTGGTTACGCTATATCCAACTCCACATGCACGCGCCGGCCAAGCGCCGTGGCGATATTCACCAGTGCATCCAGAGAGAACCGCGACACGCGCCCGCGCAAGAGGTCATTGATCCGAGGCTGAGTGATACCGCAATGGATTGCCGCGTCGGCCTGCTTCCAGTCGTTGGCCTTAATGATAGCCGCGATCTGCTGCATCAGCTCAGCCCGTGCCTGAAGATTAGCTGATTGCTCAGGCGTGTCGGCAATCGTATCCCACACGCTGCTGAAAGCTTTGATTTTGGTTTTGCTCATCGGATACCTCTCATCAGTTCAATGAATCGCTTCTTGGCAAGCTCAATGTCACGCCTGGCCGTGTAGACCACGCGGTAAAAGCCGGTGTCGTCCCACATCTAGATTTCTTCGACGCCTGTGCCGATGGAAGGCATCGGCTTGAAATCGGCCGGCTGTTCACCGTGCTACACCTTGTCCCGTTGGTCGCCCGCGTCGTGCCGGGCGTCCTCGGGGAACTCCCGCAAACACGTGGGCGAGTCCCCAAGGAGTCGAAGTAGTTTCATGGGCTAATATACTGGATTGGATATATATGCACAAACTGATGCTCTCTAGCCCGCTTACGCTGATGAAGTCACGGCGAACCAGCGTTTGCTCAGGAGCCAACGTTCGAGCCTGATCATGAACGGCCAGGTGGCGACCACACAACCGCGGCGAGAAACGGCCACACGATCCAGACCGAGGCCGCAGTCAGCGCAAACAGAAACACGACCGCGAACGCGCCGCGTCCGGACGCGCCACCACCTCGGGATACCCGCCGCGCCACAGGCTGACCTTCGGCGTCTCCCACCTCGACAGCGGAAGCAGGTGCAGCACCGCCACGCCAGAGAGGGAGGGGGGGACCGCCAGCATCATTGAGGATCTTCGATCAAATGATGCGGTGCAGTTCATTCGGTCGCGCCAGGTGCGAAAGAAAGGGCCGCATCCGCCTGTCCGGTAGATGCGGCCTGGTAGGTTGATTCAGCGTTGCCGTCAGCGCAACATCAGTTGCCGCCGCCGTGTGGCTTGCTCATCGATTCCATCACGCGGTCGAGGTTGAAGCTGCCGGGTTTCTGGCGCGGCGGGAATTCGAGGAAACTCTGCAGCCACTGGCCAACGTACCTGACCGCTGGAGCGAATAGGAACGTGTATGAGAGGACAAAGGGGTCGCCCATCTCGAAGGCTCCGGTCAAGGGACCAGACGCTCCTCCTCGCAGGCCTGCGTGATCCTACGTACGACATACGTCCGGTGCCGTGTAGGCGCTTCACCGCGTAGGGATCCGGATACGCATCCCCGTTCTCGTTCCCCTGGTGTCGACTCCGTCATCTGAGTCGCACCCGTCACCCATCAGGATCAAGGCGAGCCAGAGCAGCCAGCCGGTCTCTCTCTGTCGCCCCTGGCACAGGCTGCCCCAGAGAACGGTCGGTACCCGGCCCCGTCCATGGCGCGTGCGCAGAGGACAGAACTCATGGGTGCCTCGTGGCTCCATCCTTCGCGTGGCTCGCGGCCGAGGCGACTCAGTCCCCCGCACCAGCGGTAAGCGTGTCTGAGTGGGCCGGCGCGGGGCCCATCAGAAACGACGGGCTCACAGCCATCCCCCTGTAGAGGCTCCGCACGCCTGCCCACGAATCCCTCACGCGACGAACGCGCGTGGCACCTGAAACGGGACCTGGTCCCGCAACCGGTGATACCTGGCGCGCTCCAGTGTATGCGCCACCGCCGTCAAGGCGACGAACTCCGCCGCCCGCGCCGCGTTGCGCGGGGAGAACCGGGAGATCAGCGGGTCCTAGCGAAGCGCGACGTGGGCCGCTTCAAAGAAGGCCCAACTGCGATACGTGTAGCCATTCTTGGTGTGGCCCACGCCGTTGCGTTTGCCGGTGCGCAGGTATTGGCTGCTCACGCACCGACCAGACGACGCGAACTGGCCCACGGTAGTAACGCGCCGGATATCGCCCGCCTCCAGAAGAATGGTCGAGGCGAGTGGGGGCCAATTCCCGTTCCAGTCTGCAGCACGGTGACGCCACGACGCCGCCCGGCTTGGGCGCGCACGACACGGTCCCCCTCCGTGACCTGGGCCTCCAACCAGCGCCGCACGGTCAGGGCACTGGTGACCGATAGCCCTGGCTTCGATGCCGGCACGCGTGCGGAGACGGTGCCGGGCGTACGCGACCGGATCTGGTTCAGTGAAAAACGCTGTCCGGTAAGCCGCGCGAGCACACGCTGCAGACTACGGGCGACGGCGGTCTTCTGTCGCACCCACTGCCCGCGCTTGCGGAGCAGATCCCGCAGCGGTCGGTCGGCCTTGGGGTAACTGTGCCCGGTGGGCAGGACCCCCAGCCGGAGGAGGTGCGCCAGCCAGCGCGCGTCATGGTGATCGTCCGCGTGTGTGAGGCCGCTATCCTGCGGGAGCGCGGGGACAGGGGCGAGGTGGACGACGGACCCCGCGTCCAGGAGCCCATCGCCCACCCACAACCAATGATATGTCGACTCCACGGCAATGCCCTGGAGGGTCGCACGGAAGGGCGCGAAGGCCGCGAGAACTCCCGGCAGCTCGTGACGAAGTCGCTGCTGCTCACACACGCGGTCGTCATCATCGAGCACCACGATGACACGGTGGGTGCCAGGCAGATCGATCCCGGCATAGTGTTTCATCTGACCCTCCTCTCGGCGGTGAGTCAACAGCACGCCTCTGTGACGTGACGTTATACTCCCATGAGGAGCCTTCGAGATGATTATCAGGAGTCTTTATCTGCGGAAATACTTCCCGGCGCATGACGGTCCGAGGGTTCCCGTCTCACCTCTAATGCCGTCGTTTTCTGGGGAGCCGTCACCTCCTGATTGACTTCACACTGACTACAGGATACATGGGACGCATGAATTGGGATGAGCGCTATCAAAAAGGCGAGGTGCTCTGGGATAAAGGCGCCCCGGCACCGGCGATGAAGCAGTATCTGGCGCGTCATGCGGCGCGCGGGCGTGCGTTGGTTCCAGGCTGCGGTCGCGGGCATAAGGTGGCGCTGGCGGTGGAGCGCGGGCTGGATGCGACGGGGCTGGACATCGCGCCGACGGCAGTGGCGGAGGCGCGCGCGCTATATCCGCATCTAGCGGAACGCTTCGTGACGGGGAGTTTGTTTGATCCGCCGGAGGAGATGCGCTGCACCTATGATGTGGTGCTCGAGCACACCTGCATGAGCGGGCTGCCTCCGACGCTGCGCGCGGACTACCGGCGTGGCATCGATCTCACGCTGCGGCGCGGAGGCTTGCTGATCGGGGTGTGGTTCATCAATCCAGCGCTCGATCCAGGTAAGGAGGGGCCGCCCTTCCCTTTCAGCCTGGCTGATTTGACGGCGCTCTTTGCGGAGGGCTACGACATCGTTGAAGATTATGTGCCGGATGTGGCCTTCCCCGGTCGCGAGGGCCGCGAACGGGTGCGCGTGCTGAGCCGCGTGGTGTGATGAGGGATGCCTGCGCGATGACTTCTTCCAGAACAACCATTTGAACTTCCACATCGGTTCCTCAGCCGGCGTGGCAATCCAGCACCTTCCTCGCCTCTCCGCCCCTCACGCCCCTTACAGTGACTTGCTTCAAACCTTCTTCTTCTGAGCTATCCTCGATTCCATAGACACTCCTCTCGGGGATAGACCAGACTGACGAGGGAACGTAGAATGTCCTCAGTCATTCCTTCAATATTGTAAGACGCGATGCTTGCTGCAACCGTTCGCTCGACCATTCTTGCTCTCATCAGTTTGCCACTCTTGGGGCTCACCGATATTCAGAGCCATTCCATCGAGGTCTTGCCTCACTGGAAAAAAGGAGACACGGTTCGTCTCGAAATCACGCGGGCACGCGTGAAGTCCGCCGATGGCACGTCTACGATAACCGGGAAAACTCACACTGACTTTACGATTGAGGTGCTCAGCGCCAATGACGATGGATACCTTGTGGGCTGGACCGCAGGCAAGACCACGTTCGACGCTCCTTCTCAGGCTGAGCATTCCTTCCTTGGACACGTAGTCAATCTCATGAATGGGCTTCAGATTATTCTAGAAATCGATTCGCACGGAGCCATTCGAGGTGTCCAGAACTGGAAGGGGCTCAAAGCCACGGCGCTGAAATCCCTGGATGCCCTCGCGTCAACCGAAGACGTACAGAAAGAGAAACCTAACAAAGCCCGCATGTCCCGCTTGCGGGCACAATGGGAATCCATGCTGGGAACCAAAGAGCAAGTCGAAGAGCTGTGCACGCGCGAAGCGCAGGTATATTTTAAGGTTCTCGGGAGGAAGTATGCCCATAACGAACCTTTCGAGTACGAAGACCTGTTGCCAAATCCCCTCGGCGGCGAGGCCTTCCCGACCCATGCAAGCATGGCGTTGAAGACGTTCGACAAGCAGGCGGGCCAAGCCGTCATTACGTGGAGTCAAATCGCCGACCCCAAACAGGTCTCACGGATTCTTGAATCCATGATCAAGAAGATGAGTGCACGTTTGGGGAAAGAACCCGTGGAGGGAGAGTTTCCCAAAGCGATTTCCATGGAAGACCATACCGAAATCGTTGTGGATGTGACCACAGGATGGCTCAAGACTCTCAAACATGCGAGGTCTGTGAATTTCGGTACGCGCGCCCAAGTTGATACCACATCGATCATCAGAACGGCGAAATGATACGCAACAAAATAAGGCGCTTCCGGGTTTAGCATGGGTACAGATCGAGCCCTCCGCAGCGGCCATGCTTTTGATGTTTTGGATCTGTCTGTTGAGCCCCTCGCTCCTCGCGTTGGTGACCGGATGCTCGTCGTAGGTCAGGATGTTGTCGATGTGCCGGCGAATCGTCTCGGCCGCCTTGCGAATCGGCTCCA
>JBBRRK010000045.1:0-21767 GCA_038200765.1 Nitrospirales bacterium
TCACTAAACCGCTTGCCGCGCACTCGTTCTCACGCTGGCCGTCTTGTTTACGACGGTCATGTTTGTGTGGACCCAGGAAACTGTCCGAGTAATCAGGTTTGTAAAACCTTCACGGCGAATTTGGCAGAGAATCAACAATCCTTTCAAATTAGACTAGGGTATCGCCTAGTACGACGGAGGATAGGTTCTTGGTATTGTGCGTTGAGTGCTAAGCCATACGTGAAGATGCGTAAATAACAAATGGGTGGCGGAGATGAGTCAGTGGGGTCCAAGAAGCCTCTAGTGCCCCCCGGGGCTGAGAGCTTCTTTCTTGTGAATGCTGATGGGAGCATGTAACTCATGCTTTGGTGGACGGACGAGACGTCGCTATTTACTCTGATAGGGCACCAGGAGCAAGTCTTTCCGCATAAAACTGGTTCACGGCCTCGCATAACAAGCAGGCTTAGGCGTTTGAAGATAGACCTGACACTGTGACAGATACCTATGGAAATGGAGGGGCGCCGATATGAAGATCATTCAAGCCATCGTGAAATCGTCCAAGGTGGATGCAGTCAAAAATGCATTGGTAAAAGTAGATGTGCGGGGGATGACGGTGACCAAAGTCAACGGATTCGGAAACAAGAAGGGGGCTCGTGAAATCTACCGTGGAGCCGAGTATACGCCCGAATTTGTGCCCATGGTGAACATCCAAGTAGTTGTCGTGGATGACCAGGTGTCGCGCGTAATCGACACCATTACGAGTAGCGCGAAAACCGGCAAAGTCGGTGACGGGATAATATTCGTAGGTGACATCAGCAAACTGGTGCGGATTAGGACCGGCGAAACGGGCAAAAGCGCGCTATGATGATGACGCAAGCGAAGAAGTCATTCTGTGGGTCGCCTTGCTTGCAGTGGAGGTAGTTCAGCTTGATTCACTCTCGTGGCCATTCAAGTTCGCAAGCAGACAGTTTTACCCTGTTTGGGCTTGTGGCAGTCAAGAAACCTTGGCTATCACGCGATAGAAATTAACCCGTGTCACTGCGACTTTTGTTTAAATCCTTATGGCAATGAATACGTTATCTCCGACCAATGCGAACTTCCGTGGATCCGCCCCTCTTTCCCTTGCTCAATTGCCGCATCAGTCTCCACCACGCGGCCACAGCAAAGCCACCGACCAGATTGATGAGCGATCAATGCGGCCGGCCTCTCGGATCACGTCATTCACAAGACGCTGCACGTCGACTTCATTCGTGACATCGGCTTTCATCGCGGATATTCCGACGATCTGAGCCGACGATGGAGTGCGATCTGCTGTTAGATCTGCGCGCCTGATTTCACACAGGTCGGCGTGACGATTTGCCCCAGCGCTCCGGACCCTCCGGCGATCAGCACCACCTTTCCATTCAATGGCATGGGCATCTTCTCTTTAAATAACCGCAATTACCCCGTCGATATAACTTATGACCTAGCTCATGCACGATCAGCGCGTGTCGCTTGAGCGCTTTAAGAAATCGGCCAATTCGCTGGCATGAGTTTCGGTCTGGCCAAGAATGTCCAGCAAGATCTCGCGCGTGATGAGATCCTTTTCACCGATCTCACGGATCAACGCGGTATAGGTTTCCACCTGCCGTCTTTCGAGCAGCAGATTTTCGATCACCATTTCTCTGAGCGTTGTACCCTGCTCGGGATGAACCCCAACGGCAGCGGCTTTGCCGGCGATCTCTTGCAGGTCGAAGATCGGCACACCACCCAACTGCTGAATCCGCGTGGCCAGTCGATCTGCATGCTCAAGTTCCTGCTCAGCGTGGGCTTCAAATTCCGATTTCAACCCCGGCGACAACATCGATACCGCCATGTATCCATGCTGTTTATATTGCAAATAGCTGATGATTTCCATCGATCGAAGGCGATTGAGCGAACTGGCGACCTTCTGAGGATCTGAAAGATATTGCTTGGTGATCGGGCCCTGTTCGACCGCACTCTGAATCTCTTCTTCGGTGAAACCGGACTGGCTCGTGAGTGGTCGTGTCATGAATTATCCCTCCTTTGGGCATCACACATTGACATGTGACGCATGTATGATGTGATTCGTCGGCTGTATCGGTCGGCGGCTGTACCATCTGGGGAATCGGCGGTCGAGTGGGTGGATTAGGATATGGTTGTGGTGGCGACGGCGGCATAGGAGAGGGAAACGGGCTAGGACCCGGCGGAATGGGATTGTGATTCAGAATTGCAGCCCTCGCCATCCACATAATTCTCTCCGTGAAAAATCAATCACCCTCCTGACCCGGCGCGCCACGATGCGCCTTTCCCCTGCAGCGTTCTCGCGGTCAGACCCTCAACCGACTTCAGCGTGTATGCATGAGGTCTTTACTTGCATTACCCATATCTACCAATGTGTATGGGGCATTCCGTCAACGTTTCTCCGGGCGACCTTCGTTCTCTGATATCCCCCTTATTGCTTCGGAATCATAGTCCGGCGTCGCGACGCGGTGCAACCGAATACTCGTTGAGGGGGCGTCAGGCGAATCGATATGGAGCATCACGGTTACTCCCGTCCCCTCAATCATCACGCGTTGCGGTAGCCGAATGCTTTGAGAAACGTGTTTTTTGTCATGTCGTCCCTGCGCACGATGATCGACAACACTTCGTGTGCGTGATCGAGATGAAGGATTAGGGCTTCAAATGGCAGTCCATTGGCCTCATGGAACGTTTTGTTTCCTTTGCCTTGCCCAACGACAGACACAAACCATTTTTGGTGATCTTGGCTGAATTGTTAGGAAAATGTTTTTCACTCAGGGCGAGGCTTCTCCGGTCAAGACCATCACCTCATTGCGTCGTAGCTGGTCTGTGATAATGTCAGACCGGTGTTGTTCGACTTTGGCAACCCGGTCGAACAACTCCTCCGCAGTTAGGCTGATGGCCGATCTCGACCGCACCGGGCTGTTATTTGGAAAGACTCGGCCGTTCAGTGAAAGGACGGCTTCCCTAAACGTCTTGCTGGGAATCGTGCCGGTATCCACGCAAACCCCTCCGACGACACGTCCTCGTTCGACCACCGCCGTGCGTTTGCCCAGTTTAGCGGCCTGCACTGCCGCCCGTTGGCCTGCTGGCTCGCTACCGATGCAGACCAGATCGTAGTCGTATCCATGGTTCATGTGTGACCTCCCTTTCGTCTTTGTTCGCCGCTCGGCGGCGGATCGTCGTGCCCGAACATCGCTTGCTGCTTGAAGACCCGAAAGAGATAGTAGAGCGACGGAAATAACAGCAAGGCCCCGACGCCCAGCGCGAGCAGCAGCCACTGGAGAGTCAGGGTCGGCGCGGCGGCATTGTAGATCGTCAGCTGTGGCGGAACGAGGTAGGGAAATTGCGCGAACGCCCAGGCCCAGAGCGTCAACGTGACCTGCCCGACGATGCAGAGGCGGGCCCATCGAAACCGTTTTTGCCACAGACACACGATTGCGGCAAGACCGGCGGTCGCGGTTCCAAACTGGACGGCCGCGCCCCAAGCGGTGCCGGTCAGTGCGTCCCACAGGATGGGCGCGCCGTTTCGAGACGCCAGCAGAACCGTCTCATCCAGCAACAATACCGCCAATCCGGCTGCGATCGCACGCCAGCGAAAGTCTTCTATGAGCCGCTCGTCAACCGCCTCAACCGCCAGATAGGCCGCGGCCACATAGGACACCAGCACGACGGTAAAGAGGCCGACAAGGAAGGGAAAGACTTGCAGCCAGGGACTGATGTAGGTTGCGACAAAGTTGCCGGAGACGGCAGGGAGACCGCCCACGATCGTCCCGATAGCGACGCCGAGCCAGAAGGGTGTCAACAGGCTGGCGAGAGCGAACAACCGATCCCACTGAGTGTGAAGCTCGCCGAACGGGACATCCGCGTAGCGAAAGGCGAGCGAGGCACCCCGCATGACGATGCCGATCAGCAGGAACGTCAGTGGAATATGGAGGTTGGTCACGATGGCGGTGAAGGCGGGAGGAAACGCGGTGAAGAGGAGCACCAGCACGAAGATCAGCCAGACATGGTTGGCTTCCCAAATCGGGGCCAAGGCCTGGTCGATGAGTGCCCGGTACGCGCGCGATCGAGCGCCTCTCGCGAACAGGTGCCAGACCCCGGCCCCATAGTCGGCGCCGCCCGTCAACACATAGAACGTCAGCGCGATCAGCAGCGCCCCGGCGATGATCAGTTCCAGGTTCATTCTGGTTTCTTCTCGGTCCCGTAGGCCCGTACGGTCAACTCTTTCGGCCGCGTCTCTCCGCGGTTCCGCCGCAACGGTTCTTCCCGAGGACTCGATCCGATCTGGTGGAACAGCACCCAGGCCACGACGGCCGCCAGAAACAGATAGAGCACGCCGAAGAACATCAGCGGCACGATGAGCCCGGGCATGGGCGTCACGGCCTCCGCCGTTCGCATCACGCCCGTAATAATCCAGGGTTGTCGCCCGACCTCCGTGGCCGTCCATCCCGCTTCGATCGCGAGAAATCCCAACGGCGCAGTGACCACCATGGTCTGTAGAAAGCGTCGAGAGCGCACGATCGATCCGCGTCGCCACCAGAGCCAAGCGCCCCAGAGGGCGACGGTCGCCATCCAGATCCCGGCAAGGATCATGATCTGAAACGCCGTGCGGACGACGCCGACCGGCGGCCATTCCTCGCGCGGGACGGCATCCAGCCCCGCGACGGTCGCGTGGGGATCGAGGTATAGCATGAGGCTCAGGGCGTAGGGGATTTCAATGGCGTAGCGAAGCCGGCCTTGCTCGAGATCCGGAATGCCTCCCAGCCGAAACGGTGCGCCTGATTCCGTGGAGAATTGCCCTTCGAACGCCGCGAGCTTGGCCGGCTGATACTTGGCCACGACGTTCGCCAGGATATCGCCGCTCACCGGCTGGAAGAGCGCGCTGACGCCGCCGACCACACAGGCGATGACGAACGCGCGCTGATGGAACTGATTGTCCGGATCGCGCAGCAGCCGGAAGGCATGGATGCCGGCGACGACGAACCCGGTTGCCGCATAAGCAGCCAAGATCATGTGCGGAACTTGAAATAAGCCCGAAGGATTCAGCATCGCTGCCACTGGATCGATGTCCGTCGGTTGAGCATCGACGATGCGAAATCCTCGCGGGGTCTGCATCCATCCGTTGGCGAGCACGACAAACAATGCGGAGGCGGCGCCGCTGACAGCGACGACGATGCCCGCGCCCAAATGCGCCGCAGGAGAAAGCCGCCGCCACCCATAGAGATAGAGGCCGAGAAAAATGGCCTCAGTGAAAAACGCAAACCCTTCCAGCGAAAAGGCAAGGCCGATAATCGGGCCGGCCCAGGCCATGAATCCGGGCCAGAGCAGTCCGAGTTGAAACGACAACACGGTACCGGAGATCGCCCCGATCGCAAACAGGAACGCCGTCCCCTTCGCCCACCGTTTCGTCAGCGTCAGGTAGACCTCTTCGCCGGTTCGCAACCAACGCCATTCGGCTATGACCATCATAAGCGGCAGGCCGATCCCCACCACGGCAAAGATGATGTGGAAGCCCAGCGACATCGCCATCAACGACCGGGCTGCAAGGAGATCCGGCATCATGACTCCTAAGATAAAACCCGCCGAGGTAGCTGACCGGTACCGCCAGAAGCGGACAAGCGGCCCGGCACAGGATCCGTTCGGTCATGCTGACGCTCTGCTTCCAGATCCATCCGTCTCGCCACGGCAGTCGTTGGCTCGCATGTTCGCCTCAGGGCAAGTTTGCCAGGATGTTGCGGGGAGGGTGGCTCTTTGATCGGGGGTTTTTGAGGGCGCTGCTTGGGAGGTCTGAGCGGAGGCTTTTTCTTCGGGTTCGGTGGATCCTGAATTGGAGACGGCGCTTTTCTCCTCGAAGCGTGAAAATTTTTGACACATTGATCCATGAACGACCAATGCTTTGTATGGTCCACAGCGCTTACGCGCATTCTCCCCATTTTTAGGACTACACGGTTCACGTTCTTCTATGGGGCTCGCTTCGTGATCTGACCAAAAATCCGGTTGAGATAATCCCTCTTATCTGATTCAAGAGTGGAGTTAGTGGTTTCTCGGACCGTCAGCTCCCCTTCCAAGAGCGGCATCAGTTCATCGGGCCGAGCGAATCGACAGGGCGTGATTCTTTTTGTTCACCGTCGCCTCAATACGATCACCTTTCTGGATCTCTCCCATCATCTTGGTCGTTTCATCCGTCTGCAAACGGACTTCTTTGACATCCTTCACCTTGACGAAATAGTTCCCGCCTTCGACGCGAGACAGTTCCCCTTTGATCGTCTTGGCGACATCTGTAGGATTACGTCCCTTCTCATTGTTCACGTGCTCTGACTTGTCCTCATCATATTGGAAACCTTCCTGGCCAGTTATGGAGTAGGTTTTCATAACGTCTGAGGGCCCAGGTTCATTCTCGGCTTATGCGGCAGTGGATAGGCCCAGACACAGCAGTTGATATCCGCATCGGCTTTGGCGTTGATCAAGCAGGGAAACCCGTCACAGGTATCGCAACGAATACAGGCGCTGCGCAGTCGATCAGTTTCGTTTAGTTTGACTCCAAGCGGCACCGGATAGGGCTTGTATCCCAGGTCAACAAGGTCGTCCTGAATCTGTTGCATACGCGGCTCATTCGAGAGTGGAGGGAACTGATATTCCTCACTTCGCGGCGGGTCCGTGGGGTCGCGGCCACTCTGCCCATGGGCACAAAACAACTTTTCTAGGACCACCACCATGCGGGCGATTTCTTCCGGCGCGCCAATCCGTATTCAGCGGGATTTTTTCCAGGAAGTCGTGCAGGCTCTGGGGATCACTCCAGGCGGAGCAATTGATCGGCGTCTTGATCGCCCCGGGGCCAACCGCCAGTACGCGCATTCCGTGAGGGGCCGCTTCCTGAGCCAGAGTCTTGGTCAGCATGCTAACGGCCGCCTTATTGCTGTGTAGGCGCTGAAACCGGACCAGGCGATTTCTTCATGCACCGATGTGGTGCTCAACACAACACCACTTTTCTGCAACACCAAGCGTTTCGGGGCTTCGCGGGCGCAGTAAAGGCGCCAAACAAATTCACCTCGATCACATTTCGCATGCTGCGAGATCGGCCTCCCAGCTCAAGGTGCTGGCGCCTTCAATGCCAGCGTTGTTGATGGGAATATCAATTTCATTCCAAACCACGTCGATTTGCCTGAACAGTTCCCTGATCGCCTCGGGATCGGAAACATCCGCCTGAATGGAGATTGCTTCGCCGTGGTTCTCTATGATTGTCTGCACGAGCCTGTCCGCGGATTCAGGATGCGCAACATAATTGATCGCCACTTTTGCGCCGGCGTTGGCCAACCCTAGGGCAATCGCCGCACCAATTTCAGAATTGCATCCGGTGACGAACGCGCGCGTACCTTCAAGTCTGATATTCATGATCAGTTCTTCCTGTTATACATTGGCTTCTACTCATGCGACGCAGTCGCCCAAGTCGATCACATCGTCACCCCTCGCCTGCAACAAAAGACCCTGCCGCAGGTTACGTCTTTTGATCTCCACACCCAGGATGATCACATCCGCAGCGGCCATCCAATTTAGTTTTCGAATCAGAGCAACGATCTGAGCAGAACTCTTTCCCTGGGGAGACCTCACAGGGACAGGATGGGTGGGCGCATTTTTTTGTCATGGCCTATCTCCTTTCGTTGTCATCATTGATGCGGAGCATGGTGATAATTGATGACATGGTATGAGCTGACCTAGTTCTATTATTATCCCGTATTGACCGATCCAGCATGACTTTTGGAAGAGGTGGCGTGGGAGTAAGGGGATAGGGACTCGGATCGGGAGCGGGATTTGGTTGAGTTGGATTTGGAGAGAGCGGAAAGGGATTCCGTGGAGATAAGGGGTCTGGATTTGGCAAATTGAACAAGGATTTTCCTCTTTGTATTTTCCTGGAAGGAGAGGGAGCAAATAATGCCTGCGTACGGCATACCCCTGATGTATGCGCTCCTTGGAGTGTGTTCGAACCTAGCAAGGTCCCTAGTTTTTGGTGACGAGTCTCAATCAGATTCGTGAAACCTTTCGCCTCAACCCAGAACAGCTTCTTGCGTGTGCTCTGCAAAGCGTATCCTGGCACTAGGACATTGCCTAGTTCTGCTAGGCCGGTCGGACGTTTAAGATGTGACCATGCATGTGACCAAGATCTGAGTCACTACCAGAAAATAATTGTTCCAAAACAAGGGAGGACCGAACATGCCCAACACCAACGCATCGTTCGCACCGATGAGCCGGACATATCGGCTCGAACAGCAAATTTCGAAATTGGATGGTTTAATGCAGGAAAGCGCAGGGAGCAAAGCCCTGAGCACGTTCGATGTCGAAACCGAGGAACTGCTCCTCAATCTCAACTGTCAGAATGGCACGTGGTTGGAGTCATACAAGTATGCGACGCTTGGAGAAGCGGAAGCGATGGTGAATTTGCCGGAATCGGCTCAGCAAGCAGGTGTTCAGGATCGTTTTAAGAAATCGCTTCAGCAAAGGAGACAAGTCCTCCAAGGTTGCGTCGGATACCTCGTCGAAGCGGAAGCTCTCGAGAATGAGGTGCTCAGAGGGGAAGATCGTGAAGATCCGCCTCAGTGAACTGCGTGAGGGACACGATAACAAATTCGGTGAATGCGGGGCCCTCGAATTGACGCGAGCGCCGCGATTGACACGTTCCGCACCGTCGCCACAGGCTGTGCGCTCGACAGCCACGATACGAGCGCCCACGCACTGCGTTGCGGACTAATCGCGGCTCACGGTGCTGGGGATCTGCCCCACCACCGACGCCATGGTCCGCAGTGAATGGCTGACCCAAGCAACTGAAATGAATTGATATGGCCATCGACCCCCTCTGCGGAATGACGGTAAACGAAGCGTCCTCACTCCGTGGCGAACGCAATGGAAAGACGTTCTACTTTTGCAGCGACCACTGCCGGCAGAAGTTTCTATCCACGCCCGCCGGTGCGAAGCCGGAGGACAAGTCTGGAGGCTGCTGTGGATAAAAACGCCGCAAATGAGGGCGTGATTTCCGCGGCGGCCAGCCGGGTGGCGGTCCGCGTCATTCGCACGGGCGAAGAACTCATGATCGTGCGCTTGGTGTGCTGCGCACTCGGAATTGGCATCGCCATTGTAAAAAAGGAAATCAACCATGCGACGAAATACGGCTCTCGACTGTATCCGTTTTCGTCGGGTGTCCCCCCATAATCCACTGTGAAGCCATACCTGTAGCAACGCCGCTCCTACCGGCGCAATACGAATACAGAGAACTTGCGAACACGTCGTTCGCTTAAACGAAACAAACACAACCAGAAGGAAATCAAACGATATGTCACATGAACAATATGAAACATGTATCAAGGCCTGCAATGAATGCGTAACCGCGTGCGAACATTGCGCAACATCGTGTTTGCACGAACAAGACGTCAAGGCGATGGCGCGGTGCATCGAACTTGATCGGGACTGCGCCGATCTTTGCAGTCTGGCCGCTCAATTCATGTCACGCGGCTCAACGTATGCCGCGAAACTCTGCGTGTTATGCGCTGAGATTTGTCAGGCGTGCGGTGATGAATGCGCCAAACATAAACATGAGCATTGTCAGCAATGTGCGAAAGCCTGTCACAAGTGCGCGGAAGAATGTCGGAACATGGCAAAGAAATAACACCTACCCTCCATGGCCGGAGATTCCGCCGGCCATGGAACAATCAACAGATATGGCGATGACAAAACGTGAAGGGTTGACCTTTGTTACCAGCGAACTGAATGTGTTACGCAATGCGGAGACGGCAGGGATGATTGCCTTGGGTGCCAGCCCGGCCACGGTTCGCGTCATTTGCACGAACGATCAATGCAGATTAAAGGAACCTATATGAGCAGTGATCCCACCCCCAGCATCGCGACGAAGCGTGGCCCAACGACGATCGTGCCTGCGTCGGGTAACACGATGTACACCTGCCCGATGCACCCCGAAGTGCAGCAAGACCATCCCGGCGATTGTCCCAAGTGTGGCATGGCGCTGGAACCGATGGCCGTGACGGCGGGTACGGGTATGGACGAGGAAGAGAATGCCGAGCTGGATGACATGACTAGGCGCTTCTGGATCGGCGCCGCGCTGACGGTGCCGGTGTTTGTCCTGGCGATGGCGCACATGATCCCCGCACTGGGCAAGCAATCCTGGCTGGATAGCCATGTCTCACGATGGATTCAGTTTGCGCTCACCACGCCCGTGGTCTGGTGGGCAGGCTGGCCGTTTTTCCTCCGTGGGTGGCGCTCCGTCGTCACACGTCACTTGAACATGTTTACATTGATCGCCATTGGTGTGGGGGCCGCGTTCGCCTTCAGCGCCGTGGCGATGCTCGCGCCCGACCTCTTTCCGCCCACGATGCAGCACGAGGGCAAGGTCGCCATCTACTTTGAGGCTGCGGCGGTGATCATTGTGCTGGTGCTCCTCGGTCAAGTCCTCGAACTCCGGGCCCGTAGCCGAACGGGCAGCGCCATCAAAGCGTTACTCAATCTCGCGCCGCCCACGGCGCGGCTGGTCGCACCGGGGGGCGACCGTGAAGTTCCGCTCGATCAGGTGAAGGTCGGCGACCGGTTGCGCGTGGTGCCTGGTGACAAGGTGCCGGTCGACGGCGACGTAGTCGAAGGTCACTCCAACGTGGAAGAGTCCATGATCACCGGCGAACCGCTCCCGGTGGAAAAGACCGTCGGCGACACCGTGACGGGCGGCACCGTCAATGGCCCCGGCAGCTTCATCATGCGCGCCACGCGGGTCGGTCGCGACACCTTGCTCGGGCAGATCGTGAACATGGTGGCCGAAGCCCAGCGCAGCCGCGCGCCGATCCAGGGGCTCGTCGACACCGTCGCGGGCATCTTCGTGCCGGTCGTGCTGGCTGTGTCGGCGCTCACCTTCGTCCTCTGGATGTGGCTAGGGCCGGACCCCAAGCTCGCCCACGCCATCGTCAATGCCGTGGCCGTCCTCATTATCGCCTGCCCCTGCGCGCTCGGTCTGGCCACGCCGATGTCCATCATGGTCGGCGTCGGTCGCGGCGCGCAGGAAGGCGTGCTCGTGAAGAACGCCGAGGCGCTGGAACGGTTGGAAAGGGTCACGACGCTCGTCGTGGACAAGACGGGCACGCTCACGGAGGGCAAACCCAAGCTGATGGATGTGCTGCCGACCGGCGGGTTCGACGGGAAGGACTTGCTGCGTCTGGCGGCGTCGTTGGAGCAGGGCAGCGAGCATCCGCTCGCCGCTGCGATTGTGCAAGGCGCGAAGGACCAGGGCCTCGTTATTGAAGCCGTGTCAGACTTCCGCTCGGTGACGGCGGGTGGGGTGCTTGGCACCGTCGCTGGTCGTGCAGTCATGATCGGCAAACCGGATTTCCTGCGGAACGAAACGATCACCGGTCTGGACCCGCTCGAAGCCTCGGCTGTACCACTTCAAGAAGCCGGCAAGACTGCGATGTATGTCGCGGTGGATGGCAAGCCGGCAGGCATTCTCGCCGTGGCCGACCCGATCAAATCCACCACCGCCGAAGCCATCCGCGAACTCCATACGCTCGGCTTGACACTCGTCATGCTCACCGGCGACAACCGCCGCACTGCCGCAGCCGTCGCGAAGACACTCGGCCTCGATGCGGTGGAGGCCGAGATTGAACCGGCGGGCAAAGTCAGCTACGTGAAGAAGCTGCGGGCGGAAGGCACCCACGTCGCGATGGCCGGCGACGGCATTAACGACGCACCTGCCCTCAGCGAAGCGGACGTCGGGATTGCGATGGGCACCGGCACGGACGTCGCCATGCAAAGCGCGGGCATCACCCTGGTGACAGGCGACCTCCGTGCCATTGCCAAAGCGATGCACCTCAGTCGCGCCACCATGCGGAACATCCGGCAGAACCTGGTCTTCGCCTTTCTCTACAACGCGCTGGGTATTCCGGTAGCAGCGGGGGTGCTGTACCCGTTTTTCGGCCTGCTGCTCAGCCCGATCATTGCCGGCGCCGCAATGAGCCTGAGTTCTGTTTCGGTGGTCACCAATGCGTTGCGGCTCAACCGCGTCAAATTATGAACGCGATGCAGCCGCAAGTTCCATGATGAAGAATCATTATGTCTGGCTGATGTGGTCGAGCGTTTTCATGGCGCTATTCGGAGGAAAAGGGGGATAGGTATGCATATGGACTTATTGAGGCGCCCGACCGACGGTCTGTATACTTGGCACGGCCGCTCCGACGCGGATCGGTCGTGTGGTTGGTGCTGACCAAGTGAGCACTGTTGGGCAGGGAGAGGTCAGGTCAAGGTGAGGCGTAGGAACCAAAGCAACAAGAGGCGTGCACAAGTTCATGGTGGGCAGGACCCGATTCAACAAATCCAGAATGCGAGGGCCGCAATCCTATCGTTTTTGCGCAAACAAGTTATGGATGACGGCGTTACGCAGGATCTCTTCCAGCAGAGTGTTCTCCGAGCCATAGAACACCAATCCTCGCTGCGGCGTCGTGAGGATGCCGTGGCCTGGTTCTACAGCATTCTCCGACATGCCCTGGTTGACTATCTGCGGAAGCGCGCGGTCGAAGCGAGGGGAAAGAAAGCCTATAGCCAGGCCCTCATCCATTCAGGCCATGGCAAGATGTCTCCAGTTGAGGCGGTCGCCGACAACCCATGCTGTTGTGCATACGCGATTTTGCCCAGCCTGCGGCCAAATCATGCCGAACTCATCAGGCGCATTGATCTCGGGGGCGAGTCATCCAAAACGGTCGCACAAGATTTAGCAATGACTCGCAATAATGTGAGGGTGCGTTTACATCGAGCGCACCAAGTCTTACGAGCTCGTCTAGTGGCTTTTTGCGGTCGGTGCTGTGAGCGCGACTGTCGGGACTGCTGGTGTGATGTGTCCGCCTTTCCGATGATGAAAAGCCTGCGGTAGGTTCAGGCGGTGCGCGCAACATCTGTCTCCAGTACAGCCGCCGACGTCGGAAACCCCGACGTCTTCCGGGGTCGTTGTGTCACGCGTCATGCGATCATGTTCACGACTGCTTGTGAATCGGGTGAGAGGCTATGCCTTTCAGGAAATACTGACGCAGCCAGCGGTTCGTATGTTTATCCGTGCCCCGCTGCCATTGGCTCTGTAGGCCACAAAAATAGACCCCTACCGTTGTATCGACTGTCAATCCTTTGTCCTGTGCCAATTTCATTCCTCGATCCCAGATCATAACCAGCGCAATGCCGCCGGCAATTGTCGTATCTGCGTGCTCAGTCCCTTCACCATGCTGATGGTGTCGTTTCCCTGCACTTTCACCGACAGGGTGAAGCGAAACTGACAGTCCACCAAAGTGGCCATAGGCCTACTCTGTGAGCCGGTGATCAGATTCCCTTTTCCGATGACCGGGAATCGCCGGATCTGCTACCTCGGTGGGATGGTCGCGGATGGAGAGGCCACCGATTATCCGCCCGCGCGGCTGACGAGCCGTGTTCGCGCTTTGTGCATGCCGCATCCTGCGCCGGGATCGGCGATGCTCGACTAATTCTTCCTTGAGCACCCCTCCCAACTCACCTTATCCCAAATAGGGTGGCGTTGATCGCCTGAACCTGCCGGGTGCGGCATGCACGCGGAGACCCTCCACCTGTAATGCTGGAGGGTCTTTCACGTCTCTATCTATGAGAAGTGCGTTAGTGTCTTGGAATGTAGTTCCTCGCAGCAAGCTGCTGGGTATCACAGAACTAAAACTGTTGGAGGTGCCGGAGATCTTCGGGGGCGTTTCCGAATCCGTAGCGGGCCCGAGGGCGGTTTTGACTGTAGTCGAGCAGGCTCAATCACGATGGTGCAGATGAACCGAATAATGGGCAAACCGTTCGCGAATGCGAGGAAAGTCTCGGCCTAGGAGCCTGTCCGACATTGCCTTCGTAACGAGGCGAAGGAGGTGCGGCCAGATGCGAGGCCGCAGGCACGGAAAAACCGGAGGCGTATTCGCTGGAATACGTTGAGGATTTTTTCGGGCCGAGAACGACACAGATGGTCGCGGATCGTTCGCCGTAGTAGAACGGTCAATGTCGGACAGGCTCATAGGGACGGTGGATAGAAGCAAAATACAGGTGTTGACAGGCGTGAAGGTCATTTGGCGAGGCTATACCAGGACGTTCAGTGATAAAAACTGTGGCATTTCAGGCCTGATGGAACGAAGTGGTTGTAGCAAAATGCGTCAGCAAATCTTTGGCTCCTCCACAAGAGTCATTACAAAAAAACCTTATAGCCCACGAATAAGCGGACTTACCTGCATCTTGTGACTAGTGATCAGTAAGGGCACACTAATTGCTGAACGTTGGCGCAGGAGAGGCGGATGGCGGTATGAAGGGGTATCACTCACACTAACAGGAGGGCATCATGACGATTTGGAAGCGATGGATTCAGCGTAGTGTTCTGTGCGGTTTGCTGCTGGGAGGGTTAGTCGCCTTTGCGACGACCGCGAGTGCTGCCGACTCTATGCCTGCCATAACTGATCACGCTGGAATGGCAACCTGGTATGAGAAGGAAGCGTCTACTAATCGGCAAAAGGCGAAGGACATGGCGGTTATGAAAGCAGAGTATGCAAAAAACCCAAGCTTCGTCCAAGGTATGGCTGGTGTGGGAGGGAAAACGGATATTCCTCGGCACTGCGATCTACTTATCGGTAGCTATACGAAGGCTGCTGAAGAAGCCGACCAGTTCGCCAAGATGCATCGCGACATGAAGAAGTAGGAGAAGCAAACTGTACGGGTTAGCCGGTGCAAACCAGTGAGGACGTGAGAGGCGATTGGATGGAGGCTGGTTGCTACGCACAACGGCGTGCGTGTCGACGACGACGTCGACCCTTCGCCCGGTCTTTCCGGCATGACTGTTGCCGAACATCGCAGTGGGGAGTCTGGCAGACGTGACATACTTGCTTCAGATGGCATGCGTAAGCCGCGACGTTGAGCAGGTCAAGCAAGCACTATGGGTGGTCCGATGATTCGACGAGTGAATATGCAATACTTTGCGCTGGTGTTCTTCTTCACCTTGTGTCAGGTGATCGGAACGGTGTGTCCGTTTTCCGATCTCTCGGAAGCGGAAGGTGCGGCACTGCTCGTGGAAGAGGGAATGGCCTGTCCCATGGAGGGAACCACCATGTGCTCGCCGTCACTGACCTCGTCTTCCGAACGTCAGATCAAGCACAGCATGGTCTCGGGCGTTGATCATGCGCAAATCCTGATCAGTTTTTCCACAGCTTGTACACGTCCTTCGGTCCCGGTGCCGTGGTCCGGGGGCCGCCTGTTGTCCATTGTCCCCATCTCCATAAGTTCTTCCTCGGTCCTTCGAATCTGATCCCACACCTCCAGTTCTTTCGCTCGCCGCTCGGCTGCTTGGGTTGAGCGGGCGATGCCTCTTTTCTTTCTTCAATGCCGTCTAGAGGTGCTGCCGTGACACGATCACCTTTTCATATTTCGTCGTGGGTTTTTTCTGCCCTTGCGCTCTCCGCCGTAGGCCTCACCCCGCTATGTGCCAGCGGCGCGCAAGAGATTGCTGGTGCCACGCGCTCGGATACCGCAGTCCCCCAGGCGCCTGGTGACGATCGGATCAATCTCCAGAGTCTCATCGAGGAACTGGTCGCCCGGAGCCCGGAAATTAAGACGGCCCAAGAACGATGGGAAGCGGCTAAGGCCATCGTACCGCAAGTGCAAACGCTCCCAGACCCGACGGTCCAGTTTGGGTATCAACGGATGCCGATGATCGAGCCGTTGCAGGGGGCCATGTATGGGATCGGGCAGGAGATTCCCTTTCCCGGCAAACTCCGGCTCAAAGGGGAAGTGGCTCAACGCGAGGCCGACCGGATCGAACAAGAATATTTGGCCATACGGCTTCGTCTGATCGCCCGCCTCAAAGAGTCGTACTTTGATTTGCACTTTGTTCATAAGGCGATCGAGATTGTGGAGCAGAACAAGATCCTGCTGATGCAGTTCGAGAATACAGCCAAGTCTCGCTATGCCGTCGGCCGGGCCGCTCAGCAGGATGTATTCCGTGCGCAGGTTGAGATCTCGCGGGTGCTGGATCGGTTGGCGGTGCTCGACCAGCAGAAAGAGAGTCTGCATGCCGCGATCAATCGGATCTTGAACCAACCGCCCGCCGGTCCGCTCGGAACTCCGGAAGAGATCCGCATGACGATGCTGACTTTGCCGTTGCCGGAGCTGAGCCAACGAGCGGGAGACTTCTCGCCGATCCTCCAGGCCTCCGCCAAGGGGGTGGAACGGGGTGAGCAGGCGGTGGCACTCGCCCGCAGGGAGTACTATCCAGACTTTGACATAAGCGCCCTCGGACTGCGGAATGACCGCATCAATGAGAATGGCTATCAGGTCATGCTGGGTATTCGCATTCCCCTCTATTACACGACCAAACAACGGCAGGGCGTGCGACAGGCCGTGTCTGAGCTCACAGGCGCACGCGAAAGTCTCACCAACACGATGCAGGATGTCCTGTTTCGGGTGAAGGATGACTTTGTCCAGGCGCAACGGGCAGAACGGCTCGTCACAATTCTACGTGACGCGATTATCCCGCAGGCCACCATGGCGCTCCGGGCCTCCCAGGCCAGCTATGGGGTCGGCAAGGTCGATTTCCTTACGCTGCTGAATAGCTTGCTCACGTTGCAGGACAGTGAATTGGAATTGCACGGTGAAATGGTCGCGCACGAGAAGGCGCTGGCGAGGCTGGAGGAAGTGACGGGTGGGCCGCTGACGCTCATCAGCTCCCTCCCTCCGGGCAATGGAACGCGGACGATGGACAGCGGAGAACGGGCCACGGAAGGAGTGGGTCGCTGATGACGAGGCAAACGGTTGTCACGGGCGTGACGATCTCGGTTGTTGCTGGGCTTGCCATAGCATTCTGGTTCATGACCCGCGAGCCGGTGCCATCGCCGGCCGAATCACCCAAAGAATCTGGTGTCGGCATGCCCAAGGGGGATAAACCGGTCGAGATGCCGACGCCTGCTCATCGCGGGCCAGAGGATGGCGCCAAGGGCGCGATGCTGGGTACCGACGCGAATACGATCATGATTGCTCCCGAGCGGCTCCAAAGCATCGGGGTGAAGTTCCAAGAAGCAGTTCGCCAGTCTCTCGACAAGGTGATCCGCACCGTGGGGCGCGTCGAGATCGACGAGCGCCTGGTGGGGCGCGTGAATCTCAAATTCGAGGGGTGGATCGAGGAACTGCGTGTGAGCGCGATTGGGGATCACGTCAAGCAAGGGCAGGTCCTATTCACCATCTACAGCCCGGATCTGGTTGCGACCCAAGAGGAGTATTTGCTAGCGCTCCAGAGTTATCGGGAACTGGGGAAAAGCGAATTCCCCGAGGTGGCCCGGGGCGCCAAGGAGCTGTTGGAAGCCACCCGCCGCCGTCTCCGGTTGTGGGACATTCGGAAAAACCACATTCAGGATTTGGAGCGGACCGGCACGGTCTTACGAACTCTTCCGATCCACTCACCCGCCACGGGAACCGTGATTCGAATGGAAGCGAGAGCCGGAACCTTTGTAACACCAGGCACGGAACTCTACTTCATCGCCGATCTCTCCCGCATCTGGATTCAGGCCGACATCTACGAATACGAGTTGCCCTACATCAAGCTGGGCCAGAGCGCGAGCGTGACCCTCTCCTATGACCCGAACACAAAACTGCACGGTCACGTGGGATTTATCTATCCGACGCTCGATTCCAAGACGCGCACGGTGAAGGTGCGGTTCGAGCTGGACAATCCGGGCGAGAAACTCAAGCCCGGGATGTATGCCAACGTGGAACTGAAGATTCCGCTTGGAACCAAACTCGTCGTACCGAGGGATGCCATCCTGGAAACGGGAGAACGCCATCTGCTCTTCATTCACCATGGAGGCGGGCATCTGGAATGGCGGAGCGTCAAACTGGGCGCGAAGGCCGGCGACTGGCTGGAAGTGATAGAGGGCCTGAAGGAAGGGGAGCACGTCGTGACGGGAGCCAACTTCCTGATCGATTCCGAAAGCCAGCTGAAGTCCGCAGTGGGCGGCATGGCGGGCATGCCGGGAATGTAATGCCGTGAGACGGACGAGAAAGGCGGGAAAAGTGCGAAATGCACAAAATCTACGAATCCGCCGAAATGGCCAATCCGTTCTCTTCCGCGTTTCGTGTGTTGCGTGTTTCACGTGCGTCTCGCAGGTAAGTCATGGTTGAACGCATCATCGAATTCAGTGCAAGGAACCGGTTCATTGTGTTCCTCTTGATCTTCGGCCTGGCCGCGGCCGGGCTGTGGGCCATGAAGAACACGCCGGTGGACGCCATCCCGGATCTCTCGGACACGCAGGTCATCATCTATTCGAAGTGGCCGGGCCGCTCTCCCGATCTGGTCGAGGACCAGATCACCTATCCGATTGTCACCGCGCTGCTTTCCGCTCCCAACGTCACCGTCGTCCGTGGCTTCTCAGATTTTGGCTTTTCCTATGTCTACGTCCTGTTCAAGGACGGCACGGACATTTATTGGGCGCGGAGCCGGGTCCTCGAGTATATGAATCAACTCGCAGGCCGGCTTCCCGACGGCGTGACGCCGCAGTTGGGACCGGATGCCACGGCGGTCGGCTGGGTATTTGAGTATGCCTTGATCGATGAGACCGGCCAGCACGATCTTGCCGAATTGCGCTCGTTCCAGGATTGGTATCTGCGCTACTGGCTCCTCAGTGTCGATGGAGTGGCCGAAGTCGCCGGTGTAGGCGGCTTCGTGCGCCAATATCAGATCAACCTCGATCCGACCAAAGTCCTCGCGTACAAGCTCTCGCTCCCGCACATCGTCACAACCATCCGGCAGAGTAACGAAGATGTCGGAGGGCGCGTCGTGGAATTCTCCGGCATCGAGTACATGATTCGCGGCCGGGGCTATATCAAGTCGGTCGGCGATATCGAGAAGATCGCCGTCGGCGTCAATTCGAACGGGACGCCCATATTACTGCGCGACGTCGCCACGGTCCGGCTTGGCCCCGACATGCGGCGTGGGCTGGTCGAACTGGATGGGAAAGGAGAGGTGGTCGGCGGGATCGTCATCATGCGGTTCGGGGAGAATGCCCTGGCAGTCATCGAACGGATCAAGGCCAAACTCAAAGAGCTGGAGCCGTCCATGCCCAAGGGGGTGAAAGTCGTCACGACATACGACCGGAGCGATCTGATCGGAGAGTCGATCGCCACGGCCAGTGAGAATCTCATTGAGGAACTGATTGTCGTCAGTGTGTTGATCGTCGGATTTCTGCTGCATCTCCGCTCCGCGTTGCTGCCGATTGTGACCTTGCCGTTGGCCGTGCTGATTTCGTTTATTCCCATGTATTTCATGGGGATTGGCCTGAACATCATGTCCATCGGCGGGATCATCGTGGCCGTCGGCGACATGGTGGACGGGGCGATCATCATGGTGGACAACGCGCACAAACGGCTGGAGGAGTGGGCGCGCGATGGCAGCATTGGGGACCGGACGCAGGTGCTCATCGACTCGGCGAAAGAGGTCGGCCCCGCGATTTTTGCCTCGCTGCTGGTGATTGCCGTTGCGTTCATGCCGGTGTTCATGCTTGAGGGACAGGAAGGTCGTCTCTTCAAGCCCCTCGCCTGGACGAAGAATCTGGCCATTGCCGCGAGCGCCCTCCTCGCGATCACGCTGATTCCGGCCCTGCTGGCGCTCCTCATTCGTGGCCGTATTATCACCGAGCAACGGAATCCCGTGAGCCGTCTCTTGCAACGAGTCTATGCGCCTATTCTACGCCTGGCGTTGCAGTATCGGGTCGCCGTCGTGGTTGTGGCGCTTGGGCTGACGGTTACGATCATTCCCGCGTTCCAGCGCATGGGGACGGAGTTCATGCCGCCGCTCTACGAAGGCACGATCCTCTACATGCCGACGACGCTGCCAGGGATTTCGGTCACCCGAGCCTCTATGCTGCTGCAACAGATGGACCGCAAGCTGAAAACCTTTCCGGAAGTGGAATGGGTGTTCGGCAAGTCGGGCCGGGCCGACACCTCCACCGATCCGGCTCCCTTCAGCATGATCGAAACGGTCATTGAGCTGAAACCGAAGGAACAATGGAGGCCCGGGGTCACCTATGAGAGCTTGATTGATGAGATGGATAAGGCCCTTCAATTCCCTGGCGTGACCAATTCCTGGACGATGCCCATCAAGGCCCGAACCGATATGCTGACGACCGGGATCCGGACGCCGGTGGGCATTAAGATCTTTGGACCGGATCTGAAGCAGATTGAGGAGATCGGGAAACACCTCGAAATGTCCTTAAAGGATGTCCCCGGTACGAGGAGCGTCTACGCGGAGCGGGTGGCGGGCGGCTACTTCCTCGATTTCGATATTAACCGGGAGGAGATCGCCCGCTATGGGCTGACGGTACAGGACGTCGGCCAGATCATCGAGACGGCGATCGGGGGGGAGAACATCGATACCACGATCGAAGGGCGAGAACGCTATCCAATCAATGTGCGGTATCTCCGCGAGCTGCGTGATGATCCGGATAAACTGCGTCGGGTGTTCGTCGCAACGCCGACCGGCGTGCAGGTGCCCATCGCGCAGCTGGCCACGCTTCGGTTTATGCAAGGGCCGCCGATGATTCGCGATGAAGACGGCATGTTGACCGGATACGTGTTTGTCGATATGGCCGGCCGGGACATCGGGGGCTATGTGGAGGATCTTAAACAGGTGGTGCGAGAGAACGTCACCTTACCTCCAGGCTACACCATCGCCTGGTCCGGTCAGTACGAGTTCATGCAACGGGTCAGGGAGCGGCTCACGATCTTTATCCCGCTGACCATCGCGATTATCTTCGTGCTGTTCTATTTAGCGTTTCGCTCTGTGGCGGAAACGCTCATGGTCATGCTGGGCGTGCCGCTCTCCCTGGTCGGCGGCGTTTGGTACATGGTGTGGCTTGACTACAACGTGAGCATCGCCGTGTGGGTGGGGATCATCGCCTTGGCCGGAGTGGCCGCCGAAACCAGCGCCGTGATGCTGGCGTATCTCGATGAAGCCTGCAAACGGCGCAAAGCGGCAGGACATCTAACGACGCTTGAGGATCTCATCCAAACCGTACAGGCCGGCGCCGTGGAACGCATCAGACCTATGGCCATGGCCGGTTCCGCAAATATTCTCGGTCTGATTCCGATCATGTGGGCCACAGGGACCGGCGCGGATGTGATGAAACGCTTAGCCGCGCCGATGGTCGGGGGGGTGTTCTCGGCCATGCTCCTGACACTGTTGGTCATCCCGGCGGTCTATGTCATGTGGCGGTGGCAGACCGAGATCAAGCGGGAAGGAGCGAGAGGCGCAGGGCAAGAGGCGAGAGGGGGAGTAGAGGCATGAAGCGAGATCGTTCTGTGAACACCGGAATCAAAAGATCTGGACCACAACAACCAAGAAAGGAACATGACCATGAACGAATCGAAATCCGCGACCAAAGATCCCATCTGCGGAATGAACGTGGACGAAGCCATCGCTCTCCATGCCGAACGCGATGGACAGACGTTCTACTTTTGCAGCGACCACTGTCGGCAAACGTTTCTGTCCACGGCAGCCGGTGCGAAGCCAGAGAATACATCCCCAGGGTGCTGTGGATAAATACGTGGCGAATGAGGGCGTAATTTCCGCGACGGCCAGCCGGGTGGCAGTCCGCGTCATTCGCACGGACGAAGCACTGATGAGTGCGCGGTCAGTGTGCCGCGCACTCGGACTGGGCATGAGTGGTTGAAAGGAATCCACGCTATGAACGAACACGATCACA
>JBBRRK010000046.1:0-21589 GCA_038200765.1 Nitrospirales bacterium
CCCCATGAAATCGAGATGGGAGTGAATGATGTCGAAGTCGTGGGGTTTTCCCAGCGCCTGCTCCATCAGCATGGTCATCGGCGCATTGTGGTTGAAGATCCCCGTATTCAAACGGAGCGCGTGACTGCAAATCGATTCGAGGCGCGCAGCCGTGATCGAATCTCCGCTCGCGAACAGGGTCACATCGTGCCCGAGCCGAACCAGTTCTTCCGTGAGGTAGGACACGACACGTTCCGTTCCGCCATAGAGTTTCGGCGGAATGCTCTCATACAAGGGGGCAACCTGGGCTATTCTCATCGGACTCTTCCTTTCATCATTGGTGTATTGTGCCTATCGACGTGTACAGACTCTCTCACCCACAATTTCATACGCCTGTTCATGAGACATCATCCTGCTACTCAAGCGGCAGTTATGACCGCCGATGTGTTGTGTGCAGGGGACAACCTTTCACATCGCATGGGTTCTTCCTATCTCTCGACATGTCATGGTCTCTCCACAACGCCTGTGTCCTACCTTCCGGTGGCCTGTCCCGACAGTCAACCCTCTTGCGCCTGCCGCACGGCGGTGAGCAATTCTTCATTTCGAAACGGCTTCTGCACCCAGGACAAATTCTTGCGCTGCAGGCGAACGGAATGGGATCTCAGACGTTGCGCCAGGTATACGGGTACCTGAACACCCATCAGCACGATCGGCAGCGATTCATAGCAAGGCCGCAAGAGGTTGAGCCAACCGAGTTCTCTCTCTGCAGCGGTCGTATCAATATCCAGAATCACGGCACTCACAGAATCAATGTGCTCGATTTCACCTATTAATGTTCTGACGAAAGTCACCTCATACCCGCTGTGCTGTAGCACTTCTGCTAAGACAGCACCCAACACGCCATCGGCCTCGACCACAAGAACTCGTTCAATCACCATGCGTTACTCCTGATGTCCACCGATCCTGTCATGGAGAATCAGCAAGCCCGATGCCAAGAATCTTCCCTTGCCCCCTGCCGTCGCAAGGCCTTAAAAAATAAGATGTTTATTCAAGATGATCGCAGCTGAAGATATATCGCATCGCGGATTCATCACCAAGTGAAGGGACAGCTTGTCCCGCAGTAGACAACTTGTCTCCAATTTCGATAGAACAGGGAAACATGAGGGACTACCATGGGCCTATGCTGAACTGGTGGCATCGACTGAGTCTTCAAGTCAAGGTGACGCTGATCGTCATCGTCATCGTCGGCGTCTCCGCCGGCGCGACGGACTGGCTTGAGGCCCGCTCAATCCAGCACACCGTTGAAGAGAATGTCCGTGCGGCGGCGCTGGCCGTCGGAGATTCTGTCGACCAGAACGTGACCAGTTTGGCCCAGCTGTCGAATCGCGAGGCGCAAACCAAAGAGCTGGAGAAGATCTTTGCCAATCTGCCTGATCTTCTCAACATCGTGATGTACGAGTTTCCAGTCACACCGGGAGAGAGTCCTCTCCCGATCACGAGTGCCGGCCCCACGGGGTTGCTGCTCCTCTCGCACCCTCGTCAAGAGAGGGCGTTTGACCTTATTAAGCGAGTGCGCGAAGCACGGCGGCCGCTGATCGATTATGCGGATCGGAAGAATACCCATCGCGTCTTCCTGGCTGCCCCAATCGTCTTGAAGGATATCGTTGTCGGGGCTACCTACGCCGAGTTCTCTACCCGACAAATGGATGAGGCCTTGGAATCAATTCATCAAGCCTCCAGAACGAGACGATTGCAAACTGGGTTGGCGATCGTGGTCGCGATCAATCTGTTCCTGTACTTTAAGGTGCATCGTCCTGTAAAACGACTGCTCACCGCCGTCGAATCGGTTTCCCAGGGAACCATGACCTCGGTCATACCTGTTGAAGAACAGGATGAACTCGGAGAACTCGCCGGCACATTCAATGACATGGTGAGAAAGATCCGGGAAGCCACTCATGACAATGCGCAATTGACAGAATCCCTGCGGGAGATGAACGACAGCCTTCAGCAGAAGGTCATTGAGGCGACAGCCGAAGTGTTGGAGAAGAATCGCGTGCTGGCCCAGACGAACGAATTGCTCTCAGCGGCACAGCGCGATGCGGCGCGTGCCCAACGCCTATCGGCCATCGGGCAGGTCGCCGCAACCGTCGCGCATAAAATCGGCACTCCCTTGACGGCTCTGTCCGGCCATATTCAACTCCTGGCGGAGGATCAGACTCTGAGTACACAGTCTCGGCAACGATTGCAGACGGTGGAAGCGCAGATCGAACGAACGTCCAAAATTATCCAAGACCTCCTGTTGTATGCCCGGAGACCGGATCCGGTACGGTCTCCGATCGATCTCAATGCCTGTGTCGCGGAATGTCTCGCACTCTTCCAGCCAGAATTCGATCGCCAGAAGATTACGCTGGCCACTGAGTGGAGTCATCAGATACAAAAAGTCGAGGCCGATTCCCAGCAACTCCATGAGGTGTTCCACAGTTTGATCGAAAACGCACTCGACGCGATGCCGGACGGAGGCACGCTGGTCGTGCGGGTCTCTTCCTATGCCGCGCTCGAACTGCCGGTTCATCGCGCGTGGGTCGCAGTGGAACTGATCGATACAGGCTGCGGGATGAATGCCGCGCAGCTCGTCCAAATCTTTCAGCCGTTCTTTACAACAAAGCGGGCCGGGCGTGGCACGGGACTGGGGCTGGCGAGCGCAATGGAAACTGTGAGGGCACACGGAGGGGACATCAAGGTCGAGAGCGAGCTACAAAAGGGATCGCGGTTCATAGTCGAGCTCCCAGCCGATGGAGGGGCGCGCTGATGCTGCGACCATCTCGCGTCATGGTGGTCGACGACGACATCGAGACGCTGGCTTTGTTGCGTGAAATCGTAGGCAAGGAAGGGTATGAGGTCGAGACTGCCGAGGACGCGGAGACCGCGCTGCGGCGACTCGGGGAATGGCAACCTGAACTGGTCATCACTGATATTCATATGCCCGGGATGGACGGGCTGGCCTTACTGGCCGTCATGCGTGAGCAGGAGCCGGATATTCCGGTGGTCTTGTTGACCGCCTACGGATCACTTAAAACTGCCGTGGATGCGATCAAGGCTGGGGCCTTCGATTATCTCAGTAAGCCGTTTGTCGTGGAGGACATTCGGTTGGTAGTCCGGCGGGCGCTCGAACATACGAAGTTGGTACGAGAGAATCGTTCGTTACGCGGTCAGTTGCGTGAACGATACCGATTCGACAACCTCGTGGGCAGCAGTGGCGGAATGGTCGAAGTGTATAAAATGATTGCGCGAGTCGCGGAAACGGACAGCACCGTGCTCATCCAGGGAGAAAGTGGGACCGGAAAGGAGCTGATCGCCCGCGCCATCCATGCCAACAGCGGCAGAAGCGGTGGGCCGTTCGTCGCGATCGATACTGGTTCGTTGGCCGAAACGCTCCTCGAATCTGAGCTCTTTGGCCATGAACGAGGCGCGTTTACCGGAGCCGTCGCCATCAAGAAGGGACTGCTGGAACAGGCGCATCTCGGCACCTGTTTTCTGGACGAGATCGCAGACCTCTCGCCGATGATGCAGAGCAAGTTGCTCCGATCAATACAGGAGCGCGAGATCCGGCGTGTGGGGAGCGAAACATCTCGTGCCATCGACGTCAGAATCATCGCTGCGTCAAAAAAGGCTTTGAAGCCGCTTGTTGAGGCTGGGACCTTTCGAGAGGATCTTTTTTATCGGCTGGAAGTCATCACCATTGTCCTTCCTCCGTTGCGCGATCGGGTTGAAGACATTCCTCTTCTGAGCCGATACTTCGTCGACAAATTTGGCCGAACCAAGGAGAGACCGGTGACCGGCCTCTCGCCGGACACCATTCCTTTCCTGACACGCTATGCATGGCCCGGCAACGTCCGCGAGCTCGAGCATGTGATCGAACGGGCCATTGCCTTGACCCCCTACCCCATCATTACCCCGGAAGACCTTCCAGAGACGATTCGGACCGCGCCCGTTCAAGACCAGGCGCGGGCTCGTGGATGGGACACCCTTCAGAATATGGAAAAGAATTATATTCTGCGCGTGCTGGAGGCCCACCATCAAGACCACGGCGAGGCAGCCGCAATCCTTGGCATCCACCGCAAGACGCTCCTCCGCAAGCTCCAGCAATACGGCCTCGACTGACCTCCATCAAAACGGGCACCCTGTTCCTGCGCGAAACAATGTGTCTCCGACAGCCGGACGGCCACATTTCACCATGCATTTCCCCTGATCTCTTCCGGACTCTGCAACCACTTGTTCTCGTATACACTCCATCCGCCGGCGCGCATCACGTCGCCATCCACACATCTATCGATTTGAATATCCTTTGCCTCCCTCCTGATGGGCATTCTTCACGGTAGCATGGTCCACTGTTTGCTCGCTCCTTCATCTTTCCCATTTAGCACAGGCCAGACGACGAGGTAGATTTGCTCGGGATCGTGGCAGTTGTCTCGAGCGCCGATCCTCTTGATGACGCTCAGCGGATGCGAGGCAAGCCATCAATCCTCATGGTCCTCGCTATCAGAGAACAGTCGCTTGACCGCTCCGTGGGACACCGATGGTATTACGTAATTCAAGCCCGACTCGCGCTTGAGCCCTTGCGCACGATGCGCCATACCGCCTTGAGCCGCCTTACCATGTGAGACGGTGTCACCATGACCTGTTGCCGAAGTCTTGTGGTTGTCGTGGCAGTGGCTCGTGGAATGGCGTCCTCAGCCATGCGACCGATCCTCTGTCGTCCGATTCTTCCGAGGCCATGGCCTTGTCCGAACAGCCCATCAACCGAGAGGTATGAATGATTGAAGGTGAGTGTGACCTTGTACAGGATGTCACCGGGGTTTCTGTACGATGCTCATGGCTTACGGAGAAACCCGCGTTGCCTCGATCCAGAACAGCTCAATACCCGTCGACGACCCCTCTTACTTGGCAGCAGACAGGGCCACATTGCAACCGACAGGCTCACGTCCAGGGTGGCCACATGAGACTGCTGGAGGGGGTAGGGTTTCCCCACCATCCTCTACACCTCTCCCGCTGGTTCGCTCCCGAAACATCCACCGGCTGGAACATTATCTAGTGGCACATCACCTGCCCAACTGTTGTAATATACGCGTGCGATGCTGCCATCCATAATGAATACGTCGCACAGTTTCAAAAATGATCACTCATCGCCTTCAGCAGGGCATGAGGTAATCAGGTGGGACTCGCCGATGAGAGGCCCCAATGTCAGATTTCTACCAGAACGGTGTCAACCAACATGTCTGGGAAACAGAAGTCGCGCGTTTCGGCATCGATATCTGGATGACGACGGAGGCCATTGCCAGCGGCGGACGGGTCTGCCAAAGCTTCCTCGGGGCAAAAATCCATAATCCGAAGGATCCTGCCGCCGACCTGTCGGCCATGCTGACGCACGTGATGGGAGCGCTCTTTGCGTTAATGGAACAGCATGAAGGCCTCTGGTCGAGGCAGGAGGGATCGCAACCGGTTCCACTCATTGGATTTCCCTACGAGGTCGGAGTCGAACCGGTCCATGTCAACGTGGAGCGAATGGTGTCACACTATCGACAGGGGCTCACCGATCTTGAACCCATCTGGCGACAGATCCTGGCCGACGACACGTTCACTCAGTTGCGTGATCTCCAGAGAACATCCGTCGCCGATTGTCATATCCCCGATGAGTTGTGGGTTCAGGTCGTCTACGATGCGGCCACCGCACACCGCAAGCGAATCATACGGCGTGATCACCTCCTCAAAGCCCTCACCCCCCTGTACTTAGGCCGAACTGCTTCGTTCGTCCATGCTACCCAAGGCCTGACGTCCACAGAGGCAGAACAGAAGATCGAAGCGTTGTGCCACACGTTCGAACGCATGAAACCCTATCTGGTTGAACGTTGGCAACCGCCGGTGCTGCAGCCAGTCGCACCGGCTCTGTTGCACCATACGTCCACCGACACAGGAGGTGCCCATGAATGAGTTCATTAACCAGGCGCTTCTGGGACCGCTGGCGTTGCTCGGGCATCAGGTATTGGCTGTGCTGCCCAATGTGCTCGCCATGGGCATTATTCTGCTCGGTGGCCTGTTCACCGCGTGGGCGTTCGGTTCCTTCGCTGAACGGCTTTTTCGCATCATCAGATTCGACCATTTCTGTGATCGGCTGGGAATGAATGCGGCGCTCCTACGAGGAGGAGTCAAGACAGACCCCTCACGCATCATCGGCCGCAGCATCTATTGGACGGTGATTATGCTGGCTTCGATCGCGGCGTTAGGCGCGCTGAACCTGACCCCGATCAACCAGTTCGCCCAGTCACTGCTGGCCTATGTGCCCCATCTGGTAACCGCAGTGGTGATTCTCCTGGCCGGGTACTTTCTCTCAAACTTTGTATCTCAAGCCGTCCTGATTGCCGCCGTCAACGCCGGACTGCCACCGGCCCGACTCATCGCAGCCTGTTCTCGATGGGGGATACAAGTCCTCGCGGGCGCCATGGCGCTGGAGCAACTCGGTATTGCCCAACATATCGTCGTCGTAGGATTCGGCATTACGTGGGGAGGAATCGTGCTGGCCGGAGCGATCGCATTCGGACTCGGTGCAGCCGATACTGCGAAAGAGTTCTTGCAACGACGACTGATGGGCCGATCCAAATCCAGCACGGGCGATGACCTCCATCACTGGTAACGCCGTAAGACCATGCCCAATTTGATCGTCTTCACAGACTTGGATGGTTCGCTCTTGGACGGCATGACCTATTCCTACGAGGCAGCCACACCAGCCCTTACTGCGCTCCGCGAGCAAGGCATCCCCCTCATTCTGGTGTCGAGTAAAACACGCGCCGAAATGGAACCGCTTCGACAGCGCCTCGACATTCAGGACCCCTTCATTGTCGAAAACGGCGGCGCGGTCTTTGTCCCGCATGGCCTCTTCGACTTCCCCTTGGAACGCATGCGAACCAGGTCTCCCTACCAGGTCATCGAATTCGGCCTTCCCTATCACATGCTGCGAGAGGTACTGAAGCAAATCGAAGAGGCGGTTGAAACGCCGCTGCATGGCTTTGGCGACCTGTCGGTCGAATCCATCATGGAAGTGACCGGGCTCCCACATGCCGATGCTATCCTGGCCAAGCAACGAGAATACGACGAGCCCTTTCTCCCGCAAGGCCCTCAGGCGCTCATCGAAGAAGTCTGCCGCCAAATCGTCACCAGGGGCCTCCGCTGGACAAAAGGGGGACGGTTATTTCATCTGACGGGGGAAAACGATAAAGGGAGGGCCGCCTCCGTGCTCCTGCGCTGCTATCATCGTCAGCAACGCATGAGGGAACAAACAGACCGGATCGAAACGGTTGGGATCGGGGACAGCATCAACGACGCCACCCTGCTCGCGATGGTGGATTATCCGATTCTCGTCCAGAAAGCAGACGGGTCCTATGACCCTGATATCCAACGGCCTAATATGATTCGTGCGCCTGGAATAGGGCCGGTGGGATGGAATGACGCGGTCCTGGAACTATTGGCACAGGTACGATAAGAGACCGCCTGAACCATGCGCGCGAGTCAGCAGCCCCGCCTTTCGGGTGGAATATTCTCGCAGGATGCTGAAAAAGTCCGCCAGCCTGTCTTGCTCTTTTGGTCTGTCTGGTCCGTGCGCTCCGGGGAATTTTCACGCTCAAGGAATACGTCGAAATGCGCAGGCGCAAGGCTGAGCATGGCGTGGTCAGGGGTGAGAGATCGCACATTCATTCTTCACGACAAACGACCAGGATGCTTGAACAACGCGCTGCAAGACGCGCGGTGTCAGCGCGATCGCACGCTCGTATCCATGAAGTGGGATGCGAACAGCCTCCAGGTGACTCCTTCCACTCTCTCCATACTGAGCAGCATCGCGATACGACCACTCAGCATTGGTGTACCTTGCCCCTATATCACCGTACTTGTATTCATCTATAGCAGGATGCTGAAAAAGTCCACCAGCGGCGTTCTCGCGTCGTTCAGAGGCTCAACGTACTGAAGCGTACGCCTCGCCTCTTCGCTCACTGCGGCCTTGCTGGACGACCTTTTTGAGCATCCTGAGGTTATTCTGGCTTCAGCGCCATACGGAAAATTCCAACCATGTTTTGGCATCAACTGAGGTTTCCCGCAGCCTGCTATGAGAACGTCAGCGCCGCGCACCAGGGTGTGGAGCGCTCCCGGACAGTCGCGAATCTGCCGCGCCCACAAGCGGGCGCGTGACGGTACGACGCCCGATCAGGTGTACGTTGCCAACCTGCCTGCACGGCTCACCGCCGCATCGGCCACACACGCGAGGCGCCACTAAAGAATGACCCCCTACTACCCAACCAAGCAGGGCGACTTCTGTCAGTCCTTCTGCCGCCCTATTTTACTCTCGGTCCCCTTCCAGAGCCTGAGGATATTGTCTTTGTGCTTAACCCAGATCAGCGCGCTGACGATCAACGAAAAAACAAAAAACTCCTGTCTCTGTTCGTTCACGATCGCCACAATCGGTAAACACGCAAAGGCTGCCAGCGCGCCGCCTGAGGAATAGCGCCAGATCGCGACGGCCCCCAGCCAGATCAACAACAAGAGAAGTCCGATAGAGGGGGAGAGACCCAGCACCGCTCCCACGGCCGTCGCCACGCCTTTCCCGCCTTTGAAACCAAGAAACAGCGAGAAGAGGTGCCCCAAGATCGGCGCGAGCGCAACGATCATGATATAGGATTCAACGGAGAGCCAGTGCATCGCAGCCCAGCCGAACACCCACCCCTTGCCCAGGTCGCCAAGCAGCGTGAGAATCCCCGCCATCTTGCCGGACATGCGCAGGACGTTCGTGAAGCCGATATTCTTGCTCCCGACCGTTCGCGGATCGGGCAGGCCCAGCGACTTCGATACCACGAGACCAAACGGAACGGCCCCCAGCACATAGCCAAGCACCGTCATTACTGCACAGAGGAGTTCTTCGCTCATGGATCAGGAGATGAATGGTGGGAGGTGCACAGACCGAGAACACATGCGAGACTTCCGCAGCAGGAGGCCCAACAATTCCTTGCTGTTCATGGATCGTACGCGGAGCGCCAGCCGGTGTGTGAATTGATTCATTGAGTCAATGGATCACTCGTGAATCATCCTGCGAGATGCGGTGCATACTTCACGGGTAAGAGAACCTGACGATGAAGCTGTTCAGCATCCTACTACAGGCCCTTGGCCACGACCTGCCTCCAGAAGCTCCACACATATTGGCCCCCTGAGAGATAGCCGAGCGCCAGCGACAGATAGAGCGTCACGATACCGGCAAGATGCAAATTCCCCAGATTGGACAGGAACGTGTCTTCAAGAATCAAGAGCACGATCGCTACGACTTGTAGCGCCATCTTGTACTTGCCCGTCGTCTCAGCCGCGATCACCATGCCTTCGCCTGCGGCAATGGCGCGAATACCCGTGACCGCCACTTCTCGTGCGATGATCAATATCGCGACCAGTGCGCTCACACGATCGACGTTGACCAGAAGAATCAAGGCGGAGAGGACCAACAACTTATCGGCGATGGGATCAAGGAGCTTCCCGAGTGTGGTCACTTGACCGTTACGGCGAGCGAGATAGCCATCCAACAAATCAGTGACGGCTGCCACGATAAAGACGAGAGCTGCGCTGAGGGATCGGGTCGGGGTCGGCGTGGCGAACAACACCACGAAGACAGGGATCAAGAGGATGCGTGAGAGTGTAATGAAGTTCGGCAGGTTGAGCGATTCCTGCCCGACCGATCTCCATGCCGCCAGTACGCGATTCATCAGTAACCTACTCCGTTATCCGGTTCCTGGAAAACTACCCTCGAACAAAAAAGCACAATCTCACAGGATGCTCAAAATGTTCGGCCTTCTCACTCACCCACCCAGCCCTGGCGCGCCGGGGCGCGCCGTTCCGCGAGCAGGGCCGCAGGCGAATCGAAACCGGAGGCATACCTTCGGGGGTATGTTGAGGGTTTCGATGAGCCAAGAACGAAGCTGGAGAACATTATTCAGCATTCTGTTTTAGACGATGCCATGTTTCAGTAAATCGTGCAAATGCACAACCCCGACAATTCGCTTGGCGTTGTCTGCAACCACGAGCGTGGTAATGGAGTAGCGCTCCATCATTTCGACCGCCTTGGCAGCCAGCTCATCCGGTCCAATCAGTTTCGGGTGGCGGGAGGCCAAGGACCCGGCGGTGGCCTTGGAGAAATCCCCCCCCTGCTGGAGAAACCTCCGCAGGTCGCCGTCGGTAATGATTCCCACCAGCGCGCCGGCACGATCAACCACCGTGGTCATGCCGAGCTTCTTCGCCGACATTTCGAGAATGGCCTCCGGGGCCGAGACCTTCTCCTTCACTTGAGGGAGCTCTCCCCCGACATGCATGACGTCCCGCACTTTCACCAGCAACCGGCGTCCGAGCGTCCCACCTGGATGGAATTGTGCAAAGTCTTGCTCCTTGAACCCACGCTTCTCAAGCAGCGCGACGGCTAAGGCATCGCCCATGGCGAGCGTCGCGGTCGTGCTCGCCGTCGGCGCAAGCCCCATGGGGCACGCCTCTTCTGCGACAGACACATCCAACGCGACGGCGCTATTCTTCGCCAGCGTCGAACCCATTCGGCCGACGATGGCCATAACAGGAATGCCCATGCGCTCCGTGAAGGGCAAGAGCTGCAAAATTTCCTGCGTCTCTCCGCTGTTTGAAATCGCAATGAGGACATCACGGCGCGCCAACATGCCCAGGTCGCCGTGGAGTCCTTCGGCTGGATGGAGAAAAAACGACGGCGTCCCGGTACTCGCCATCGTGGCAGCAATCTTCTGCCCAATCAAACCGGACTTGCCCATGCCCGAAACGACGACTTTGCCCTTACAGTCGTAGAGCAGATCCACGGCCGTCGAGAACTCACCATCGAGCCGCTCAATGAGGGCCTGGACGGCGCGGGCTTCGATGTCCAACACACGCCGGCCTACGTCCAGACTCGTCCGGCCCTTCGGCGTCGCTGATCGACCGCCGTTTTGCTTGGTTACTTTCGTGGTTGTGACGCGTCGCATATCCGCATGATCCGTTCAAGCAACGTTTTGAGCTGATGGAGCGGCACCATATTGGGTCCGTCCGATAAGGCTTCATCGGGATTGGGATGCACTTCCATGAAGAAACCATCGACTCCGACACCGGCTGCCGCGCAGGCCAACGGTTCAACAAATTCACGCTGACCGCTGGACTTGGTTCCCCCACCGCCCGGCAACTGCACACTATGGGTGGCGTCGAAGACCACCGGGTAGCCGAAACTCCGTAGGACCGGAAAGGATCGCATATCGACGACTAGATTGTTATAACCAAATGACGATCCCCGTTCGGTCAACACGATCCGGTTGTTTCCTGAGTCCTCCACTTTTCTCACCGCATTACCCATGTCTTGTGGCGAGAGGAACTGGCCCTTCTTCACATTCACGACTTTGCCGGTCTTCGCCGCGGCAATGAGCAAGTCAGTCTGCCGGCAGAGGAACGCGGGAATCTGGAGCACATCCACGATCTTCCCTGCCTCAGTCGCCTGTTCTTCCGTATGGACGTCCGTCAAGACAGGAATGCCCAGCTGATCCTTCACCTTCTTCAGCACTGACAGGCCTTGTGTAAGGCCCGGCCCACGATAGGAGTTGATGGAGGTCCGGTTCGCCTTATCGAAGGACGATTTGAAGATATAGGGCATCCCTAGAGTCTTAGCAATTTCAGCAATACGCACTGCCGTCTCCAGCACGAGCTGCTCGCTCTCGATGACACAGGGTCCGGCAATCAGAAACGGCCGATGGCCCGCACCGACTGTGAACGAACCGATTTGGAATTCGTGACTCATCTTAGCCTCACACAAACTACGGGTTGCTCAAGCTGATCTTTCAAGAAGGCCGCAGGCGAATCGAAACCGGAGTCGTACCGTTTTCACCCGCCCACCCCCGAGCCGCCAAGACAGCTCGTCCCCCGAGCGGGGTACGTTGAGGATTTCGATGAGCCGAGAACGAAGCTGAAAGCTGGTTTCAGCATCTCACCCTAGTGGCCGCACTTGCGGCGCAGAGCCGCCCCCACAAATCCACTAAACAACGGATGCGGGCGGTGTGGCCGCGAATTATATTCCGGATGGAACTGTGTCGCCAGGAACCACGGATGATTGAGTAGTTCGATGATCTCAACCAACCGGCCATCCGGCGAAAGCCCGCTCAGCACGAATCCCTTGGCCAGCAATCGCTCGCGGTACGCGTTGTTGAATTCGTACCGATGCCGATGGCGCTCACGCACCTCGCTCACTCCGTACATCTTTTGGGCCAGGGTTCCCTCCCCCAGCACACAGACATAGGACCCCAGCCGCATCGTCCCACCCTTGTCGCTGACGGACTGCTGATCCGACATCAAATGAATGACGGGATCGGAGGAGGTTTCGTCGAACTCCGAACTGTTGGCCCCGGCCAATCCAGCCACGTTCCGTGCAAACTCGATCGTCGCGCACTGCATGCCCAAACACAAACCAAGGAACGGAATCTGATGTTCCCTGGCATAGCGAATCGCCGCAATCTTGCCTTCGATCCCGCGCCCGCCGAACCCGCCTGGCACCAGGATGCCATCGACCTCGCGCAGAATACGCTCGGTCCCTTGCCGTTCAATCTCCTCTGATTCGATCCACTCAATGTTGACCCGCGTTTCATGGTCGATACCGCCATGGACCAGCGATTCCGCGAGACTCTTGTAACATTCTTTCAACCCCGCATACTTACCGACCAAGGCGACCGAGACTTCATGCTTGGGATACTTGATTTTCTGAACCATCGCATCCCATTCACGCAGGTTCGGCGGGCCGGTCTCGAGTTGGAGCAGGCGCACGATCAGCTCGTCCAGCCCTTCCTTCCGAAACACGATCGGCACTTCATAAATCGTCTCGACGTCCTTGGCCGTAATCACCGCGTCTTTCTCGACGTTACAGAACATCGCAATCTTGCCCTTGAGTTCGGGCGGCAGATACCGGTCCGTCCGGCAAAGAAGAATATGCGGCTGGATACCGATCTCTCGGAGCTTATTGACTGAGTGCTGCGTTGGTTTGGTCTTCAACTCACCGGCTGTGCCGATGTATGGCACCAGCGTCAGGTGGACATACAACACATTCTCACGGCCGACATCGTACGGCATCTGGCGAATCGCTTCGAGAAAGGGCAAGCTCTCGATGTCACCGACCGTGCCGCCGATCTCCACGATCGTCACGTCGACCCCCTGAGAGATGCGCATGATGCACTGTTTGATCTCGTCAGTGACGTGAGGCACCACTTGCACCGTCCCACCGAGATAGTCGCCGCGACGCTCTTTCGTGATGACCGAATGGTAGATCCTGCCGGTCGTGTAGTTGCTTTCTTTGGTCAGGGTGAGGGACGTGTACCGTTCATAGTGGCCAAGGTCCAGATCTGTCTCCGCGCCGTCGTTCGTCACGTACACTTCCCCATGTTGATAGGGATTCATCGTGCCGGGATCGACGTTGATATAGGGATCGAGCTTGAGGAACGTGATCTTCAACCCTCGGCTTTCGAGCAGGTTGCCGATTGAGGCCGACGCGAGCCCTTTCCCCAAGGAAGAAACGACTCCGCCGGTGACAAAAATAAACTTGCTCATCGTAGCTCCCATCTTGTCGGATCGTATCATGCTGACAGGCCTATCATCATTACCTGACGTGCAAGGCCTTCAGCCCGTCCAACTCTTTCTTGATGGCGTAGAACTGTTGAAGCTTCTCCGCGACCGACTCGACGTCCTCCGGCGTATCGACCCGTAACGAGGCATGGGTGGTTTGCCAGACTCTGATCAGAATGCCATGCTCCAACGCTCGCAACTGCTCGAGCTTCTCCGCATCCTCCAATCGTCCGGTGGGAAGGGATGCAAACTTCAAGAGAGTGTCGCGCCGGAACATGTAGAGACCGAGGTGAATATAATGCAACCCTCCGACCGCTCGCCGACCGGCGTCGTCCCGCACCAATGGGATCGGTGCGCGTGAAAAATAGAGCGCGTTGCCGAGATCGTCCGTGACTACCTTCACCACCGAGGGATTGTGGACATCCTCAGTCGAATCGATCGTGCGCTTCAATGTGCCTATTCCTGCCCCGCTCTTGATGAACGGCTCAATGAGATCCGTCAGCAAATCCGGCTGCAGCGGGATTTCATCTCCTTGTAGATTGAGAAAATAGTCTCTTTCGAACCTGCGTGCGACTCCAGCGACTCGATCGGTGCCTGTTCGATAGTCTCCGGCGACCATTACGGCGCGTCCGCCAAATCCTTCCACGGCCTGTTTGATCCGTTCGTCGTCGGTGGCGACCAGTACGTCCGTCACGACGCGACAGGCCGCTGCTTGTTCATACACATGCTGGATCATGGGCTTCCGGCCAAGCATGACCAGAGGTTTTCCTGGAAAACGCGACGACCCGTACCTGGCCGGAATCACCACCATCACGGATGGTGTGGCCTTAGCCATGGCCGAGCGACTCCGAGAGCTGTTGCGCCGAGAGGGTCGCGGTACCGACCATGCCGACGACGATACCAGCAGCATGGTTGGCCAACGTCGCCGCATCTCTCATCGAGGCACCGGTCGACAGCGCAAGGGCCAAGGTCCCGATCACCGTATCGCCCGCGCCAGTGACATCGTAGACTTGGCGGGCTTGTGCGGGAATATGCCAGGAGACGTCCTGCCCTTCATACAAACTCATCCCTTTTTCGCCGCGCGTAATGAGCACCGCGTGGCATCCTAACCGCTGTCGGATGATCGCACCGGCCTCGTTGTTGGCCTGATCGTCATCGCCATGCACCCCGGCAGCTTGTGTCGCTTCGAGATGGTTCGGCGTGATGACCGTCGCCCCTTTGTAGTAGCTGAAGTGTTCGACCTTCGGATCAACGACCAGGGGGATGCCGCGAAGTGCGGCGAGCCGTGTGAGCTCCAACATCAGCGCGGCGCTCACCACCCCTTTGGCATAGTCTGACACCACAAGACAGGAGATCTCTCGTAACCGCGATTCCACGTAGCGAAGAATCCGCCGTTGCATCGCCGGCTTCAATTCCGCGCGGCGCTCCACGTCGTACCGCACAATCTGCTGATTATGGGCGATGACGCGGGACTTTCTGGTGGTCGGGCGGTCCTGGTCGATCACGACCCCGCCACGCCCTGAGCGGGTCCCACCCAGCTCCTTGAGGAGCATCCGGCCGCTTTCGTCGGAACCGATGACGCCGCAGAGGTCTGCTTTCCCTCCCAGGGCCAGAATGTTATTGAAGACGTTCGCCGCGCCGCCGAGCCTCAAGGATTCGGAATCGACATGGACCACCGGCACCGGGGCTTCCGGCGAAATACGGTTCACACGGCCCCAGATATAATGGTCGAGGATGAGATCGCCGATGACCAGCACGGAGGCTTGCGGAAACCGAGCGATGTATTGCCGAAGTACTTGCGGGGACGCCGGACCTCCGGCACCCTGAGCCCCAGAGCCTGCCGCCGCCTGGCGCGTCACTTTCCCTTTACCTATTGAATGGCTTTGCCGAATCGATCCCATCTGACCCACTCCGTCATGTGGCCTTGCCCACTCCACGACCAGTAAATACGGAAGGCCTTCCCTCGAATTTTTTCCTCGCGCACGAATCCCCAAAACCGGCTGTCCAGGCTTTGATCACGATTGTCGCCCATCACAAAATAGGCGCCCTCAGGCACGGTCACCGGCCCGAAATTGTCGCGCGGATTGATCGTGGCGTCGATGATCCCTGGATCGATCCGCTGGGTGAACGATTTATCGTCGAGCACGACCCCGTTCACCAACACGGCTTTATTGCGAAGTTGAACGGTATCGCCTGGAGTCCCCACAATCCGCTTGATGAAATCCTTCTCCTCGTCTTCGGGAAACCGGAACACGATGATGTCTCCCCGTTGCGGCTTGCCGAATTCGATGAGGGCCTGTGAGGCGTAGCAATTGACGGGAGGAAAATCCGCTTGAAACTTGCACTGGCTGGGCCATTGAATGCCATAGGACAACTTGCTGACCAGGATATGGTCTCCGATCAACAGCGTGGGAATCATGGAGCCGGAAGGAATCTTGAAGGCCTGGACGACAAACACTCGGATCGCAAAGGCCAGGAGCATCGCCACGACGATGGCTTCCGCATACTCGCGAATGAGCGACTTCCTGCGCGGCTGTGCCACCGCCGACGGTTCGGCGAACACCGCCGGCGCTCCTGCGGCATCCGTTCGCCCCTGCTGGGCTGAGGGCCTGAGGTCCTCCGATGGGGGAAGCTTCGTGTCCCCGCTCATTCCTCACCGACTTTCAAGATGGCAAGGAAGGCCTCTTGCGGCACGTCCACGCTCCCGACCGATTTCATGCGCTTCTTGCCTTCCTTCTGCTTCTCGAGAAGCTTGCGTTTCCGCGTAATATCGCCGCCGTAGCATTTCGCCAGCACGTTCTTCTTCATGGCACCGATCGTCTCGCGTGCAATGACCTTACTCCCAATCGCCGCTTGAATGGCAATCTCGTACATTTGCCGTGGGATCAGTTCCTTCATTTTCTCGGCAAGCAGACGCCCACGCTGAATGGAACGATCTTTATGGGTAATAAACGACAGGGCATCGACAGCCTCACCGTTCAAGAGAATATCGAGCCGCACAAGATCGGACACGCGATAGCCGAGCAGCTCATAATCGAGCGAGGCATAGCCCTGCGTGCGCGATTTGAGCTTGTCGTAAAAATCGAGAATGACTTCGTTGAGCGGCAATTCATAACTGATGATCACCCGCGTCGGATCGAGAAACTGCATGCCTTGCTGAATACCTCGGCGCTCCTGACAGAGCTGGAGGATGGCCCCCATGTACCGCTCCGGCGTAATGATCGACGCCAGAATAAACGGTTCCTCAAATGAGTCGATACTGCTGGGAGGCGGGAGCTGCGTCGGGTTATTGACCTCCAGCACTTCGCCTTTGGTCGTCAGCACGCGATAGACGACGGTCGGTGCGGTGGTGAGGAGCGTCAGGTTATATTCGCGCTCGAGCCGCTCTTGAATGATTTCCATGTGCAGCAGACCCAAGAAGCCGCATCGAAACCCGAACCCCAAGGCAAGCGATGTCTCCATTTCATAGACGAACGAGGAGTCGTTCAACCGCAGTTTCACCAGCGCATCGCGCAAATCTTCGTACCGGTTCGTGTCGGTGGGATAGAGCCCACAGAACACCAGCGGCTTCACTTCTTTATAGCCAGGGAAGGGCGTGCTCGTGGGCGACACCGCATCCGTGAGCGTATCGCCGATTTTGACGTCCGCAACTTCTCGCATGTTCGCGCAGAGATATCCGACCTCGCCGGTCAACAGCTCGGTCTTTTTAGTCCGTTTCGGCGTGAATTGGCCGACTTCCATCACTTCGAACATTCGGTCGTTCGACATGACTTTAATCTTCATCCCAGGGCGCAGAGCCCCGTCCACCACTCTCGTCAGCACGATCACCCCTTGATAATTGTCGAACCAGGAATCGAAGATGAGCGACTTGAGCGGCGCCTGAGGATCGCCTGACGGCGGAGGAATCCGCGCAATCACCGCCTCCAACACCTCCGGCACGCCCTTTCCATCTTTTGCACTGATGGGCAATGCGTCGCTGGCATCAAGCTGCAAAATTTCCGAGATAGAGTGCTTCGTCCCTTCGACATCCGCACTCGCCAAATCGATCTTATTGATGACCGGAATGATCGTCAGGTTATTGGCCATTGCCAGGTTTACATTGGCAATCGTCTGCGCCTGGACCCCCTGCGTCGCATCCACGAGTAAGACCGCACCTTCACAGGCCGCCAAACTGCGCGACACTTCATAGGTAAAGTCGACGTGACCCGGCGTATCGATCAAATGCAAGGCATACGTCTTCCCGTCCTTGGCCTTATACCGGACCGCAACCGCGTGGGCCTTGATCGTGATCCCGCGTTCACGCTCCAAATCCATCGCGTCGAGAATCTGCTCTTTTGATTCTCGGGCCGTGACTGCGCCCGTGGCTTCCAGGAACCGGTCAGCGAGGGTTGATTTGCCGTGATCGATATGGGCAATAATCGAGAAATTGCGTATCAGGCTTTGCAAATCCTAACTCATTTCCCAATAAAATCGATTCATTATAGTGAGCCCCCCCGATGTTGTCAAAGAAATCGCCCCCCCGTATAATCCGCTCCGCACTGCGCCGACAGAATCCAATGAGCGCGTATGGCTGACCACTTGCGGCGAAGAACAAGAGCCTGAGCTGTTCCGACTTCTCACCAACACGATCAGCGTTTCTACACCTTCTCCAACAGGAACATGGCACGACAGCCTTCTACAAAACAATTGAGCAACTGGGATCGCACGTACCTCTGGCATCCCTTCACCCAAATGCAGGAATGGGAGCAGGAACAGCCGCTCATTATCGAAAGGGGAAGAGGATCCTACCTGATCGATACGGAAGGAAAGAGGTATCTCGATGGCACCTCCTCCATCTGGGTCAATCTCCACGGCCATCGCCATCCATCACTCGACCGTGCCATCAAGACACAGCTGGATAAGATTGCTCACTCATCGCTGTTCGGGCTCTCCAATCCACCGGCGATTGAACTTGCGCGAGCCTTGATCAAGATCGTACCCAAAGGCCTGACGCGGGTATTTTATTCCGACGATGGATCGACGGCGGTCGAGATCGCGCTCAAAATGGCGGTCCAATATTGGCAGTTACGCCACCCAGAAGCCGGTCCCAAAAATACCTTTCTGCATCTGAAACTGGCCTACCACGGCGATACCGTCGGCGCCGTCAGCGTGGGCAACATCGACCTCTTCCATGGGCGGTTCAAGTCGCTGCTGTTCCCCACCGCCGAAGCAGACCCTCCCTATTGCTATCGCTGCCCGCTCACTCTGACCTTCCCTTCATGCCAGATGGCCTGCCTCGACCCGATTGAACAAATCCTCAAGGAGCGGCACCGTGAACTGGCCGGCTTTATCATCGAACCGCTCGTGCAGGCCGCAGCAGGCATGCTGACCTCCCCTCCTGGCTATTTGAAGAGAATTCGTGACCTCTGCACCAAGTACAACGTCCTCTTGATTGCCGATGAAGTGGCCACCGGATTCGGCCGCACCGGCAAGATGTTCGCCTGCCAGCATGAGGGGGTCACGCCGGACTTGATGGCGATCAGCAAAGGATTAACCGGCGGCTACATGCCGCTCGCCGCGACACTCACAACCGACGAAATCTATAAAGCCTTTCTTGGCACATACGCAGACTTCAAAACCTTCTTCCACGGGCACAGTTACACCGGCAATCCGCTCGGCTGCGCCGTGGCGCTGGCGAGCCTCGATGTGTTCAAGAAAGAAAAAACGCTCGCCAAACTGCAACCCAAGATCAAGACAATGGCGCGACTGCTTCAGCCACTCAGGCAACTGCCCCATGTCGGCGAGATCAGACAGCAGGGATTCATCGTAGCTATCGAGTTGGTGGAGGATAAGCAGACGAAGAAACCCTATCCGCTCGAAGCGCGGGTCGGGCATCGAGTAGCGATGGAGGCGCGCCGCCGAGGGCTCTTGCTACGCCCGATCGGCAACGTAATGGTCCTCATGCCGCCACTCAGCACGTCACTTCCTGAACTCAGACGCATGGTCAAAATTCTGAGGGAAGCCATCGAAACCGTTACCCTGCTCCCTGCGTCCGACGCAGGTTCGTGAAACAAGAAGAGGGGAGGAGCTTGATGATCTTCTGTGCTCGCGCACCGCGCGGTCACAGACTCCCCTCGCCCGGGTTACTGGCACGTCTCGGCGTGCCAGTGGGTGGGCGGGTGATAAAGTCGCGCGCGCGGAATCACCGTTGCATTTTTGAGTAGATCGGTCTATACAAGCGACCCATGAACACCGAGCAGATGGAAGAGATCAAACGTCATTTTGGCGTGGTGGCCGAAGCGCTCAGAAGCGACATCCGCCAGATCGCGGAAGGTCACGCCACTATTCGGCATGAGTTGCAAGAACATCGCGAGGAGATTCGTGACGAGTTCAAAGAATTGCGGGCTCTTATGCGGCTCTCATTTTCTCAGCTCGACCAACGTATCCACACTCTCGAAACGGACATCTCCACTCTGAAAACCCGCATGGACCGCCTCGAAACCAGCCGGGCCTAATTCCTCCGGCACCATTCAGTTATTCCGCCGCGCGCGCCGTCGCCAAGATCGATCAGAAACGTAGAATGTCCCCGTTTTTTTCTCTCATGCCGCCACTTAGCACATCGCTCCAGGAACTCAAACGCATGGTTGAAATTCTGCAAGCTTCCATCGAAGCCGTTACTCTTGGCACTCAAGCCAATACCGGCCCATAAAGCAGGAGAAGGGCGCGGCCAGGTGCCCTCCTTGCTCGCAGAACGCGCACAATCAGAATGTGCTCGTCCGATGCGCGCAGTTGAGGGCAACCTTGGCCACTCCCTCCAATGCTGAAAAATAGGGTTGAAGGAAGGAGAGAAGGGCTGGCCTGGCGATTCCTTGTGATCGCGCAACGCGCGGCCTCAGAAGGATGCGAAGGAGCAGGCAGACCGTTCTCCTTGCTCGCAAAGCCCCCACGATGAAACAGTGGTCGCTCGATGCGCGCAGTGAAGAACAATCTGCCTACTCCTTCTGGGGAAGTCGAGGAATCAGAAGGCCCTCGTTGGACGCGCGCAATGGAAGATCAATCAGCCCCCATCCCTGGAGAGATAACGAGCAAGCTTGGCGGAGCAAGGAGCAGCCAGTCGAAAAAAAGACCCCCCGGTACATTTTATTCTCTTGACTCTGATTAAAAACGACTCCCGACCCCTTTTTATCTTCAAAGATAACCGGTTGTAAATACCTTCGTACTTCTTCACAATAGTGAAAAGCCGCTTGTCACTGTCCAAAGGAGGTTTTCTCCATGGGTAAAGTCATTGAATGTGCCAATGTCGATCCATCATCCGGATGCAAGCATGTCATTCGCGGAAACACTGAAGAGGAGGTCATGAAGAACGCCAAAAAATAATCAATGAATAAACTCAAAGGAGTTCTGAGGATGAATGGATTAACAAGGTTTTGTTCAATTTTCAGAGTCGTTTTACTGGTTACTGCTATTTGTTTTACTTTCTCTCCAAATGCATCGGCAGCCCCTGCTCAAGAGGGCAAATGGTGGCGTGGACAAGTGCACATTCATACCAATTGGTCAGATGCTGGTGATGCTGTCAAATGGTATAAAAAAGCTGGATACAGCTTCACCATAATAACTGATTTAAACTATGCTACTAATGTTGAAGGATTGCAGCAATTCTACGACACTCCAGGGCGATTCTGTGTTATTCCTGGGATCGAACTCAACAAGGAAGCCCCGGTATTCGGTGACAAGATTTATGACATGCTAGGCTACGGAGGAACACCAGGTAATATTAAAGAATTCAGAGACCCCTTAACAAATTATATTAGCCTTCCACTTGATGATTCTGCTTCTGCCACATATAACCGCCAGGGCAAAATGATCCGGGGTGGTGGTGGTATTCCTGCTATCGCTCACCCAAATTTAAACTGGTCTATAACCGTTGATGACATATTGAAAACCGATTCAGCTATCATTAGACACC
>JBBRRK010000047.1:0-21564 GCA_038200765.1 Nitrospirales bacterium
GCAACGAATCGCCTTGGGCCAGTCCCAGGCTCAGCGTTTCACGTTCGTCGGCAGTCATGTGCGTATAGCAATTGTTCGACATAGCAACACCTTAGCCCAACCGGGCGTGTAGTGTTGCACTTGGAGTTAGAACCCAAGCTGCCAAACATTCGGTATCTCCTCCGGCACGTCAGGTTGTACCAACGATGGCGTGATTATCAAGAACAAGCACATGAATTTGGCGAGCCGCGCCTTTGAGAGCCTGGCACAAGAAATGGCTCAGGGGCAGGGCGAGCATCTCGCCTCCCTGGCAGCGTTACTGGGAGTTCCAGAGGAAGCCCAGCCGGAATTTTTCGCGTTGGTTCAAGAGAAATACACTCTCTTAGTCGGGTCCGACGACACGACGGCAGTGACGATGCTGCAGGCGCTCCAGGCGGCTATGGCCGAACATCCTGCCCTTGTCAAAGTGTCCTTTGTCAGCGAGGACCTGCAGAATGAAATCCGATAACGAGGGGACACAACGTGACCATTCTTCATATCTTGGGGATCAGAAAAAGGTGTCACTCCGGGCTCAAGATTCTATACGGAAATCCGTGAGAGCATCCCCTAACCCACATGATTCATGAGAACTTACTACGATGAGCCTGCGGGCTCGCCCTTCGAACCTTCAACGTACTGCACGAGTACGCCTCAGGTCCTCAGGGCTCCGTGCGCCGGTCTCACGACGCAGCTCAGCGATTTCGCGACAAACCGTCATGAATAATGCGGGCTAGGTCGCACTCGCTGGAGGAATAGGAGTAAGCGGAACTCCGCCAAGTCAGAAGATTGGACCACACTGGCTATGTCCATACTGTGATAGGCTCTGCCCCCTCCACTGTCACACGAATTGAATACTGGCCCGTCGATATCCCGATGACAGATCCCTTCGTCGTCGCCACCGGCGCACGAACGGTTGCGGAAAATGTCTTTCTGCGGGTCACGCTGGCTAATGGCGCACAGGGTTATGGCGAAGCAGCGCCATTTCCAGAAGTCGGAGGAGAAACTCGCGAGAGCTGCCTGATTGCACTCCATCGACTCAGCGAGACTGTCCTCGGTCGTTCAGCCACAGACTACAAGGAAGTCGGGCGCTTGCTATCCGAACAGGCCTACACCTATCCAGCGGCACGGTGCGGACTCGAAACCGCCGTCATCGATGCCTACTGCCGCGCGTCGAACTTCCCGATGTGGCAACTGTGGGGTAGCGCAGACGTGCGAGCGAGGGAAACGGACATCACCATTCCCATCACCGACCTCGACAAGACGGTCGCCCTGGCGCACGGATGGTATGCGAAGGGGTTCCGCCTCTTCAAAATGAAGGTCGGCAACGATGTTGGGAGCGACATCCGGCGTCTGGAAGCCGTACACCGCGCACTCCCAGGCATCTCGTTCATCGGCGACGGCAACCAGGGATTCTCGCGCCAGGAATGCCTGACGTTTGCGCAGGGGGTGAAGAGATTCGGTGGGACGATGGTGCTGCTTGAACAGCCGGTAGTACGAGACGACCTGGACAGCATGGCGGCGATTCTCCGAGAGACCGGCATTCCCGTTGCGGCGGACGAATCAGTTCGCTCACTCGCGGACGCAAAGGAGGTCGTCGCACGAGGCGCGGCTGACTACATCAACATCAAGATCATGAAGACCGGTGTGATCGAAGCCATGGAGATTGCCTCCTTCGCCAAAGCATCGGGCCTCAAGCTGATGATCGGTGGGATGCTCGAAACACGCATCGCGATGGGCTGCTCCTTCAGCCTGGTTCTGGGACTCGGCGGCTTCGACGTGCTGGACCTCGACACCCCGCTCTTGCTGGCCAGTGATCCGGTCGGAGGTGGCTACAGATATGAGGGCTCACGCCTCCAACCCTGGTCTGGACCAGGCCTCGACATGACAGCAGCACCCTCCCCGAACGTCACCACAGTCGATTAGTCAGCCTTTCGCCTCATCGCACTTCTTGCAATTCAAGCTTTCTCCGAGATGCTGTCTCCGGCCTTCTTCCGTCAGAACCCAGGTCCGATTCGTCATCGGCGGCTGATGACGCACATGCTGACCATGGCCACAGCGCAGATCTGCCACCCAATCGCTCAACTCATCAAGATGGTACCCTACAATAGGCTGCTCCATGCACAGACCTCCCTCACCTCTCCCTGAACGATTCATTAGGGATATGTTACACTCCACACGCATGCTAACACGAACGGGGAGGCATAGATGAAGCAGTCCGATTCGAACATCGGCTTCGTGGGAGTGGGACGGATGGGAGCCAACATGGCCCGGCGATTGAAAGATCGTGGGGAAACAATCGTCGCCTTGCACGATAGCGATCGCACGACGACCACCGATCTTGCGTTAGAACTAGGCTGTGAAGCGGCTCCATCCCCCGCTCGTGTTGCAGAACGTGCTCAGATCATTTTCACGGTCGTGTCCGATGACGCGGCGATGCGCCAGATCTTTTCCACAACCGGCACGGATAGTCTACTCCGCCACGCCAAGGACCGGATCTTTGTGAACTGCGCCACCCTCTCCCCGGCTGTGCTTGTCGAAGTTGACACGCTGGTGACGCAACATGGTGGTCGGAGCCTCGAAGCCTGCATGGCGAGCAGCATCACCCAGGCGCGCCAAGGCACGCTCTACCTCATGTGCGGCGGACGTCCGGATGTGTTCGAATCGGCGAAGCCGCTCTTGGAGAAATTGAGCGCGCACCTTCGCTATATCGGACAGGCGGGAGAGGCCGCGAAGGTCAAAGCCCTCGTCAATATGGTGATGAACTGCAATACGGCGGCACTGGCAGAAGGGCTTGGGCTTGGAGCAGCACTCGGCCTTGATCTGGCGATGGTGCGAGACATCTTCGCCCAAACGGGAGCCGCATCGCGCGTGTTAGAGACCGACGGCGAGGATATGCAACACCGTGCCCATGACTGCTACTTCTCAGCTGCTCATGCAGCAAAAGACTCAGGCATCGCCCTCGCGTTAGCAAAAACCGCCGAGATCACAGTCCCGTTAGCTCAAGCGACCTACGATCAATACCAGCGACTGGTCATACTCGGGAAAGGCGGGCTGGACAAGTCCGCGGTCTCTGAGCTTACGTTTAAAAACCGTGACCGGTAAGACGTGAAAGGTAAAACGAAAAATACAGGACTGCCGAGTGCTCTTCCTCCGAAACCTTTTACCTTTCACGTTTAACGTTTCACCTCACGAATCGCCGAGCTGAGATGGGGTCACCGTTTCTCAAAGGGGAGCTCTGACCGTTGACTGGCTGGAAAGTAGGCCCACCGCTTTTGTTCGTCCTCATCGAAGCTGCCGAGAAAGGTCACATAGCGATCGAGGGTGCGAAACTCCGAGAGCGTGACCGTACAGTGCGGCACATCGATCACACGCGCATCGAATTGGCCCACCACGTAAAGCATACCCGCTCCCGCTTGATAGAGATTCCGTCGGCTCGCATACCCCGTATTGGGGAACAGATCAACCTCGAGAGAACAGCCTCCAGGCCCTTTGAACGTAAGATGAAGATCGTGCCGGGAGAGGAACGGATTGGTGGCGGTTCTGGTAATCGTCAGGCGCACCTGATCTGCCGAGAACTCGACAACGGCCGGCACCGGCACATCGCTGTTGCAGGCCGTCAGCAGCACGAGCAGGCCAGCCAGGTACCTTGCCACATACGCCCCAATCACTTGGGCGCTAGAACTTTCGTCGCGGCGCCAATCGCATCCAGCCCTGCTTGAGCACAGGCATCGTCGAGATGCGCACCAGGTGCCCCACCAACGCCAATCCCTCCGACGATCTCACCGCCGATCTCAATCGGGAGCCCCCCTCCCAGCATCAGCACGTGATCGTTGATCTCACGAAGCGCTCCTAAGGCCAGCACCTTGTTGATCAGCTCAGTCAGCTCGGTGGTTGGGCGGCGAAAGCTGGCAGCCGTATAGGCCTTCTTCCTGCTGCTATCGACTGTATGGGACCCGGCCCCATCGGCTCGGACCATCGCGCGAAGCACCCCGGCTCGATCCACAACCGACACACTCACCTTGTAGCCGTCTATCTTGCACGCATCCAGCGATGCCTGGACCGCCTTGCCCGCCAGCGAGAGCGGCAACACCGACTCTTTCGGCAGGTCATCAGAAGCCGGCACCATATATGGCATCAGCATCACGAACGCCGTGGCAATCATGAGCCGATACGCCGTAGACACAACGCGCTTCTGATATAGGTAAACGGATGTCATCGGTGTGTCTCCTGGTTCTACATGAAGATGTACGGCAACAAGCGTACGAAGGCGGAAGAGGACCTGTCAAGATGGCGACGTTAGGAGGTTGCGGAAGAACTATGTGGGCACGCGAGAACTTTGATCGTTCGGATAGATAGCGAAGTGGGGAAATACCAGACAGGATGCGCGAAAAGTCCGTCCAGCAAAGCCGCAGGCGAATCGAAGCCGGAGGCATAGCATTTCTCACCCGCCCACCCCACGCTGCCAAGACAGCTTGTTCTCCAAGTGAGGTACGTTGAGGACTTCGATGAGCCGAGAACGAAGCTGGCGAGCTTTTTGAGCATTCTGCAAGATCGGAGTTCAGGAGGTGGAGAATGCGGGGAGCTCAGCTCCAGACGACGTGCTCTTGATTGAGGAGGTAATCGATGACTTCGATGCTGTTACGCATCTGGATCTGGGCTTTTTCGGACATGGGGAGGACAGCACCGATCAGCTTGCCTGATTCAACGTCGTCGAGCGATGGGATCCCATTAGGTCCACGCTTTTCCAACTCCTGTCGGTAACTTGCCACGGTTGCCTCCTGTTGCTCTGACCAGTAGATCAGCAATTACTACGCCAGAGACTCATCTCTACTTCTTACTCACCAACCACATAATAGATAGCATAGCACATGGAAATACATGTCTTGATGAAAAGGCCCATCGTATTGATTGAAAACTATTTTCCGGTCGATCGGCGTAGAGCGGTTGAGACGGGGGCCAGGGCGCCGAGATATTGAAAATGACCGATCTTGAGAAGTGGCGTATCGAGACGCAGGCGAAAATCGTCATGCGCTGGGTCGACAAAGTGCGGGTCCTCGACAATATCTGACTGGCCCTTGAGCTCCGGAGCCGGTTGGTTGGGATTCCCCACGCGCAGATAGTCACCATCTGTATTGTAGAATGCATTGAAAGACGTGGTGGTCCGGCTAGATGGGGCGATCACAAAACCCACTCGATTCAGCCCGATCACGTTGCCGGTCACGTCACTCTGTGATTGCCCGAGAAACGCCGCGCCACCACCATTTTTCACCAAGGTATTGCTCACGATCACAGCATGGGCACGGTCGCTGACCACAACGGCCTCAAAAAGATTCCTGCTAATCACGTTTCGCTCCAACCGCACATTCGATTTACCGGCAATCGAGACGCCATGATCGTTATCATGAATCACATTCCCGATGAGGACGGCTTCTGAGTCGGCAAACTGCGCGCCGGTGGTCTCGCTCCCGCCGATGTTACAATCTTCGATCCGTACATCATGGACTTGCTGGCTGAACAACATGCCGTTGATCTTGAGCCGGCGAAGAATAATCCCTTGCCCATTGAAGAGGCCGACCGCATGTCCCCCTTGGTCATTGATAGTCATGTCACTGATTTCAACGTCCGTCGCCCCATAGGGCCACTTGCCCACATGGAGAGCGCCCACCACAATATCACGCCCAAGAATCGTCACCTGGTCCACTCCAGCCCCGACTAACTTGATCTTTTCTTTGCTATGAATGGTCACGGCCTGAGGATAGTGGCCCGCCTTGACGAAGACGGTGTCGCCCTTCTTGGCGGCATCGACCGCTTCTTGAAGAGATACGAAATCGCCTGTTCCATCCAGCGCAACCACAAGGGTCCGAGGACCAAGTAGCGGCACCTCATCAGCCCACACCAGGCGGAAGCCCCAAAACCCAATCGCCGCGATGAGACCGAGAACAATCCATGGCTTCATGCCGAAACTCATACAAGCCTACATCGTGAGAAGTCAATCGAGCCTGTTGTGAGGCAAGAACTCGCGTGCTATGCTCCGCTGCCATGATTCTGGTTGGACTCACAGGGGGCGTCGCTACCGGCAAGAGCACCGTCGCCAAGATGTTTAAGCAATGCGGCGCGGTCGTCATCGACGCCGACGAACTGGCCCATGAAGTCGTCAAGCCTGGCAAACCGGCTTGGCGCCAAATCGTAAAAAACTTCGGTAAAGCCGTCCTCAATCCCGACCGCACCCTCAATCGCCGTGAGCTGGGAACCATTGTTTTCAGAAGCCACACCAAGCTACGCCAGCTTGAACACATCATCCACCCCCGTGTCGCACGCGAACAGATGAGGCTTACAAAACAAGCGGCAAAAAAAGACTCTCAAGCCGTAGTGATCTACGACGTACCACTCCTCTTCGAGGTTGGCATAGACAAACGTGTCGACAACATCATCGTTGTCACAGCAGACCGCAACACACAAATCGCCCGCCTCAAGAAACGTAATGGTCTCTCCCGCGCTGAAGCGATTCGCAGAATACGAACCCAGATGCCTCTGTCTAAGAAAATCCGCTTAGCCGATATTGCGATTGACGGAACACTCCGACGACAAGACGCTATGAGGACAATTCGAGGCGCATTCATCGATCTCCTAAAGCAAGCATAGTCTGCTACACCTTCCCCTTGTTCCTCTCAATTCAACCACCGCGCGGCAGCCTTCATACGCGGGCAATCATACTTGCCGCACTGATCATTCTATTACCCGTGAACGGATTCATCGCTCCACAAAAGTAAGACTCACGCGAACACCCACCGAAGCTGTTGAATTATTCGAAGATGACGACCCGCCAGCTCGTTGACGAAGGTGAAAAGATTACCTTTGGAAGGCTTGGACAGGCAAAGGTTGAACCTAAAACGACGGTCAATGTGTCAGAGGGCAGCAGTTTTTGAGGTCGGCAAGGCCGGAGGGCCAGCGGTTGCGAACATACATTTTGAGAACGCGCGGGCAAGGATGGCTCGTAGCCGCTGAGCGTCGGTCCACGGCTCTGCAGTCGCTTTCAGTGTCCTCAGGAAGCCTGCCACGCTGGTCAGCACGGCTTGGATGGCCGACTGCTTGGCGTGCAGGCTGGTAATGGTCAGGCGCGTTTGTCCGGCGTGTTGCGTGTGCGTGGCGACGCCATGCCACACGAGTGGTCGACTGGAGATCGCTTCGAAGTGCTTGTGCGGCTGGGCGAGCCGCACGAACAGCGTCCACCAGTTGGACACCAAGGCATCCATGCGCGCCATGAGCCGGCAGCGTGCGAGGTCTTGGGTGGTGACGCCGCCCCCGCCCCATTGATGCTTTAGCCGACAGCTAATTCTCCTAACCGCCTCCCCATTGCTTCATTCTCTTTGTTCCACTGTGTTAGCATCCTACTCATGCGCAACGTTGTGATCATCGGTTCCGGCCCGGCTGGACTGACTGCCGCGGTCTATGCGGCGAGAGCGAATCTCTCGCCTTTGCTTATCGAAGGCTGGCAATCCGGCGGGCAACTGACCACGACGACGGAAGTCGAGAACTATCCCGGCTTTGCCAAGGGCATCATGGGTCCGGAATTGATGAAAGAAATGCGAGCGCAGGCAGAACGGTTCGGTACGGAGCTTTTGACCGGTGACGTCACTGCCGTAGACTTTACACAGCGACCGTTTACGATCACCGTTGACGCGGAACAAACCATCCACGCGAAAGCCGTTATCATTGCCACCGGCGCGTCGGCCATTCAGATCGGGGTAAAGAATGAGGCGCGTCTCACGGGGCACGGCGTCTCAACCTGTGCGACCTGCGATGGGTTTTTCTTCAAGGGGAAGGAACTGATCGTCGTCGGCGGCGGCGACAGTGCGATGGAAGAAGCGACCTTCCTCACCAAGTTCGCGACGAAGGTTTCAATCGTCCACCGGCGCGACAAGCTGCGGGCGTCCAAAATCATGCAAGCCCGCGCAGTGAAGAACGAAAAGATTACGTTCGTGTGGAACTCCGTCGTCGAAGATATTCTCGGTAACGATGTGGTCACGGGCGTGCGCCTCAAGAACCTCGTCACAGGCAAAACGACAGAACTACCTTGTGCCGGCGTGTTTGTCGCGATTGGGCACCATCCCAACACCGCGCTCTTTAGCGGCCAAGTAGACATGGATGCCAAGGGGTACATCCCCACAACTCACGGGACCGCAACGAACGTACCAGGCGTCTTCGCCTCCGGTGACGTCCAAGACCCAACATATCGCCAAGCCGTCACCGCCGCCGGCTCCGGCTGCATGGCCGCCATCGACGCTGAACGATTCCTCGAATCACGTGAGACGTAAAACGTGAAAGGTGAAATGTTCCCGACGAGAACACGAGCATGAATAAGCCTCACAAGAAGCTTGATGCTTGGGCCACCGCTGTTGATTTAGCTCAACTGGTCTACAAGACCACTGACCGATTCCCCACTAAAGAGCAGTTTGGTCTGGCTAATCAAGCCAGGCGAGCAGCGGTAAGTATCCCCAGCAATATTTCCGAAGGAGCTGCGAGACAAACAAAATGGAGTTCGTTCAGTTCCTCCATATCTCGAAGGGCTCATTAAGTGAGCTGAACTCTCAGATGGAACTCGCCAGGCGACTTGAGTACCTCGGACAAATAGAGTGGGAGGCGCTGAACGGACTGCTTGAAAGGGTGGACAGGATGCTGAGCGGGCTCATTCGCCACTTAAAATCCAAACACTGAGTTCCATGTATTATCTCCACGTTTCACATTTCGCGTCTTACGTTTTACGTTAAATTATGCGCTGCGCCATCGTCCACTATCACGAACTCGCCCTCAAAGGACGCAACCGGGAATATTTCGAGCTGAGGCTCGTGCGCAATATCCAATGGATGCTGAGAGACCTCGGCGTCAGACGCGTCGAGAATCTACGCAGCCGAATTCGCGTGGTCCTGCCTGACACGGTTCCGGACCAGGCCATCATCGAACGGCTCACCAGAGTCTTCGGGATCGCCAACTTTTCACTCGCCCATGGATTGCCACTTGATCTGGCCCATCCAGACCTGGGAGTGCTCAGCAAGGCGATCATCGAGGCGCTCAGATCGGAATCCTTTTCAACCTTTCGCGTCTCGGCGAAACGAGCCGATAAACGTCTGACGCTGACCTCCATGGAAGTCGCGCGGGACGTCGGCGCTGCCATCTGCGAAGGAACCGGTAAAAAAGTCAGCCTGAAAAACCCCGACCTCACGGTCTATCTGGAACTGCTCTCCAAAGAGGTCTATTACGCGACCACAAAGATTCAGGGGCCTGGCGGCATGCCAGTGGGGGTCAGCGGAAAAGTCGCCTGTCTGATCTCCGGAGGGATCGATTCGCCGGTCGCAGCCTATCGCATGATGAAGCGCGGGTGCCGAGCTCTCTTCGTCCACTTCTCCGGCCGACCGCTCGTCAGCCGTGCTTCGGAAGAAAAGGTCCGCGAACTCGTCCAGATCCTCACGGCACACCAATACCGGTCGACGCTGTACGTCATCCCGTTCGGGGAGATTCAACGTGACATCGTGGCAAACGCGCCGGCCCCGTTTCGCGTGGTGCTCTACCGGCGCGTCATGATCCGCATCGCGCAAGAATTCGCCAAACGCGAGCACTGCTGGGGGCTGGTCACGGGCGATAGCTTGGGGCAGGTGGCCTCGCAAACACCGGAGAACCTGACGGTCATCGAAGAGGCGGCAGAGTTGCCGATTCTGCGCCCACTCATCGGCATGGACAAAGTGGAGATCACCGACCAGGCTCAGCGTATCGGCACCTTCGCCATATCGATTGAGCCGGATCAAGACTGCTGCTCACTCTTCACTCCGCCACACCCCAGCACAAAGACCAGACTCGCTGACATTCAGAAGGTCGAACGGATGTTCGATGTGAGCGCGCTGGTGAAGCAAGGGATTGAGAAGGCCGAGCTGTCTCAATTCACGTTTCCTCAGTAGCATGATGCTGAAAAAGACCGCCAGCGGCGTTCTCAGCTCGCAAGAATCCTCAACGTACCCCTGAGGGTACGCCTCCGGTTCTTGCTCTGCCTGCAGCCTTGCTTGGGACAAGGCGCGTATCGGCGCGCCATGGTTGGGCGGGTGAGAAGTCTGGCCTTTTTGAGCATCCTGCAGAATTGTTTTCTTTGGTCTCACTCAATGCCCCGATTGCAGCTCCTGCTTCGCCTGCAAGAGCGCCTTCTCCCTCATGATTCGAAAATGCGATTCCAGATCTCGCCGCATCGCCACGACGACCATCCAATCCGGCACCATCATGTCGATCTCGACCAGCAATTCAAACTCGGCTTTCGTATGAGCCCCACCATCGACGGGGGTGAGTTTCCAGAGCCGGTGGTACTGCTTGAAGTCGCCCCCTTTCAATTCCGTTAGCAACCCGCCGGTCGGTAGGGTCCTCGTCTCGCTCAAGAGACGCCGCTCTCCTGGAAGCAGGGCATGGATGATTCGAATATCCGTGAACACCTTGCCATCTTCCTCCCTTATCTCTGCCATCCGCATCCGTACGTCAAAGAGCTCAGGCCAATGTGCATAGTCGGTCAGTATTCGCTGAATAATCGCCGAGTCTGCCGGAAAAAGAATCGTCGCCGTCGCCCGCACGCCGCCGGTGGGTTCGGCACGAACATCTAGCACGACCGGCTCAGCCGCACGGCTCCATCCGGACCAGCCAAGTACAAGACAGCCCACAACAATCATCACACGCCACAACATGCTGCAAGTATATAGACCGGTTGAGGCCCAAGCGAGAGCTAACAGGATGCTGAAAAAGTCCGCCAGCTTCGTTCTCGGCTCATCGAAATCCTCAACGTACCCCCGAGGGTACGCCTCTGGTTTCGACTCGCCCGTGGCCTTGCTGAACGGCTTTTTTGAGCACCCTGGATGGTGTACTCTTGTTAGTCTAGGCGGGAGGCTAATAAAATTTCAGCCTACCCACACACCTTTCAGCATCCTACGAATGCATTGAGCCTTCATTGACTCGTCCAAACAGCTCTGTGCTACGATGCGGCACATGAAACACTGGTCCTTCCTGCTACTCATGCTCATCGGCCTGTTGAGCTTTTTCGAAGAGACTCACGCGCAGCCCATGGACGATTCACATGCCACGACGGAACAGTCTTGTAGTTTCGGCATGGCGAAGGGAGAGGCTTCGCAGAACTGTCATGTCCCATTCCCCATGGGCTGTCTCGTGGCCGATATCCCCGGAACCGACAAGCCCTGGACAACCATCTCCAAGGGTGGAAATACATTCTGCCGATTCGACGAGAAGGCCACAGACTGGAAAAATAAGATCACCGGCTCCTGCACCCGCTGCAAATCCAACCATTGTTCGGCCCAGTTTAGCGTCCGCTTTGACTGCTCCCAGCAATCGCACTAACAGGATGCTGAAAAAGAATGGAGTGGGTAGCCTGGATGGTCCCTTTCGCTCGCAGAGTGCGCACGATCAGAATGTGCTCCCTCGATGCGCGCGGTTTGGGACCAATCCAGGCCACCCTCTGGAAAGCGCGTCATGCACTGCTGCGGCCTTGCCAGACAGCATTTTTGAGCACCATGCGGAAGTGTTCTCCTGTTGTCCGCGATATGCGGGCCATGTGAATTTCCACTGTGCCACAATATTTTATCCGCGGACTCCTAGCTAACGGGTTGATTGCGAGCGTTGATTCTTTTCATCGACGCTCAGTATCTGAAAAACCCGGCGTACAATAAATCAAATTGGGAATATTTTCAATTTAGAAATACACGTAACTACTCAAGGGAATGTATGGCTATCGGATATCCTGAAAGAAGGTGCGAGGCAGGACTGGCAGGTGGAATTCAACGTGGAGAATGATGAGGAGCACACGAAGAAAGCTGCGCCAGACGCCCATTTTCAGAAACTTTCTGGCATCGGTCACGACGGAAGACGAGAGCAAGAGTGGCGTGGTGACGGCTATGAGACGCTCGCAAAAGGCCACATCTTCGAGGATGGGTCGGTTGGGAAACCCACCGAGCTGCTCGAACAGTGCCCGGCGGACGAAGAGGGCTTGGTCGCCGTAAATAATCCGGCTGCGGATGCAGCGAAAATTGTCCAGAAACGAGATCAGCTTGAGTCGCCAGTCGTCTCCTGAGAACTGGTGCATGAACCCGCCGGCTTGGACGGTCTGGTCCGTCTCCATCTCGTTCAGCCGCTGAATTGCGCCGGTCGGCAAAACCGTGTCGGCATGGAGAAAGAGCAGCCATTCGCCGCACGCTTCCTGTGCTCCGGCATTCATCTGGGATGCGCGGCCCTTCGGAGCGTGAACCGTGAAGCGTGAAACGTGAAGCGTACGACGCGACGGGTCAGGAATAAATCCAAATTCTCTGAGTACGTTCAAGGTGCCATCGGTGCTGCCGCCATCGACAACGATGACTTCGAAATCGCCTTGTTGCGTGAAGAGCGCGCGCAGCGTGTTCGGCAGTGCCCGCTCTTCGTTGTAGGCCGGTATGACGACTGAGATCACACTGCCACCTCGATCACCCACGCAGGCAGAAACTTCCTCACATCCTGTGCCCAGACCGTGGGATCTTCGGCGATCGACTCGAACAAGTCGCTCAATGTCAGCACCATCTGATCGGTCAATGCGAGATAGTCCTGCGCACGACGGCGTAAGGTTTCCGCATCGGTCCGTCCTTCGGCCATCGCGCGCTCCAACATACGGCGTCCAAATCCATGATGGGCCTCTTCTTGCTGAAGCAACATTCGCCGAAGCCAACCAAACGGCGCGGCTCGCTTGGCCAATCCTTCTTCGATACGCGTCAGGATCGCTTCCCCCAATCCTTCAAGCATGACCTGTTCGGCCAGAAACGTTTCGAGTAAATCCTGCCGAACCAAGGCATCGTTGAGAAGTTTCCGATACTCTTCCAACGCAGGGAGAAACGGCACATCACCGAGATGTCTCGGCGCCAACCAGACAATGGCGCCTTGAAACACCACGGCATGCGCAGCCTCCTGACGAGATTGGTCGAGGAGAAAGCGCCGCGATCCCGAATTCGGCGCCAACGCAGCCTGTGCCTTGGCACATTCGTTCGCCAAACGCTCGCCATACTCAAGAAACGTCAGTAGTCGCGCAATCGGGATCTTTTCGTGTGGATGGACCAGCATGACGGCCTATTTCGGTGGAGGCCCATTCAGGCTCCAGTCGTAGTCGAGGAATTCGATCCGGTATGGTGTGGACGTGAGATCGCGGGCCAGGTCCGGATCAGCCACGTACTGCGCGACATACCGAGACAACGATCCGGCCTGGGCCTCGAAGTCTTCGGCAAACCAATCGAAGATCTTCGAGAGAAAGGCAATCTTCTTCTCACGGTCAAAATGATTCTTCGTTGGATCATTGATGAACTCTCGGGCGACGTAATCGAGTTGCCCGTTCAGCTGCGCACCCCCATACGTCCAGGGCTGCAGTCTGGGGCATGATGTCGATGCACAGACGATCGCGAAGTGGATGCGCGGTTCATGGAACTGGGCGATAAGAATCTTCCGCTCCAAGTCATAGAGATTGACGAACGTCCCACCAACACGGTAGTCGCGTCCTATAAAGTACCGATAGCGGCCCACGAGAGTGCTGGGGGTATATCCATCCAGGATACCCTTGATTGCATAGGCATTATAGGCATTGATCCAGAGCGCCAAGCGATCTGCACGAGACAGGCTATTCGGGTCGACGCGATCCAGCTGGTCGAGATACTGGGTGAAGCGCCGGTCCACCTGGATGACGGGATAGTTCACCTGTCCATTGCGCACGTGGGTCTGCACCACGATGCCAAAGACCTGATGTGAGAACTCGGCGGGGGGGAGGGGCCTAGTGGGGCTGAACGACGTTGGCACGCTGGAGCAACCCACCAGGACCGTCACCACCGCCATCGCCATCCACCATGTCTTCATGTCTCTATTCCTCACCAGGACACCGGTGTATGCAATGCGGTGATCGGATGTCGGAGAAGCGACCCAATGACCCGACCATCCAGTCTGTTACATGACGACCGATCGGAACAGGCTTGAATATCTTGTCGATTGAATCGTGCCAATATGTCACTCAGCGACAATTCGAGCAGATTCCCCACGGAAGGGAACGCGAGACAGGGCGACACATTGCCTGAGGCATCGATCGCCACACTGTACCGCCCCGCATCGCAGGGCTCCAGTTTCTGCCCGCGCAACCAGCTCACATTGTCTTCGACGAATTTTCTGAGGTAGCCGGGAGGAATCAGCTCGTCGTCAAGTAGTCCACTGAACACAGCGGCAGCACTCGATCGATCGTACATGAGCAACTCATCAGGCCTGCCATAGGTGCCGACGTTCCAATGATAGGCGCCCACCACCGGTAAGAATCCCTGCTCTCGCGCAAATCGCACAACCGCCGGCGCCTCAGCACGATTGACTTCGCTCACAATGCAGGTGAGAAATTTGGGATGGGGAAAATCTTTCAAGAACTCGATGCCTTCTAACACCTGCTCCAACTGATCGGCGCCGCGAATCTGCCGATACTGCTCTCGATTCAACGTGTCCAGGCTCACCGAAATAGCCAGCGGAAATCGACTCAATCGATCGACAAGTTGCACCGTGACCTTCGTACCATTCGTAATCAGCGTCAGGTGAAAGCCGATCCCCGAGAGGTCTTCGAGGATCTCCGGCAAATCTCGCCGTAACAACGGCTCGCCCCCCTGCACCAACACGAACCGGACACCGTCACGATAGAGACAGGAGAACACCCTCTGGATCTCTTCCCTGGTCATCTCATACCGGCCGACATTCAACGGAAGATCGCAATAGCCGCAGGCGGAATTGCATCGGAGATTGACCTGAAACGTGGCCAACACCGGCCGACCAGCCATGAGGTTTGTGAAAGGCATGAGCACTCGGTTCAGAGCCGTAAAGGGGGCTGCCATCATCATCTATTCCTCACGTCGGCACATACGGCCATATTTGGACAGGCTCAGGTCGTTTTCCCCCTGCTTTTATAACATTTCCAGACCCTATACCCATCAGTTCTCATAAGCTACTGAATTTCCTTGATCACTCTCGTACGACGCTACGGCATACGCCTTGCTGAAAGATTCTGGGTTGAAAATAATGCTCACGCAGCAAGGAGGTATTCGCTATGGAAAAAACGAAAAGGATTCTCCCAGCCCTGATGATCGTACTGGCCATCCTCGGCTTGCTCACGACACCAGTCTTGGCAAAGGATGACAAGAAAACGGGATCAAATAAGCCCAAGAACCATGCGTCGACCGTCGCAGCATCGGCGGCATCTGAGGCTCATGTCTCTCACCTCGACCAGGGGCAAAAGATAGGCCATCTTGCCCCCAAAACAGGTCCCGCATGGAAAACCGTAGGCGGCACGCTGAAGAATATTCATGGGAATGTCTATACGGTTGAAGACTACGAAGGTAACCAGGTCCAACTCCAAGTCAGTCAAGGGAGCAAGCAGATCCGTGGAAGCAAAAAAGTCGGGGGCACCGTCCGCGCCGAAATTACACGAGGCGGCTTCGCGAATTCCGTTCAGTAACCCCCAGTTCGAATCCGCGCACTCATCTCACGTCACGCGCGATGATGTCGTGAACGGGCCGACCCTGAACAGGTCGGCCCGTTCTTAATGATCTACCTTTCATCCCATTGTCATCGAGATGTCGCCTTCACCGATCTCTGAAAAACAATATCGCCGTAGTAAGCCGTGGTCTGTTCCTTGGTATTATCCGTATCGCTCATGATCGCGACGCCGTTGATCATCGGAGGCTCCTCCCCGAACGCCTTCTTGTAGTCTTCGTAAATATCCCTCTCTTCGTCGATCCACAGGCCTTCTTTTTGAGTGCCGCTCTCGACGACGACCATCTAGGCAAAATCGGTATAGGCGTTCTCGACAATCGTGCCGACCGGCGCCTTCGTGTCCCAGATATAGTTCAAGGCGGCAATGGGAATATCACCGAGCAGAGCCTACCCGGCTTTAAACTTGAGCTTCCTCCCAAAGCTGACTTTGTCGGGATCGTACGCAAAGGTGATATAGAGCCGAACCGGAAAATCGTCCCCCTCCTTGAGGGCCATGTCGCTGCCATTCAGCACATGGTCGATTTTCCAGCGCCACCGGACGATCGGATATTCTTTCGGGTCGATCGACACCGGCTTGGTCAGGCCGGAGGCCGAGGCCTCGCTCACCGCCTTCACAATCGTTACATCTCCATCCTTCACCACTTCATAGGAGGTATGTTTGGGGATCTTCTTAAAAATGAGCGGCTTCCACCCATCGGGCATTGCCTGCCCGACCTGACTGGCTGAAAATTTGCCCACTTCAAGCACTGCCCCACTCTCTGCCCAGAGGCATGCCGGAGCGATCAACAGCCACATCGCTAGAAGCACGCCCGATGCAACCAACATATTACCATCTCCCTCTTTGAGCGCAGGCATGGTTCGACTTCGACTGCGCGCATCGAACGAGCACTTTCTGAATGTGCGCGTTCTGCGAACAAGAAGGATAGTTGCTTGCTCCCCTTCACCCCATTTGGCAGCCGTTATCTGTTTCATGGGATTGCCGAGAAAGCAGTCTTTAAGTTGTCCCAATGCTCAAGACCTCGATTTCCTCTAGGCTCTTACCAACGCTTGACTTGAGCAACACACACCGGCTTGCCGGCAGATGTCTGACCGAAGGGCTAGTTAGGGGTCATCCACTCGGCAAAAGCTACGGTATTTCCATCCGGGTCGAGCACGGCGAACTCTTTTGTTCCCCAGGGCTTTGCTTCTAGTGGCACGTTTGGATGAACTATGCCGGAAATTACGCATACCGAGTAAAGATCCTCAATCCCATTCACGCGGACTCTGCAGCTTGTATTTTCCGCGATGCGCCTCTCATTGCAAGCCCAGAAGTGAATGTGAACCGAGTCGCGAGAAACGATGCCATAGACACCTTGTTCCACGTGCACCCGTGCGAAGCCAAAGCGAGAGCAGAAGAACTCAACAGAACGCTCGATGTCAAGCGACGCGAGGACCGGCGTTGTGGAAACGAACTGTGTGTCGGTGGGCATGATCTCAATCTCCCGTTGACGTCTATGGCTCCTAGCATCAGCGGGCATCCGCGGGACACACGACGTTTGTGCAGCGGCTGTTCACTCCAACCGCTAGTTGGGCCGCATTGCACGGCCTATTTATGTACTACGCACTACGAAGGAACATGCGCGGGAGTAGAATTCTGGAAAATCACTTGACAGTTTGCCTCGCAGGTAAAAGCCATATATTAGCTTGTAATTGCCAGGTTCCAGCTTAGGCCCTAGGGTGACGGTGTTTGCTCCCGGTTGTAGGTCGCTCCACGCCTCGTCAATTTGCAGAAGGTCCGTTGGGGTGCGCACCTGAACGATCATTGTCCGAACAGGTGTGGCGCGGGAAATCAAAGACAGATCATTCAGATCGAACGTCATTCTGAGGCTTATGCCCGGAGCAATATCCCGGGGGGGACATGTGGTAGCTGAAACGCCAAATAGCTTCGCACTTGTGTAGCCCTTGGCAGTTTCAGGTAAGACGAATTTAGTTGGGGTATTCGTTGGTATCTCGTTCCTCGCGGCGTCGCCAGCGGGTGAATTTTTGCTACTAGACTGCGGCACCGGCGAACTCGGTTTTCTTGATCGCGCGACCTCGGACCGCAATCGATCCACCTCGTCAGAAAGCTCACGCAGTCGCTTCTGCTCTACGTTTTTGGAAGTTGCATTCGCCAGTTTCTGGATCGATTCAGCAAGATCCGATATGTCTTTGCTGCGTAGTGTCGATTCGGTAGTAATCTGAGCCGGTGGTCCCGGGGTAACAATTGTTTCAACCACAACCTTCTGCAGCCCGAAAACTTTGTGATATGTCAGCGCGCCAAGAAAACCGGCCAAGCCGATCAGGGCAGCCCATCCTGCGCGATGCAGGTTGTCCGTTCCAAAGAAGCCTTCTCTTTTCGTTGTCATAAATAGATAATTCGTGCGGCCTAACGGCTCCGCGGATCAGCGGGCATCCGCAGGACACACGACGTTTGTGCAGCGGCTGTCCGCTGTAGCCTCTGGTGGGCCGCACTTCGTGGATTAGCTTGCGGATGACCATCCACGGATCCGGTGAGCCGACGCGAAACGTCGGCTCACCGTTCGAGTTCAGCGGCCGCCGAAGGCAGTCTGTTGGAACAAAGGGTTGGGCGTCACTTCATTGTCTGGCGCATCGCCGTTGAATGACAGTTATGCGCCCGCAATGAGGCGGTTCACAACTCCACCACCTGTCCATTCGCGATCCGCACCATCTCGCGGTCAAACGTCCGAAACGTGAAAGACACCGGCCGTTCGGCATATTCGATCGTGCGCTTGCGCAGGATTTCGATCGCCACCTGCTCGCCAAGCCGCAAACTGCGGGTGTTGTCAGAGCGCCAATGCACGCCACCCATACTGCGACCCATCGCCACGTTGCTGGCGATCTTGTTCAGCTCGCCGCCAACGGTCATGTTCTCGACATCGCCGCCAGTATACTCCTGTGGCTCGCAGAACTCCTCAAGCGTTACGACGGCCTTGCGATAACCGGGTTGCAGGATCTTCAGTTCGCCGCCAGGAGGATCCTTGGGCGTTCCGCTATTGGCGCGAGCAAAGAGATCGACCAGTCTTTCGTCTTCGTCGAACCAAGCCTTGAGCACGGTCACACACGCGCCTGCGAACGGTTGCGTGGCCCGCGCCGTAGGCCGGGTGGCTGGGTGAGCCGGCAGAAAACGCCATCGGCAGAAACAACGTTCCAGTGCCCCCGTTAAGCGCGGCGTTGTGCGCAGAGACGGCATCCAGCGTGTCATTGATGGCAGTGCCGAAGTTCGGGCAACTTGCGACTGCCATCGGCAAACCGTAATCCCGCGTTTCGGCAGCATAACCGTTTTTCTGCATCTGCACCAAACCACCATATACCTCTGGGCGACAGCGGCGATGCACCAGCCATTTCTGTCGCCACACAACCTTGAGCGCCCGGCTGGCAACTTCGGACACCAGCGTCAACAGGTCGGGGCCGCCAAGTGTGGCGAACCCCACTTCGCGCGAATAGCGGTTGCCGCGATACGGGTTGCCCTGATCGAGTGTCGCGCCGGCGCCATCGAGAAAGAGCGCGGCGTTGAAATAGGCCTGGTGTAGAGCGTCGCGGTTCACGAAGCGTGCGAGATCGCGCATCGTCGAGATATACCGCTTGATCACAGGGCCACCGGGCAGGACGTCGGTTGTAGGGTAATAGATGTTGCCGACTTGCTGGTCGGCATAGTTGTTGCCGTTGCCATAGTCGCGGCCGTACCTATCTTTGCCAGTGTTCTGCGCGAGCAACCAGTCTCCGTGACTAACCAAAAAGTCGCGTTTCGCTATGTACGGCACTTGTTTCGAATCGATGGTTTGTACACCATAGCCGATGGGGCGAAGGAAGAACTGGCTCAAGAGTGGCCCGTGGTCTTCGCCGTGAAGCCCGCTGCGGAACAGCGTTTGACGTACGATATCCGCGCCGCCACTCCCTCCCTGAAGATCGAGAGGTGCGCGTAATTTGCCGGGGTCAGTGTCATGACGTACCGCGCAGTCGAAGACAGCATTGACAGCGTTGCGCGCGGCGTTAATGCGCGACGTGACGTTGTAGCCTAGAGCCTCGTTATGTGCAGAGACCGTGGCGCAGCCCACGTCTGGTGGCGTACTGTTTTGCTGAAATGCTACCAGCGGCGCATCGCGCAGCAATGCCATCCAATAAAGCTCGACCATTTCGGCTGCCGCGCTGATCGATTGGCAGCCCGGAGCCGGCAACATCTCTAGCGTCTTGGGGTCAGGGCCGTGCGTCTCGGTCGAGGCGCCGGCGAGTGGGCTGGTCAGACGTGCCACCAACTCAGTGAGGCTAGCCGACGCGGATGCATCGAACGGGCTCTGGTCTGGATCGATGAGTGGGCCGGAGGGCACTTCCTCAAAATTGAGCAGCATGCCCGCCTCGATTTGCAGGCAGATTCGTTCGAACTTCCGGTAGGCGGAGGGACTCACCTCGCCGAACTTGTTGTGTGGCAGAGTCTTGTGAAAGTTGCCGATGAACGGGATGCCAGGAGTTGTTAGAGCCTCATCATTGCTGGGGGTTGGAAACGTCATTCTCATCTCTCCTATCGTTTGGATTGTAAGCACAGCACGTCCTTGACTGAATATGCGCACTTGAGGGAATCATGTCTAGGCACTTCATGAGCCAGCATTCGCCCGGTAAATTGCTTCATCCATTGTCTGTTGCGGAAGGTGTTCATAACGCCCAACAATGATTAGGCGGAGCCGCATAGGAACCGGATCTGCCAATGTCTGTCCGTATCGCACGCCATCGGTTCTCTTGAAACCTACGCGACAAAACCTCCCACCTCATCCGTTGAAGTGCCTGTGGTAGGTATCGCGACCTCGTATGTGGATCCGCGTACCGCTACCTCCTTTCCACGATTCATCCGACTCGCGTGGGCTGTATCTGAGTCAGGTAGAAATCGTCCGTTTGCTAAGCTCCCCTCATGCGATTCCACATTCGTTATTGCAAGCTAAGTGCCAGCAGAGGACAGGGACGTCGAATTATTGGATGGTATCATTAATCTCAATGCTTTCAGCGTTATACGTATTGCTGAGTAAGAATACACGTGTTCCGCACGTCTCCTGTTCCCAGATGTGTGTATCGAAAGAGATTCATGAGATGAATCAAATCTGATTCACGAGAACGCTCAGCAAATTCGCAGCATGACTGCTGGCTTGATTCAGAATGGTCGTTTGGAGAGGTGGGACACTGGCAATCAAGTGGTCGGATGGCGCGTTTCCACTTTTGTGGTCGGTTTCAAACCGTGGTCATCACCATGATCCCAGGCGATGGGATTTGAGGAATAGGATGGGACGGCGATATATGTGCCCGTCATTGTGCAGTGCCATGACGCGTAGGGATTATTTCCAATCGTTTCCTTTTCTTCTCCGGAATCAGCAAAAATCATCTGAATCAGAGGGCAGCCAGGGCTCTTCCTGCGCGCAGCTTTCTCACTCGCTAGCCCGGGCGAGGGCCTTCCAATCCTCTATTTCTCTATGCCCTCTTTAGGGGAGGGGCCGAGGCTGCCCTTTACCGCGCGCATCGAGCGACCGTCATCCCTCTATTTGATCCTTCCAAGCTCGCTTGTTTTCCTCACCAGGAAGGGCACCCATGTTGGTCCAGGTACGGCTGTCGAACGAGACTACAAATGATCCCTCCAAGCTTGATCGTTCTCTCTTCAAGGGATGGGGGCTGAATGATCTTCCACTGCGCGCGTCCAACGAGGGCCTTCGGAGGCCGCGCGTTGCGCGAGCACAGAAGATCATTAGCCTCCATCCCCTCCTTTGTTCTGCGAGCAAGAAGGGCACCTGGCCACTCCCTCCCTATCCCCTCCTCATCCACGCAAACAACTTCATCAAGAGATTCTTCGTCCGTGGTGTGAAATGCGCCTTGCGCCACAGGTTCACAACCTTCTTATTGACCTCGGCCTGTGTCGGATAGGGATGGATCGTGCCGGCGATGGTCTTCGCGCCGGCGCCAGCTTTC
>JBBRRK010000048.1:0-21195 GCA_038200765.1 Nitrospirales bacterium
TGACATCCCTGAGCTGATCACCACTCTGGAGCAGTTCGTTCCGCTTGAGTCCTCATCGTAACGCCATACGGTATTTCTTCATTTCTGGGCCTGGCCGAGCCTCGGCAGGTACCCGCGCCTCCGGTGACCTCTGTTCCTACCAGCCCCATGAGATATCAGGGATTTCAGAACGTTCCTGCTTTCTCGTCAGCCATGCGAGAGTGGGGCATGGGATTCGAAGAGCGTATGGCTGATAGCCGATGGCCTATAGCTTGGAGCGAAATGAGATGGCTCAAATAAATCAATAGTCATGCCTTGTATCTTAGTTATATGCTCGCCAATGATACGGTTGTCCTGCGTTCTGAATGTGATAGATCGCTGACCCCTTGGTCCTGTGAGACCATAGAAAAGCATGGTCAATACATCCACACTCTGAATGAGCCCGAACAGTTGCGAGGGCTTGTAAGCCCGCATCGCAAGGATGGGACACAGAACGAGGAAGCCGGATTCTCTGAGCCGTCAGTTGTGGCATGCGTGCCTCTGAGTACGCAGGGGCGCGTTTGCGTGTGGGACATTCAAGACAGTTGCCTTCTTTGTCGTTGTGTTGCTGATTGTCTTGCCGACCTGCTAGCCGGTGGACGATTGGTAGGCGCCTTGTTGATTCGCTAGAAGCCCATTACACGCAGGCACACGTCATTCATGCTCCCGCTACATCGGAACCGGACGGCATCACAACAGTCTTCAGAAACAGCCTCAGACGTTCTCGCTCAAGAGGATCGACTCCCAGGATCTCCAGCCCAAACCGGTCTCCGTTCGCCCACCGAACCTTCGCCAGTTCAATTATGATGTCTCGTTCACCGCTTGCGGCAAACAGCGAGAGTTCGAGTTCCATTCCAACCTGAAGGGGACTTTCCGAGGTTACCTGGCAACCGGTCGTAGAGAGGTCCTGCAGATAGGCCAATCCCCTGAATCCACACTCACCGAAAAGGAACACACGGCCCAGATGTGTCACGCGCCGTGCTTTTCGCAATTCTGACTCGAGTAGATTGTCCTTCATGCTCACCTCCATACCTGATTTGTTCAACGGTCTGCTGGTTGATACGCTGGGACTCTCGGCTTTCATCAGAGTCACCAGCTGCTCTTTATATTATGAAGCATAACTGCAGCATTCACATGTGTCATGCCCCAGGAGCGGTAACCCTTTTGGGGGGATGGTCTGGGCATTACGATCCTCACGTGATCGTAACCGATTGATACAATGAAAATTGGAGTCTAGCATGACTATTGACTTTCATGCCTGCGATTGATTCGAGGCATGGGCACCTCTCATGATCACGTAAGATCTGTTACCTATCATCCCACGCACAGCGCAGTGGGTCGAAGAAAGGGGTCGCCCATCTCGAAGGCCCCGGTCAAGAGGCACAGCCCTGCCTTCACCCGTCACTCCGTTCATGGGGCAGCCTGCGGGATGAGCACGTCGCCCTTCTCTCTCTACGCTCGCGTGACTGAATCGCACCCCGGTTGTCTTCGTCAGTCGTGTCGGATCCAACCTGAGCCGCACCAGTCACCCCTCAGGATCAAGGCCTCGGAGCGCGCCCGGACGGGTATCGACTCCGGTTCCTGGCACCTCGGTGGCCCAGACAGCTGTCGGTACCCAACCACGTCCACCCCATACGGCACAGGATGTTGGGCTGCCGGTTGGCGGCCACCCCTTGTATGGCTCCTGGTCGAGGCGTCTCAGTCCCCGCACCGCTGGCGAGGGCGATAGGCGGGGTGGGAACTGAGTCCAATCGGGAGTGCGGGGTGATCCCCAACCCCTTGGCGAGCTCCCAGCCCCACCCCAAGTCCAGGTAACCTAGCCAAATGCACGGTGCAGATCGAACGGAACCTGCTCACGCAAGGCGTGATACACGCGCGGGCCAGCTTAGGGGCCGCCGCCTTCAGTGCCACCAAGGGATGGGGCCGCGCCTGTTTCCGCTGATAGAAATTCCGGATCACGGCCTCGTAGCGAATCGCAAAATGCGCCGCTTCGAGGAAGGCCCAGCTGCGATACGTGTTCCCGGCCCCGTTACGCTTGACATTGCTGAGGTGCTGGCTGTCGACGCAGCGACAAGAGGAAGCGACGTGCCCCACCGTGGGGAACCGCTGCATGTCATCGGTTTCCAATAAGATCGCCAACGCGAAGATCGGGCCGATGCCGTTGACGGTCTGCAACAGCCCCTAGCCAGACGGGATACGGCCCGCCTCCCGGACGACATGCTCGATCTCGTGAATCTGTTGCTCCAGACACTGCCGCATGGTCAACGGGCTCAGGACCGACTGGCCCTGTTCGGGAAACGGCACGAGGGCCGCGACGCCCTCAGGGGTGAGCTGCCGAAGGCGCGGCAGGGACAACCGGCTCCCCGTTAGTCGCGTGAGGAGACTTTGCAGGCTCAGCACCACGATGGTCTTGTGGCGCACCAGTTGGCTGCGTTGACGCAGCCAATCACGGACGGCCTTTCGGCTTTGGGATAAAATGGAGCCGGTGGGAAGCAGGCCAAGACGGAGCCGGTGTGCCAACCACCGGGCATCATGCTGATCGTTGGCGTGCTTGAGCCCGCTGTACTGCAGCAGGGCGGGCGCATGGCCAGATGCACGCGATAACCGGTATCGATGAGCCCATCAACAAGCCAGTACCAATATAGGTAGATTCAGCCGCGACGCCTGTACTGTGACCGGATACGGCTCCAAGGCCGTGAGGATCAGGGCGAGGTCATTACGGAGGTGCTGCTGGTACAGCACCCGGTCCGCCTCATCGATCACGACGACCATACTGTTGGTGGCATGGAGATCGATTCCCGCATCACACAACATCGCAACCTCCTCGGTTCAGGTGACGCGAGCCGCCATGTCAGCGTACTCTACTCTCCACCTGTTGAGGAGCCTTCGAGATGATTATCGGGAGTCTGTGTGCTACGAACGCAACCATCTATGTAGAGATAGCGGCGATGCTTCATCCACGATGAGGGGAGGTCCCTCGAAGTCGGCGGACAGGCGCAGACTTCAAACCGCGGCAAGCGGCGTCGATTAAAAGTCGTTGTCGTGAGCGTTGTTGGAAAAGGCGGAACATATTCCGTCAGGTGCGAATCACGAAGACGAACGCCAGTGAACCCCACCGCTCCACTGGCGTCCGGCACGAAGGCGAGCCCGGTCGGGTGGCCCCGGTGCTCATTGTGCTCGAGTCCACCGGTGGACGTGAAATGCCCCTCGGGGCGACCTCGCCGCCGACGTCCTCACGATTGTCGTGATGAATCCACGACAGGTCCTTGATGTTGCGCGGACGACCGGCCAGTTGGCCAAAACCGATGCCCTCGATGCCCAGATCCTGGCCCACTTCGCCGAGGTGATTCGCTCGCAGATACGCCCCCTCCCCGATGCCCAGACGCAGGCCCTGGCGACTCTCGCCACCCGACGGCGGCCACTCTCGAGATGCTCACGGCGGAGAAGAATCGTCTGCGCATGGCGTCCCCATCCATCCGCAAGAGCCTCCGCACGCATAGGGCCTGGCTCCACCGTGAGCGAACCCATCTCGACACGGAACTGGCGCAGACGATTCAGGACAGTCCCGTCTGGCGAGAGAAAGACGACCTGCTGCGCAGTGTGCCCGGCGTCGGGCCGGTACTCACCACCACCGTGCGGGCGAATGTGCCGGAATTGGGCACGTTGACGAACGAGCAGATGGCCGCGCTTGTGGGCGTGGGGCCGCTCAATTGTGACAGCGGTACGTTGCATGGGAAACGGATGGTGTGGGGCGGGCGCGCACAGGTCCGGGCCAACGTGTATATGGCGGCCATCGTGGCGACACGGTACAACCCTGTGATCAAGACGTGCTCTCAGCGCGTCTGTGGACTGGGCAAAGCCAAGAAGGTGGCGCTCGTCGCCTGTATGCGGACACTGCTGACGACACTCAACTCCATGCTCAAGCATCGGACGCGCTGGCGGACGGACCCGCCTCAGCACGCGTGACAGTTAAGACAGTTGCTGAGCCCATATTTATTAGTCGATGAACTGTTTTCCTATCCCGCCATTCCCATCGGTCAGGCGGCGAAGCGTATGAAAGTGAGACAGCGCTCGGCTCAGTTGAACGTAGAAAAGCTGGTCCGTAAAGGCATCCTTCGTGAAGAGACCGGCAAGAAGCGGAACCGCGTGTTCATGGCTCCGGAGATAATCAAGATCATCTAGGCGGCACGAGCTGGCTGAGCTACCTTGGATGAGTGCCGGGGGTCTCTTTACTGCGCGCATAGTTGCTTAGTCTTCTCTTCCCTCTCCCAGTGGGAGGATCATTAGAGTGACTCCATCTGCGGCCATCGAACGAGCACATTCTTATCGTGCGCGTTCTGCGAGCCAGAAGGGCACCTGGCCGCTCCCTTTCCATCCTGTTCGTGACAGCCCTCTGAAATAACAGTATAATCCGCAGCCGATGGGCACTATGAATCCTGCTGCGCCGAAACAGCCCCTGGCCTTGCCGGATCGTACCCTCGTGGCTGCCACGGTCGAGGCTCGGCTTCCTTTTAAGGGACAATTCAAGGCACTCACACCGTTGGCAGGCGATGCGTCCAACCGCCGGTATTTTCGCATTGAGTTGACCGGGGGCGCTGCTCGCTCGGTGATTCTCATGCAGTTGGCCGAGCCGGAGGCCTTTAAGCAATCGGAAGAAGCCGTCAGCGGGGCGGCGCATCACATCGCCGAGTTACCCTTTCTGAACATCCACGCTCATTTGTCCAAAGCCGGTGTCTCCGTTCCGCGCCTCTATCACTACGATCAATCGTCGGGGCTGCTCTATCTTGAAGATTTCGGCGACCTCACCCTGGCGGAAGCCTGTCGTGATGCGATCGAGGCAGGTGTAGAAGCGCGCTATACGCAGGCCGTCGATGTCCTCGCAGAGATGCAACTGAAGGCCACCTCACAGGGCGATCCGAATTGTCTCGCGTTCAACCGAAGCTTCGATGTGCCGCTTCTCATGTGGGAGTTCGACCATTTTCTGGAATATGGGATCGTCGCGAGGCAGGGGAAGCCGATGTTCGCAGATGATTCCCTGCCTATCCGTGGCGAATTCGAGCACATCGCCGAGTTGCTTGCCGGCCAACCGCGCGTGTTCGTCCACCGGGACTATCACTCGCGTAATTTGATGGTTGATGGTGAACGGTTGGGGGTCATCGATTTTCAAGACGCCTTGATGGGGCCGGCGACGTACGACCTCGCCTCGCTGCTGCGCGACGCCTATATCGCACTCGATGAGGTGCTGATCGACCGTTTGATCGATCGTTTTCTCGATCGGTTGGCCACGCATCGGCAGGTTCAGACCAACCGGGAGACTTTCCGCCGACTGTTCGACTTCACAAGTATCCAGCGCAACCTCAAGGCGGCGGGGCGATTCGTCTATATCGATCAGGTCAAAGGCAATCCGAAGTTCCTCGCCGACATTCCGCGTGTCTTGAACTATGTCAAAGGCAATCTCCGGAAGTATCCCGAGTTGGCCACGCTCCGGAAACATCTCACTCTCTACGTGCCCGAACTGCAGTGATGCGTGATCTGTGATGAGTGGTATGTGGAGAGCCAAAGTGATTCCCATCGAGTCTGACCCATCACTCATCACCCATCACCGTTCACTTTCGTTATGAAAGCCATGATCCTTGCAGCGGGTTTGGGAACTCGCTTGCGGCCGCTCACCAACACCATTCCAAAGGCTCTCCTCCCCATTGCAGGCACACCGCTCATTGTGTGGAATCTGTTGCTGCTGAAACGGCATGGGTTTCAGGATGTGGTTATCAACCTCCATTATCTTGGACCGCTGATCGAGCAGGCGCTCGGCGACGGCTCGCGGTATGGGTTGCGGATTATCTATTCACGCGAGCCGGTGATTTTGGGTACGGGGGGCGGCCTCAAGCAGGCGGAGTCGCATTTTTTCGGTGAGTCGGTCTTGGTGCTCAACGCTGATACGCTGGTGGAATTCGATCTCGGTGCGTTGTGCGCGTTTCACGAGCAGCGTAAGGCGGTCGCGACGCTTGTTCTACGCAAAGATCCTGGGGCGGCACGGTGGGGTCTTGTGGAAATGGATTTGGACAACCGCATCGTGCGGATCATCGGGCGTGGATGTGCAGATCAGGTGCCGACCCAGTCCCGCATGTTTGCCGGGATTCATGTGTTTAACCCCCGGCTTCTGCGAGATGTGCCCAAGGCTGTGGCTTCGACCATCATCGATCCCTATGTGGCGGCGATTGAGCGGGGGGAAACGGTGCTCGGATACGACTGTGAGGGGTACTGGTCGGATATCGGGACGCCGGAACGCTATGCGCAAGCCGAACAGGATGCGTCAGCCGGTCTCATCACGCTTGCCTCAAGACGGCTGTCTGCATAGCAGGATGCCGACATACATATTCGCTCAAGAAGCAGGTGTTACCAAGGGGGCACAGGCCTAGTGATCTCTAGCAGTGTGTTGACAAACGAGCTGTTCGAACCGGTTCTCTTGGGTGGTCTGGCCTGACTCCGTTCTTTGTTGAATGGACGGTCTATCCGTGCTGGGCGTTGAGCCCTCTCTCTTCTGGGCTCCCTCCTCTCCCCGGAGGCCCCTGTTGTTCGGTCCCCACTATGCCGGAGCCGGGAGCACAGTGGCCAGCCGCTTCAAGTTGAGCAGCCATCCCATCAGATAGGCTTCGTCTCGGACCTGCAGGAGCCCCCGCCGCTGGAAGCGCCGGAAGCCGTGCCAGCATTTTGCCTCCCCCAGAGTTCTTCGATCTTTTTGCGCGCCCGTGGCGAGAGCCGATAACCCACCGTCCGGCTCAGCCGTCGCACCAGCTGATGCACCGCCTCCCGTCCCGTCGTCTTGGCCGCAATATGGGGCCGGTTGCGCCGCCGAAAAAGGGCCGTCAGAAACGGCTTCGCAAAATACCCCTTGTCCGCGCCCACGGTCTGAATCCGAAGATCGTGCGTCGCATGAAACCGATCCAGCAACGCCCGCCCGCCGTCCGTCTCTGAGGCCGGCCCTCGAAACGACTCCACATTGATACCGAGCAACAGCCGAGCCGATTGTCCATTAGGCCGTTCACGGTGTAGCCAACCATCGCCGCGGTCCCATTGCCTTTGTTGGCCAGCTTGGCATCGGGATCCGTCGTCGAGACATGCGTCTGATTCGAGCGCCGTTCCCCGCGAAAGGTGACGGTGGGATTGTCCGAGTCCTGGTCCGGCGTCGGCCCCGCATCCAGTGACCGAATCCGGCGCTTATACTCTGCTGGCTGCAGGAACACTTCCATGGGGACGAAACTCTTGTGCGAGGCATTCGCATGGACCAGCGTCCCGTCGAGCGTCGTATGATGGGAGACCAGCTTCTGCTTGATGGCGAGGGCCACCGTCTCATCAAACAACCGTTCGAGTAGCCCGTTTTCCGTAAAGCGCCGCTTCCGGTTCTGTGAGAACGTCGAGTGATCCCACGGCATCTGATCTAAATCCAGTCCCACAAACCACCGGAGCACTAGGTTCCCGGTCAGCTTGCGCACCAAGGCCCGTTCCGAGGTCACCCCCAGCAGATACCCGCCCAGGAGGGCCAGAAACAGTTGCTCCGGGGGAATCGACGGACGGCCGGTTTCGGCATACAGCGGTTCGCAGAGCTGCCGGATCCGTGCCGTATCGATCAATGGGCGGATCTTCTGCATCGGATGATCGGCGGTACCCATCATAATGGTGGCCCTCCTGATGAAGGCTTCTCTTATCACAACTGCGGCGAGAGGGGGAGAGGGTTTGTCAACACACTGCTAGCTAACTTACGCGATGCCTATGGCGAATACCCCACCAAGACCACCAATTCACAAGCGTTCGAATGAGGAGCTACTCGAAGATTTGTGCCTTGCGTTGCGAAACGTTGCATGTAACGATTATGCGTTACCCAATGGGGAGGGAGTGGCCTCACATATACGCGAGGTTTGCGTCATTCACGCAGAGCTTGTAACCCGACAAGTCGATTCCATCCCGAGGCTTGAGAGGTTGTTGCCGCGCTGGCAGATTCCGGTGCTCCTCGAAGACTGTTTGGCCTATCCACAGCGTGCTCCTTATGTGCGTGAGCCTGATGGCATTCGTCGATCTCTCCGCTGTACACTTTTCAATCGATTTGGCCAAGCACGTCTTTCAGCTTCATGGGGTCGATGACGAAGGCCACACCGTCCTGCGTCGCCGACTCTCGCGGGCGCAGCTGCGCCCGTTCTTGACCCAACTCCGTCCCTGTCTCGTCGGGGTGGAGGCCTGCGGCAGCGCCCACTACGGGGCGCGAGAATTGACGAAGCTGGGCCATGAGGTGCGGCTGATCGCACCGCAGTTCGTCGTGCCGTATCGGCAGAACGACAAGAACGACGGCAACGATGCCGAGGCGATCTGCGAAGCGGTGGGCCGCCCCCACATGCGCTTCGTGCCGATCAAGACGCTCACGCCGCAGGCGGTGCTGACCGTGCATCGAGCTCGCCAGCTCCTGGTCGCGGAGCGCACGGCGCTGGTCAACCAGGCGCGCGGGTTGCTGGCCGAATAGGGGCTGATCGTGCCAGCGGGCATTGGAACGTTGCGCTACGCCTTGCCCGGTCTCCTGGAGACGCCCGATCTGCCGGTGTTGGCTCGCGAGGTGTTCACCGATCTGGCCGACCGCCTGCGGACGGTGGATGAACGGAGCGCGGTCTACGACCGGCGGGTCGAGGCGGGGGCGCGGCAGACGGAACCGGCCCAACGGCTGCTGCAGGCGCCGGGCATCGGACCGGTGACCGCCACGGCCCTGGTGGCGACGGTCGGCAATGCCCACGCCTTCAAGAACGGCCGCCAGTTGCCGCGTGGCTGGGGCTCGTGCCTCGGCAACATTCCAGTGGGGGCACTCGGCACCTGGGGCGAATCACGAAACGCGGCGATGTCTATCTGCGGAGGTGGCTGATTCACGGCGCGCGCGCCGTCATGCGGCAGCTCGCGCGACGCACCGACGCCACCAGCCGCTGGGTCACGGCGCTCCAAGCCCGACGGGGCTTCAACAAAGCCGTGGTGGCGCGGGCCGCCAAGCACGCGCGCATCGTGTGGGCGCTGCTGGCCACGGGACGGACCTCTCAGCCCACTGCAGCGTGCCCCTGAGCGGACCAGAGTGAAGGAGGTGTTCCCGTCATGACGGATTGCGAGACTCATGAGATGATGGCGTGACCGGTCGGACCGGCGCCGGGAGATCCTGTTAGCAGGACTGGCCGTCAGAGGCCGCGGTTCTGATGAGGACCCGGTGCGCGAAGAATGTCCATCAGGGCCCGAACCCGAACAGGGGTTCACCACGAGGCCGAATATAGGCGTGCAGTAAGACCCTATCGCCATGACTCATGACCTTGCACCGGAGGGGGGAGTCCATATAAGCATCCTGCTACAGCTACTCCGGCTCATCCTTCACCTTCTGTTGCTTAATCAGGCGGGCCAGGTACGTACGTTGGAGCTTGAGCCGGTCTGCTGCTTTGCCCTGGTTGCCATCCGCTTCCTCGATCGCTCGCTCGATGATGTAGCGGCCATGTGCTTCTATCGACTCATGGTAGGGGAGGGAGAAATAGGGGAGGCATTCACCCGGCGGAGTGCGAACGATGGCCTCCAGCGGCAACATGTCCGGCTCGATGGTGTCCGACTGGTTCAAGACGACGGCTCGTGCGACGACGTTTTCCAATTCACGAATATTTCCCGGCCAAGGGTACCGGCTCATGGCCGCCATAGCCGCAGGGCTGAACATCATACCGGGACGCTTCGCGTCCCTGGCGTGCCGGTTCAAGAAAAACTTGGCCAGGGCAGGGAGGTCATCGGGCCGTTCGCGGAGTGGAGGCAGGGTCAGACTGATGACGTTTAAACGAAAAAAGAGGTCTTCGCGAAACTCACCGGTCTTCACAGCCTGTCGGAGATCCTTGTTTGTCGCGGCAATGATTCGAATATTGACCGACACGAGGCGTGTGCCGCCGACTCGATGGAACTCCCTGTCCTGGAGCACACGCAAGAGCTTGGCTTGCAGGGGGAGTGACATGTCTCCGATCTCATCCAGGAAGATCGTGCCTCCATCCGCCATCTCCAGTTTGCCCTTTTGCAGGCGGTCCGCGCCGGTGTAGGCGCCGCGCTCATGTCCGAAGAGTTCGTTCTCGAGCAGCGTTTCCGTGAGGGCGACGCAGTTGATGACCACGAGCGGCATGGCCTGACGCGGACTCCACTGGTGGATGGAGCGGGCGAAGAGTTCCTTGCCCGTGCCGCTTTCACCAAGCAGCAACACGCTGGCATCGGACTTCGCGGCACGTTGCGCCGGCTCCATCACCGCACGGATCTTTGCGCTCATCCCTACAATCGTGGCGTAGCGGCTATCGACCTCGGACTTGAGACAGGCCACCTGCCGTTTGAGGCTGTCTCGCTCCAAGGCCTTGTCGATCACAAGGAGGAGGTGGTCGTTGTCGAGCGGCTTGGTCAGAAAATCGTAGGCGCCGGTTTTCATGGCCTCGACGGCGGCATCGATCGAGGCATGGGCGGTCATGACGATCACTGGGAGGTCTTCGGCCGGTCTAACTTTCGGGAGCCGTTTCAGGACTTCAAGGCCAGTCATGCGCGGCATGTCCAGATCGAGCAACATGAGGTGCGGAGCTTCCTGCTCAACCAGTTCGAGCGCCTCGATCCCATCCCGTGCGATCACCGTCCCATAATTGGAGGCCTGTAGTCGGTCCTCCAGCATCGTGGCAATATCAGGATCGTCGTCGACGATAAGGATTTTCGCTTTCAACAGAGCCCCGTAAAACGTACAACGTGAAGCGTGAAACGCACGTTCCTAGAGCCACGAACGGTATCACCGTCTGCCCACTCCCTCACGGATTCTCCATTAAATTCATCACCAAACCGGTCAGCGGTTTCGGGAAGAAATACGTCGACTTGTGGGGCATGCGCTCACCGGCTGTTGCGACGGCGTGTACGTCGCTGACTTTTGTCGCGTTGAGTAGGAGCGCCCCCGTTCCGGTTCCCTTCGCCACCCAATCCAAGGCTTCATGATCATCCTTCGTATAGAGGATGGCCTCCTGCTCTTGTGGCGTCGGACAGAGTGTTGCCACGACGAGTTGTTGGAGCAGCGACACATCGAGCTTGGCACGAGGAGAGGCCTGTGCGGGTGGACGATGGGCTGGCTTCAGGCTGAGCGTGACGTAGCGATTGCCTCCCTTCAATGCGAGCCCAAAGACCGGTATGGTTCGTCCAGTCGAACGCATCGCGTCGATAAATTTTGCGCGTGTGGCTGCTTGCGTAGCTGGGGTGAACGAAAGCTCCTGCAGGTCGAACGTGGCGCCTAACAATGACTGCACATGGTCATACGGAGGCAGCACGGTGGTCGTGACCCGATGCGTCGGGAGTACGGTGAGTCCTGGGTCGTCGAGGGCGGTCAACAGCATCAGCACTGCGTCGTACGCGTGCTGGCCGTCCTGCGATCCGGTCTGCTGCCGACGGAGTTTCTGATAGTTCAACGCGGTCTCGTAGCGATGGTGGCCGTCTGCAATAAACAGCGGTGTGCGGCGTAAGGAATCGACGGCGTGCTTCAACACGACTGGATCTGTCACAGTCCAGAGTTGCTGACGGAATCCTTCATCGTCGCGAAAGTCGATCTGGGCCGGTATCCCCTTCACGGCCCCTTCTAATAGGCCCATCACTGCTCCTTGAGGGTCGGAGTAGAGAGACCAAATGGGGCTGAAGTTCGTCTTGCAGGCTTCGAGCAGGCTCAGCCGATCTGTTTTGGCGGCCGAGCGTGTATTCTCGTGTGGGTAGATATGTCCCGAATCGAGCGCTTCCAGTTTGACGGTGGTGAGAAAACCCTTGAGAGTTTTCGTCGGTGGGCCGGGTGCAGCGTAAGGCGCGTTGTATTCGATCGTATGGTAGTAGAGGGTCGGCTGCGCATCGTGTTTCAACGCACCGCTTTTTAGCCAATCCTGAAGAGTCGATGCGGCGCGGGTATATCGATTGTGAGTAGGAGCGTCGCCCGGTTGATCGAGCCCCAATTCGAGTCGAATGATGTTCTGCGGATGGCGGTCGTGCAAGGCCTTCTGCCCGGCCGCATCGATAATGTCGTAGGGCGGCGCCACGACCTGGCTGATATCTCCAACCACCGTTGCATCGTACCGCAGGCCATGAAATGGAATAATCGTCGACATAACGAAATCCTCTACTTCTTACGTGGTTGAGGTCGTCGCGGCGCTAGGACCTGGAGGATAGAACCTTTCCCGTTGGCGTGCCTTCCGATGTTCTGGGCACAGAACTCGCGGGGAGGGAGGTTAGCGATCGCGGGTGACCATATAGTCGGCGGCGACCGAGAGGGCTCGTTTGGCCGTACTGTCTTCGAACTGGTCGAGATCTCGCTGGGCTGCGGCGACGTAGGATCGTGCGCGATCCATGGCATAGGTAATTGAGCCCAGTTCTTCCATCAAGTGAATAAACCGACCGAGGTCTTCTTCTGTCAGGGTCCTAGTTTCCATGCGGTCGACGATCATTTGCCGGTCCTGTTCGGAACAGTGATGCAGCAAATGTAACATCGGCAGCGTGGCCTTGCCTTGGCGGAGGTCCTGCCCCAGCGCCTTGCCCAAGTGTTCGCCATTGGCTGTGTAGTCAAGCGTATCGTCGGCCACTTGGAAAGCGATCCCAAGATGTTGACCGAACCGGAAGAGCGCATCCTGCTGGGCCTCTGAGGCGTCGGCGAGAATGGCACCCATGCGGCAAGAGGCGGCAATCAAGCCAGCCGTTTTGTGTTCGACAATCTTCAGATACTCCGCCTCCGACATGGAGGGGTTGCCGTTGTAATAGAGCTGTAGTACTTCGCCCTCCGCCATCTTCTTGCAAGCCTCGCCAAGCACTTCGTTGATCGCATGGTTCCGAAACTCGACGACCCGGCAGAAGGCTTGGGAGTAGAGATAGTCACCGACGAGGATGCTGATCTGGTTGCCCCACACTTTTCTTGCGGTTTGTCGGCCCCTGCGGATATCGGCTTCGTCGACCACATCGTCGTGGAGCAGGGACGCGGTATGAATGAACTCCACGAGGCTGGCGAGTTGGTGATGATCGCGACCGGTATAGCCGCAGAGCCTGGCAGAAAGTACGAGGAAGAATGGTCGAATTCGTTTTCCGCCGCTGTTCAGAATGTGGGCGGCGACGGTGTTGACGAGTGCCACGCTGGAATCGAGGTTCGTCCGAGCCTGTCGTTCCATCCCCTCCAATTCATCGCGATACGCCTCCCAGACGTCCGCCATGGTGTTGATCGTGGAGGTACTAATTGGACTGTGGGGCATGGGCCGATGGTAGGGCAGAAAAGGAAACAAAGTCAAGCTGATGCCTCCTTTAGGGGGCATCAGCTATGCGCTGGTTGTGCGAGAGAGAATCTTGACAGAAGAATCAAGCTTCTATTAAGGTGAACAGAGTGGATACGAGCGAAATTTGTCTTGCGAGTGACGGGGTTAGCCATCTCGGTTGCCTCCCTGGTGTAGCCTCCGTCTAGCCCGGACTATTCATGAATGCCTGCTGCGTCGTCCGATCCTCTCGCCCGGCAGGGCTCTTCTCGTTCGGCCTCCTCGACGGACTGAGCGTTCGCACGCGTCGGCCTTACTTGCGAGAAGCCTCGGCGGGCTTCGGTCTCGAACGTCTCGCGACGGCATTTATGAATAATCCGGGCTGCTAGCATACATGCCTACATTTTTATGAGAGACGAACGATGAGCATCCCTGGGCTTCCACCGAAGCAAGGCCTCTACGACCCTGAACAGGAGAAAGACTCCTGCGGGATCGGTTTTATCGTCAATATCAAGGGCCAGAAATCCCATACCATTGTTCAACAGGGTCTTCAGATCCTTGAGAATCTCAGCCACCGAGGGGCGCAGGGTTGTGATCCTTGCACAGGAGACGGCGCCGGGATTCTCCTTCAAGTCCCGCACGAGTTTCTCACACGTGCGGCAGGCGATGCGGGGGTTGTTCTGCCCAATGCCGGGGAGTATGGCGTGGGGATGGTGTTTCTCCCGCCCCAGGTCGAAACGCGACAACAGTGTGAAGCCCTCTTTTCCAGAATGATCCTCGAAGAGGGCGCTCGACTCCTTGGCTGGCGCGATGTGCCGGTCAAGAGCGATGTGATCGGTGTCGTTGCGCGCAGCACCGAGCCCTTTATGCGGCAGGTGTTCATCGCCCGCGATGTCCTCAATGAAGGGCAGTTTGAACGCAAACTCTATGTCATTCGCAAGCGGGTGGAAACTGCGATCCGCGAATCGGCGATTCAGGGGCGTGACTACTTCTACATCTCCAGCCTGTCGGCAAACACGATTGTGTACAAGGGGCTGTTGCTTCCGGAGCAGATGTCGGCCTACTACCAAGATTTGAAGGATGAACGCCTGACGAGCGCGCTTGCTCTTGTGCATTCCCGCTTCAGTACGAATACGTTCCCCACATGGCCGCTGGCGCACCCCTATCGCTACATTTGCCATAACGGTGAGATCAATACGCTCAAGGGCAACGTGAATTGGATGCGCGCCCGGCAAGGGCGACTCAACTCAGACTTGTTCGGCCAGGATCTGGCCAAACTCTATCCCATCGTCTCCGAGCAGCAGAGCGACTCGGCCTGTCTGGACAATGCCGTGGAGTTCCTGACGATGGGAGGCCGCTCTCTCCCACACGCGATGATGATGTTGATCCCTGAACCCTGGGTTGCGAATCCGCAAATGGATCTCGATCGGCGGGGGTTCTACGAGTATCACGCGGCGATGCAGGAACCCTGGGACGGTCCTGCAGCAGTCTGTTTCACCGACGGCAAGCTCATTGGCGCGACGCTCGATCGCAACGGGCTGCGTCCCTGTCGCTATCAAGTGACGACGGACGGCTTGGTGATTTTAGCGTCGGAAGCGGGTGTGCTGCCGATGGACGTCCGGAAGATCAGGCAGAAGGGGCGCCTCATGCCGGGCCGGATGTTCATGGTCGATACCGTGCAAGGGCGCATCATCGATGACGAGGAAGTGAAAGCCGAGATTGTGAGCCGTAAGCCCTACCGGTCCTGGGTCACCCAATATCGGATTTCGCTCGATGAGTTGCCCGATTCGAGCAATGTGCCGCAGCCGGACCACCTGACGCTTCGCCAGCGTCAGCAGGCCTTTAGTTACACCATTGAAGAGTTGAAGATGGTGATCACGCCCATGGTGGTGGAGGGGCAGGAAACGACGTCTTCGATGGGCACAGATACGCCGTTGGCGGTGTTGTCCGATCGGCCGCAATTGCTCTTCAAATATTTCAAGCAGCTGTTCGCCCAGGTGACTAATCCGCCAATCGATCCGATCCGCGAAGAATTGGTGATGTCGCTCACGACCAGCATCGGGCCCAAGCCGAATCTGATGGATGAACATCCGGAGTCCTGCCGCCGCATCAGGGTCAAACAGCCGATTCTGACGAATGCCGAGCTTCAGAAGATCCGCGAACTCGCCGATCCGCATTTTACAAGTAAGACGCTCAAGATGCTCTTTCGGGTGGCCGAAGGGCCGGAGGGGCTGGGGGCCGCAGTGGACGATCTCTGCAGGCAGGCCTCCCAGGCGATTAAAGACGGCTACAAGTTTCTCATACTGAGCGATCGCGGGCTGAACGAAGAATGGGCGCCGATTCCGAGCCTTCTTGGCATCGCGTCCGTTCACCATCATCTGGTGCGCGACTGCACGAGGACCGAAGTCGGCCTCATCGTGGAGACCGGCGAGCCACGCGATGTGCATCACTTTGCCTGTTTGATCGGCTATGGAGCCGGGGCGGTGAATCCCTACCTTGCCTTCGAATCGATCGTGGACCTGGACCGCGAGGGATACTTTCCTGAGGGATTGGACGCACAGACGGCGGAAGGCAAGTTCATCAAGGCGATCAATAAGGGGCTGCTCAAGATCTTCTCGAAGATGGGCATTTCGACGGTGCAATCCTATTGTGGTGCGCAGATCTTCGAGGCCATCGGGTTGAATCACGACCTCATCGGCCGGTACTTCACCGGCACGCCGTCGCGTGTAGAGGGGATCGGCATCCTCGAAGTCGGCGAAGAGACGCTTCGTCGCCACCGCTTGGCCTATGAGCCGATACCGATACGACAACTCGATTTCGGTGGGGAGATCCATTACCGCATCCAGGGCGAGCATCATAACTGGAATCCGGATACCATCGCGAAGCTGCAGCATGCGACGAGGGCCAACGACCCCAAGACCTTCGCCGAATTTTCCCAGCTCGTGAACGATGAGAGTAAGCGGCGCTCAAACCTGCGCGGGCTGCTCGAGTTCAAGTTCCTGCCGGAACCGATTCCTGTCGAGGAGGTGGAATCGGCGAAGGAGATCGTCAAGCGGTTCACGACGGGCGCGATGTCCTTCGGCTCGATCAGCAAGGAAGCGCATGAGACCATGGCGATCGCGATGAACCGCCTGGGCGCCAAGAGCAACACCGGCGAGGGTGGAGAAGACCCGGCTCGATTCGTTCCGCTGCCGAACGGCGATTCGAAGAACAGCTACATCAAGCAGGTGGCCTCGGCACGGTTCGGCGTCACGAGCCACTACTTGGTGAATGCGAGAGAGCTGCAGATCAAGATGGCGCAAGGGGCGAAGCCGGGCGAAGGCGGTCAACTGCCGGGCCACAAGGTCGATGAAAACATTGCGCGGTTTCGCTATGCGACGCCCGGTGTGCAGCTCATTTCACCGCCTCCGCACCACGACATCTATTCCATCGAGGATCTGGCGCAGCTCATTTTCGATCTGAAAAATTCTAATCCTGACGCAGCAGTGTCGGTCAAGCTCGTGTCGGAAGTGGGCGTCGGCACGATTGCGGCCGGGGTGGCCAAAGCCCATGCGGACAAGGTGCTGATCAGCGGCGACTCAGGCGGCACCGGCGCTTCTCCGCTCTCGTCCATCAAGTATGCGGGAGTCCCGTGGGAGTTGGGCCTGGCCGAAACGCATCAGACTCTCGTGCTCAATGATTTACGTGGCCGTATCCGGGTGGAGACGGACGGGCAGATGAAGACTGGGCGTGACGTGGCGATCGCCACTTTGTTGGGCGCCGAGGAGTTTGGGTTTGCCACCGCGCCCTTGATCGTCGAGGGCTGCATCATGATGCGGAAGTGCCATCTCAATACGTGCCCCGTCGGCATTGCCACACAGGACCAGGACTTGCGAAAGAAGTTTGCCGGGGAGCCGGAACATATCGTGAATTTCTTTTTCTTCGTCGCGGAAGAACTGCGCCAGATTATGGCCAAACTGGGATTCCGGACCATCAACGAGATGGTCGGGCGAGTGGATAAATTGAAAATCCACAAGGCCGTCGACCACTGGAAGGCCAAGGGGCTGGATCTGACCCCTCTCTTACATGCCCTGGATGTGGGGCCGGAGATCGCTCGCTATTGCGTGCAGAAGCAGGACCACGGTCTCGCGGACGTGCTCGATAATACGCTGATCGAGCTCTGCAAGTCGGCGTTGGAGAAGAAAGACAAGGTGACTCTCGACCTGCCCATTAGAAATGTGAACCGTACGGTCGGAACGATGCTCTCCAGCCGCGTCGCGAAACAGTATGGGCTCGAGGGTTTGCCGGAGGACACCATCACGATCAAGTTTTCCGGTTCCGCGGGACAGTCGTTCGGTGCATTCCTGTCCCGTGGCATCACGCTCATCCTCGAAGGCGAGTCCAACGACTATCTGGGAAAGGGACTGTCCGGCGGGAAGATCATTGTGTTTCCCCCGAAACAAGCGCTCTATACGCCGGAAGAGACGATCCTCATCGGCAATACCTCGCTCTATGGCGGGACGCAAGGTGAAGCCTATTGCTACGGCATGGCGGGCGAGCGCTTTGCGGTGCGGAACAGCGGCGTCAGGGCGGTCGTCGAAGGGACCGGCGATCATGGCTGCGAGTACATGACTGGTGGGGTGGTCGTCGTCTTGGGCCGGACGGGAAGAAACTTTGCTGCCGGTATGTCGGGCGGCGTGGCATTTGTGCTGAACGAACTCGACAAGTTCCAATCGCGCTGCAACTTCGGCATGGTGGAGTTGGAAAAGGTGAAGACCGCAGACGACAAGAAGACACTGCATCAGATGATCACGTCGCACTTCATGCATACCGGCAGCCGCAATGCGAAGCGCATCCTCGACAGCTGGGATTCGATGCTGCCGAAGTTCGAGAAGGTGATGCCGGTGGACTATAAGCGCGTCTTGGAAGAACGGAAGAAGAAAGCCGTCTCGCGCAAGTAAGGGGTGAGGGGTGAAGCGTCGCTCGTGAAGCGTTTTGCGAGGGATAAGGTACGAACGACGAGAAACAAGTAAAAGATGGGTGATATCAAAGGTTTCATGAAATATGCCCGTGAGGGCCCCAAACGGAAACCGGTTGAGCTGCGCGTGCTCGATTGGAAGGAGATGTATGAGCCGATCTCCGAAGAGAAGCTCAAGACACAGGGCGCTCGCTGCATGGACTGCGGCGTGCCGTTCTGCCAGGGCAATACCGGCTGTCCAGTTGTCAACTTGATTCCCGACTGGAACGACCTCGTCTATCGTGGCAGGTGGAAAGACGCGCTCAAGGCACTCCATACCACGAACAATTTTCCTGAGTTTACCGGCCGGCTCTGCCCAGCGCCCTGCGAAGGGGCCTGCGTGCTCGGCATTAATGAAGACCCGGTTTCTATTCGGATTATCGAGTGGAATATCATCGACCGCGGCTTCAACGAAGGTTATGTCGAGCCGATGATGCCGGTGGTGAGGACGGGCAAGACGGTGGCTATTGTCGGTTCAGGTCCGGCTGGCATGGCGGCGGCGCAACAATTGGCACGTGCTGGTCATCGTGTCACCCTCTTCGAGAAGTCCGATCACATCGGTGGCTTACTGCGTTACGGCATCCCCGATTTCAAAATGGAAAAGTGGGTCATCGACCGTCGGTTGGACCAGATGAAGGCCGAGGGTGTCGAGTTCAAGGCCGGAGTCACAATTGGAACAGACATCACGGGTGAACAGCTGCGGCAGCAGTTCGATGCCGTTGGTCTCACCATGGGCGCGGAGCAGGCTCGTGAGCTGCCGATTCCTGGCCGTGAACTTAAGGGCGTGCATCTCGCGATGGAGTTTCTCACGCAGCAGAACAAACTGAATGCCGGCGACACACTGACGAATGAACCGATTACGGCGAAGGGCAAGCGCGTCGTCATCATCGGCGGCGGCGATACAGGCTCCGATTGTCTCGGGACTGTGCACCGGCAGGGCTGCGTCGAAGCGCATCAGTTTGAGTTACTCCCGGAGCCGCCTCCGACCCGCGCAAGTTCGACACCTTGGCCGCTCTGGCCCATGCAGCTCCGCACCTCGCATGCGCACGAAGAAGGTTGTGACCGCCAGTGGAGCGTCTCGACCACCAAGTTCACCGGCCACAACGGCCAGGTGACGAAGCTCCATGCCAATAGGGTGAAATTCGAGAACGGCAAATTCTCGCCGATCCCAAACAGTGATTTCGAAATGGATGCGGATCTGATCCTGCTCGCGATGGGCTTCACCGGACCGGTGAAGAACGGTCTGCTCGACAGCCTCGGGGTGAAGTACGACGCCCGTGGCGCAGTGGTTGCGGACGAACACTTCATGACCAACCTCGACGGTGTCTTTGCCGGCGGCGACACCAAACGCGGCGCCTCGCTCATCGTCTGGGCCATCGCCGAAGGCCGAAAGATGGCGGCGGGGATCGATCAGTATCTGCATGCCGGAAAATCGGCGAAGGCTGTATTGAAGTGAGAAAGATGACTAAGAAGGAAGCCCGTGACTATGTAAAGCGCTGGCGGTTGGTCGATCAGGTTCTCGATCTAGAGCTCCGCCAAACCTCGATTGAGACGAAGTTTGAGAAGATGGACGCAGCCTATCGTATGGCGATGGGGTTGGGCTTTCTAGCGAAACTAAGAGCTTTGAAGCAAGAAACTGAGGACGAGGTTAGACAACGGTGGCTTCAGCTTCAGACGACCCAACCATAACAAATCCTTCCCTGGCATCGTTTGTTCCTGCCATTCGCGCACTTTGTACCCTGCTGAAAGTTTCCCATGTACCCGGCGCCATCATTGGAGGTGTCGCAGCCAGCCTACAAGGGCAAGCAAGGGCGACAGAGGATGTGGATGCTCTGCTTCGCCTCGATGAAAAAACCCTCGATCATTTCCTGGACATGGCAATGGCTCAGGGGTTTAAACCGAGAATCCCTGATGCTGTTTCATTCGCCCGACGCTCGGCAGTTCTTCTCTTGGAGCACGAGGCCAGTAGAGTTAGCGTGGATCTTACGATCTGCCGGTTACCGTTTGATTCCGACGCGATCGACCGCGCCCGTTTAATCGTGATGGGCGATCTTCAGTTCTCAGTGGTCGCTCCCGAAGACCTCATCATCATGAAAGCGATTGCTCACCGTCCTCAGGATCTCCAAGACATTCGAGCCGTTGTTCGAGCAAATCCTCAGTTGGATGCGCGTCGAGTTCGTACGCAGGTGCGGGAGTTTGCGAAGGCCCTCGATATGCCGGAACTGTGGGAGGATATTGCTGCACTTTTTCAAATCCCACGGTCTCGAGCAAAGTCGGTTCCGCGAAGGCTGGCCAAGCCTCCGCGGAAGAAGAAATAGCCTGCAACTCCAAACCAGGGAAGAAAAAGAGTCCGCAATCGTGACCAGAAAGTCGGCGCTTCCCTCAGAATCAGCCGCACAGCACGACTGGAATGCTGCCGACCAAAAGCTGTTCTCAGCGACACTGTCTGCTACCCCGGCCCAACGTTTGGCCTGGCTGGAGGAAGCACTTCGCGTGGCATACGCGAGTGGTGCGCTGAAGCCGAGAAGGTTTATCGAGAAAGAGGAGTGGGAGAGGATGGGCTCATCGCCTCGTGAATCGTCTGGGCCATTGAAGTTTCCTCTCGATTAAGTCGAAACCAGTCTGGTCAATCCCCGTTGCTCGCGCAATGCGCGGCCTCAAATGGATGCGAAGGAGCAGGCAGACCGTTCTTCTTGCTCGCAGAGCCCCCACGATAAAACGGTGGTCGCTCGATGCGCGCAGTGAAGAACAATCTGTCTACTCCTTCTGGGAAAGTCGAGGAATCAGAAGGCCCTCGCCGGGCTAATGACACGTCTCGGCGTGTCAGTGGGTGGGCGGGTGAGAAAGTTGCGCGCAGTGGAAGATCAATCAGCCTCCATCCCTAGAGAGATAACGAGCAAGCTT
>JBBRRK010000049.1:0-20955 GCA_038200765.1 Nitrospirales bacterium
TCCAGAACCTGCACCAGTTTCAAGCGGTAGGGAACGCCTGGATCGCCGTTTCAGCCAAGGCGTTTGTGCATGGTCTGACTACAGAATGACCCACTTGAATGTGCGAAGACCCCTTTTTATAATCGACGCTAGGATACGCCAAAGTCTTAAAAAAATCGACTGCGCTTCCGGAAAATTTGAGAGAAGGGTTTTGATGCCGAGAAACCGGTATCCAGTACTGAGGACTTCCCGCAAATTTCATGGTGTCGTGAGTGCACACAGGTTCACTTGGCTGTGACACAACGCGACCCACACGGAACAGAAAAAGGGGTCGGAACAGAAAAAGGGGTCGGGAGTCTTTATTTGTTTGGTCTTCAAGAATTAATACTTCCGACCCCTTTGTTCTCTCACGCGCTTTGACACGTGTCTCAACGACCGTCTTCCCACGTGTCGTGGCTGGTCGGCGCCGAGGGAGTGGCAGACCGACTTCATTAGCTGCGCCCCGTGAAGACCGCGGTGCCCTCGTCGCGCAGACCACGCCGCCACCGATACGCGAATGTCGCGCGGCGAACGGGACGGCCACGGCCTCCAACGGCCACGATATTTCTCTGGATTGGGCCTACCGGTACCGGCTAAGATTACGGCAAGGAATACGGATCAATACGAAGACGTCAGCGTGCGTCAAGTGTTGAAATAGCTACTGGATGTTGGGAACGGTACAATTCATTTCCTTCGGGCTTTTGCTGTGGCTTGGTGATTGAAACATATCTAACGTTTATGCGTATCAAATAAGGGCGTACCTATGAAAATATTCATAGTGGTTGCAGTGGCCATCATCGGTGGTGCGATTGCTGCGTATTATTACTGGCAGCAGACCCAGCCTGAACCCGACGCAGTAGAAGTAACAGCGCTACCGCCGCCGATTGCACCGCCTAAGCCGGCGCTGCGCCAAGTGGTTGAAGTTCCCGAGGCAACGTCTCCGCTACCACAGCTGGGTGAGAGCGATAGTATTATGCCTGAAGCCTTGGCCAGTTTAATGGGCAAAGAATCATGGATGAAGCTCTTCCGCGTTGAACAAATCATACACAATATCGTGGTCACAATTGATCACCTGCCGAACCAGGGCTTGCCAGTGGACACGATGCCGGTCACCCCGGTGCCGGGCAAGTTTGTTGCTTCGGTGGCGGATGGGGAAATGAGCATTAGCCCAAAAAACACAGCGCGCTATACGCCATATGTGCATCTTGCCGGAGTGGTGAACACCGAGAAATTAGTGGGGCTGTATCTTCGCCTTTATCCGCTGTTTCAGCAGTCTTACGAGGAGCTTGGCTACTCAAATAAATATTTCAATGACCGTTTGATCGAAGTCATCGACAATCTGTTGGCCGCACCGGATATCAAAGAACCCGTAAAACTCATTCAGCCCAAAATAGTCTACTTATATGCTGATCCTGATCTTGAAGGGCGCTCCATAGGTCAGAGGATTCTCATGCGGATAGGGAGCGATAACGAGGCGAAAGTTAAAACCAAGCTGCAAGAAATCAGACAAGCGCTGTTTCTGCATATGCATGAAGAAGTAGTGCCTGCCGAGTGAAATCAATCGGTAGGCCGATTGATCTAAATATCCAGTACGTTGAGCGCAGGCTCGGACGCAGCGATTCACGAAGGTAGCAGGGGAGTTCGTGGCAGAAATGGTTCTGGTCGAGCAGGGCTCGCACTACCTAGTCGACCATGTGATGGTCTTCTGATCCATCAGGGACTTCTCCGTTTCAGCCTGCCAACCGACCCTCATGTCCCAGTTCTTCTGATTGACTTGTCCGAGTGCAACGGTCTAGCAGAGGGGACATGGGATATGGAGTCTGACGCGCGCCACAGCAATGCAAGCCGATACCATCTCAAGGCTCAGGCTCACAATAGCCGCGTGTTTCACGGTTATTTGGTGACATAGCCTTGGCGTGCTCTCGTGCTAGCGATCGGCATGAGCATTCTTGGGGCAAATGCCATTTTCAATTTGGTCGATGTTGCTGGATGGAATCGCCATCCCTGGATGGGATGGCTCTTGGACAGTGTTGCGGTACTGTTCGTCTGTTATTTTCTGGTGTGTGCCGTAGTAGGTTGGCAGATACCACATACAAGTTCGGATGACACAAAGTCGTAAAGAAAAAGCCGAAACAATCTTGGCCTGAATAGCAGCGTTGGCCCCATTAGTCACAGCCCTGCCCACCTCCACCGCGTCCGAGTTGGTCTCCTTGCCATTTCTATTCTCACGTAATAGGTGTTGGACCACCATTGCTGTTGGAAGTCAGTTAATCTCTTCCGAAAAATTCTGGCAAACTGGCCTTGACGAATCTTTTTCGAGGGTGAACAATATCGGCTCGTGGAAAGGGGTAAAGGGAAGCTCATCTCTGTACGCTCGCCATTGCCCCACTCGGGATCACAAAATAGGCGCGTGGAGGATCATGACCATGCCGTCACATGAGGAACGAGGCGAACGCGACGCTGAACCGACGATTAGTCGGCGTGAGGTGTGCAAACGAATCGGTGTGCTGGGATCGGCGGTTATGCTGGCAGGGATCTCCAGCCTGGCACGGGCCACGACAGATGTGGGAAGGCCATCAAGTGAGTTGGAGGGGCAGGGGCTACCTCGGCGGCAGCTGGGGCGCACTGGTGTCACGGTCCCGATTATAGGGCTCGGCGGCTGGCACTTTCTGAAAACGAGTGATGAGGAAGGGAGTCGAATCGTTCAGGAGGCCGTCGACGCCGGGCTCACGTTTTTCGACAACTCATGGGACTATCACAACAATCGGAGCGAAGCAGTGATGGGGAAGGCGCTGAAGGGACATCGTCACAAGGTCTTTTTGATGACGAAGATGTGTACCCACGGTCGTGGCAAAAAGATCGGTATGCTGCACTTAGAGCAGTCGTTGCGTCGCTTGGGCACCGACTACCTAGATTTGTGGCAAATTCATGAAGTGGGCTGCGACGATGATCCTGAACGTATCTTCCGCGAAGGGGGAGCGATTGAGGCGCTGGCTGAAGCGAAGCAGCAAGGGAAAGTACGATTCATCGGATTTACGGGCCACACAAATCCATCCGTGCATATGAACGTGCTCAAGTACAATTTTCCGTTCGACACCTGTCAACTTCCACTGAATGTCTTTGATGCGTCCTATAGAAGTTTTGAACGGCAGGTTCTCCCGGAACTTCTCCGGCGTGGTATCGCACCTATTGCCATGAAATCTCTCTGTGGGAACGGGAAGCCGATTCAGCAAGGTATTCTGACGGCCGAAGAGGCGATGCGATACGTGCTGTCCCTGCCGGTTTCCACGCTTGTGAGCGGCATCGATTCACGAGAGGTGTTACATCAGAATCTGGCTATCGCCCGGCGGTTTGTTCCCATGACGCAGGAGGAAATGGCGCAGCTTCGGCGACGAGTCTCCGGTCATGCAGCAGAGGGACAATTCGAGCACTATAAAACGCATGCGCTTTGGTCCTGCGATCGGGATGAAGTCGAACGGCGCTATGGCGGACTCGAGCAGGCATAGATTCGGTAGGCCTAGCAGGATGCTGAAAAAGTCCACCAGCGGCGTTCTCGCGTCGCTCAGAGGCTCAACGAGAGTTGTTCGGAGATCGGAAGCATTGAAGGGGCTTTTCCGTTCGCCAAGATCTATTGCACGGGCGAACGGCCTCACGAAGTGCGGTCCGTACCTCCTCGCCTCTTCGCTCGCTGCGGCCTTGCTGGACGGCCTTTTTGAGCATCCTGAGGTTATTCTGGCTTCAGCGCCACACGGAAAATTCCAACCATGTTCTTGGCATCAACTGAGTTTTTCCGCAGCCTGCTAGAGAGATTAAAACCATTGGGAGAGTGGAGCAGGATCTCTCGAAGGCGGCATGCGCTATGGTCGGAAGAAGCAGCATGATCAGGCCGAGACTGACGAACCGTCATGAATAGGTCGGACTAGCTCTTTGTGGGGGTTAGATCGTTGACGAAGTTACGGAAGGTTTCGTTCTTCATGAAGCGCTGAAAGGGTGAGTCCTGGCGTGGATCAGGCATTGTCTTTTCGCCAGAGTTGAGATTCTTTCGATGGCGAAACGCGGTCGCTAGCGACTGCATCGTACGATCGAGGTCGTTCATTTCCGCAAATGTGCAGGCCAGATTATAGTGGAACATCGGGTAGGTAGGGTCTGCCTGTATGCCCTGTTCAAACGTGGCTCTTGCTTCCTTCAGACGACCGGCCATTCCATAGGCCATGCCTAGATTGTCGATCAGCGCGCGCCACAGAGTCCTATCGAGTTCAGGGTTTGCTTTTTCAAGGTCGAACGCTTTCTGATAGGGAAGAACCGCTTGCGCGTATTTGTTTTTCACGTAGAGAACGCTTCCCAGATTGAATAATTCTCGGCTGTTGGGTGGTTCCGGCGGCGGGGGTTGGATGTGGGTCTGGGGCTGGATCTGTGGCGGGGGCTGGATCTGTGGCGGGGGTTGGATGTGGGTCTGGGGCTGGATCTGTGGCCGGGGCTGGATCTGTGGCCGGGGTTTGGCCTGTATCTGTTTGACCTCGGAGGGGCCTGACTGCAAACGAACGGATTTGAGAATCGATCGAAAGAGCGGTGCATCAGCGGTGGTGTAGTGGACCTTGGAAAGATGGATGTCTGCGTAAACGTTGTCGTGCGCTAGACAGACGTACACATTTTTTTGATCCATCCGGGTTCCCTGGAAATCGCGAAGGGTATATTCAAGGGTCGGTATCTCACGGGCGGTATTGAGGTTGATGTCTTGCCCACGGGTGACAAACGGGCCGTTCTCTATCAACTTGAGCTGGTCTGTGCATCCTTGTGTTGTCGCTTGAGCGGGGACTTTCTCAAGGGTGACTGACACGTTGAGTCCCGTCTTGGGATGTGAGGCCATGAGATAGCGGCGACCGTCTGGTTTGACCTGATCAATGTCTTTCTTGAAACCGATTAAGTCGATCGAAAGCCCCAGGCCCTTCTCGGGCCACGTCACAAACGTCGGAGGCTCGTCCTTTCCAATCACAGTCTGTGAGAGGCCGGTAGACTCTGTCGACATGAAGGACGACAGGATCAATGCGCAAACGACCAATACCTTTATGGTATCGGCTCGCCTCTCTTCGCTCGCCATGGTTCCTCCTTCAATGAACGTTATCCTCTTGCCTAGTTAGTGTAGGACATGGCCCGGCTCCTCGAAAGAGAATTACTATTAGGGGCAAGCTGCCTTGGGCTCCCCCTCCCAAGGTAGGATACCGCTGACAACGTCTGCTTCGGTACAATTCGGCGTCATGGAGGCTGTGATGGCGCCACCTCATTATTCTCGAACCTATCATCGATTCCCGCTTGTCTATCCCGTCGTCTTCGGTGGGGCTCCCTTTGTCGGCGAAGGCATCCTGACCAACCTCTCGCTGATGGGGTGCTCCGTCATGTGCGATCGAGAGGTCCTCTGCGGCAGTGGTGTGCGTGTGAGTGTGTTTCTCCCCAATCAGACACCGCCGCTGTCAATCGATCTCGGCACGATCAAATGGGTCCAGGGCCATCAGTTTGGGGTGGAGTTTCTTCGCCTGCCGCTTGAGGCACGGCAACGTCTCAATCGCACGCTACGAATCGAACTGATCCAATTCCTGAAGACCCGTTCGGGCAGGCGCGAATCGACGGCATCGCTCAATCGAGAAAACTAGGCGTTGGGTCGAGCGTTCATACAGGGTGCCTCACCCCCGCCGGCCATCTGCCGCATTATTCTGTATATTGGGACTTACGAGCGCCCCGTGACACCGTTCCTCCTCAAGGTAGCTTGCCGTCAATCTGTTCCCGTACATTGTGCGCGGATGAGAGAGATCCGGTGTAACGAGAATTGTTGTGAGGTCTTTGTATGGTGTGAGCGCGGAAGTCGAAGGTTCCATCTCTCCACCGCGTTCGGCCTTTACCGTTCATCCAGTTTATTCGGGGTGAGGTATTTCCGAACAATTGACAGTTACAGCACCGTGACGTACCCTTCCGATGTGCGTCGCACTATGCTGTACAGACAGCGACAGGGACTGGATTTTCAACCACTACACGAAGGAGCATGCTCTCATGGCTATACGATTGTTGATGCCACTTGTGGTTGTCGGCGCCACGTTGCTCGTGGCCAGCACGGCGGCAGCGGGTGAAGAGAAACTGAATGTGGAGTATTCTGCGGATCAGGTGATCGAAGCCGAAGACGGCGCGATGAAGACCCGCGTGTTTTACACCCCCACGAAGGATCGCCGCGAGATGAACCAGGATGGGCAGAACATGATTATGATTACGCGTTATGACAAGAAAGTTGCATGGACGGTGATGCCGGAAGAACATATGTATATGGAAGCGGCCTTAAAGCCGTCGACCGATAAGACGGACATGTCAGCCTACAAGATCGAGCAGACCCCGATGGGACAGGAGACGGTCAATGGCCAGAGCATGAACAAGAGCAAGATCCTCATGACCCACAGTAGTGGGAGTAAAATGGGCGGGTTCATGTGGACCACGAAGGAAGGCATTATGGCTAAGATCGATGCGCTCGCCGTCGAGAAGGGCAGCAAGGATCGTTTTAAGATGGAGCAGACGAATATCAAGGTTGGGAAGCAGCCCGCCGACTTATTTGAACTTCCTCGGGGTGTGGAAAAGATGGATATGGGCGGCATGGGCATGGACATGATGAAGGATATGATGGGGCGATAGGGAGGCGGCGGTGAAGAAGACCACGATCATGGGTTTCGTTATTGCGGCTGTCATCGGATTCTGTGGCTCGACTGTTTTGGCGGATTCGCTCTGTTCTGATCCGGCGCAGCAAACAACTGCGAACGCACAGGTAAAACAGGCGGAAGTGTTCGAGCGGGCAGGCAAGGCACGCGAAGCCTATGGCGCGGCGAAGAAAGCGAACTTCGACTGTGTCACCGACTATAATCGTCATGAAGCGCTGCTGAAGCGTACGGCCAAGGTCGTCGGTGCGGAAGAGGAAAAGAAGGGGCAACTCAACGAGGCATTCGAGTGGTATGAGCGCGCACAGAGCCCGTCGGATGCGGGTCGTATGCAACGAAAAATGGTCGAATCGAAACCAAATGACATCAATACGGTGTCACACGCCATCGACTATTTCAGGCACCACAATGATGCGGCTCAAGAAAAGGCCATGCGGGCGCATGCCTTGAAAAATGTGGAAAAGGCACTGGCTGCCGAGGAGAAGCGCTTCGCGTCGGTCGGGAAGAATTCGCTCTCAGAGCTTGGACTCGCGAAGGACTGGAGCTATTACGCACAGGCCGGCGAAGACCAAGTCCGTGCCAGGGCCGCGAAGCGCGGCGATATCGTGGCTGCCGACGACGGACGCAAGTTTCTCGAACTGGCATTGTCCTACTACGATCTCGCGCAGCAGCCGGATAAGGCACAGAAAGTCCGCGATAAGGCACGTGCGTTGGCGAAGCAGCATGAGAGCAAGGGCGAGGGCGTGGTCGCGGCTGACTATTACGTCATCGCCGGGGAGAGCGGCAAGGCGACTGCTGTGCAGAAAGAGACCGACGTGCGAGAACAGAAGGCCGAGGAATCCAGGAAGAAAGTATTTAAGAAGGATCAGGACGACCTCGAAAAGGCCTTGGGTTTTTAATGGGTGCTGTTGGGGTCCCGAGAAGATAACGTAACGCTTCCGGGTTGAACAAGAAAACAGTGTCAGGGGCCGCGCGGCCCAAGCAGTCGTTTCAGTTTCGCCGGCCGCCCACCGTGCCTCATCATCGCGGAGCGTTACCGAGCATTTTGTGGAAAATCCGGAGAAGATGGATGAGCAGGAGTCATGGTCGGAGGCAGTTGGGATGAAAGATTATGTCTCTGAAGGGGAGGGCCAAGGTTCATCGACGGACTTTGCGGCGGCTGCACCGTGACGCGGCGCTCGCCAGCCGGGGGATCGAGAATGGTTCCCACATTCCCCTCAGGATCCTTGTACACCCGCGCGCCGTCCTCAGAACCAAGCGCTTGGTGTAATCGCTCATTAAAGCCCGGCGTCATGGAGGCTGTGATGGCGCCACGCCTATATTCTCGGATCTATCATTGGTTCCCCGCTAGTTTGTCCTGTCGTCTTCGGCGGAACTCCATTTGTCGGCGAAGGTCTTCTCACCAACCTCTCGATGATGGGGTGCTTCGTGTTGTGCAATCGAACGGTTCTCTGTGGCAGTGAGGCGCGCGTGAGTGTCCCGCTCCCCAATCGGACTCCGGTGCTGTCTATTGATCTCGGCACGATCAAATGGGTCCAAGGCCAACAGTTTGGTGTCGAGTTCCTTCGTCTGCATCATGAAGCACGACAACGACTGAATCGTACGCGACGAATTGAACTCATCGAAATGTTGGAGACCCACTGGGACGACAGGGAATTGCCCGCATTGCTCAATCGAGAAAGTTAAGAGGTAGCTCCTCGGCCTGCAAGAAGCGTCGTTCGTCTCTTGTGACCGAAACGATCAGCAGCCAGCGTACAGTCATCCTCCCACTCGCCATCCACCGGCATTCTTGACGCGCATGCCTTCCGAGCGTAGGGTCTTGTGGTGTCTGGATCGCAGTAAGAGGTATTGAATGGCGTCTGCATTTTCCCATGCCATTGTCGCTCTGGCGATGGGGAAGGCCTTTCAGAACAAGGTATTGAGTTGGCGTGAACTGGCGTTGGGTGCGTTCTGTTCGGTCCTGCCTGATCTGGATGTGATCGGGTTCTATGTCGGCATTCAGTACGAGGATCTGTGGGGCCATCGTGGGCTGACGCACTCGGTTGTATTTGCGGCGCTGCTAGCCGGGAGCCTTGTAGGGATGTGGTATCGAGGCAAGCCGGCGATCGCGATGGCGGGACTCTTTCTCTATTTCTTTCTCTGCACCGCGTCACATGGTGTGCTTGATGCCCTGACCAATGGAGGGCTGGGCGTGGCGTTTTTTTCTCCATTCGATACGGCGAGATATTTCTTCCCCGTGCGACCGGTCCTTGTGTCTCCAATCGGGGTCAGCGAATTTTTCAGTGCGTACGGTGTTCGGATCCTAGCCAGCGAAGCGATATGGATCTGGCTGCCATCCTGCGCGGCGCTTGTGGTGCTGCGTGTTGTCCAGTGGTTTTGGTCAGCCAAGTAAATGCCATTTACCTCGTAGCCATCGTGAGGAGCAGCTCATACACTACCTTCTTAACGCTTATCTAGCCCGCATTATTCATGACTGCTTCTGCTGCAATCGCGGATTCGCCGCTACGACAAGCCTGAACGCGGTGCCCGGCGTCCAGGTAGGCGGGCTCGCCGCTCGGTCGGTCGGTCAACATACAGTTTCAAGTATGCTTTCCTCCATCACGGCTCCGCGCGCCTGTCTCACTTAGCGACTGCGTGATTTCGCGACGAACCATCATGAATAATGTGGGCTAGTGGGCGAGCTTCCACCGTGCAGAAAGCTGTAGTGCTCTCTGCACGGCTTGAGAAGAGACTATTCCATTTTCCTGGGGTCTTGGTACAGCATGAGGTGTGCGTAAGGGCTGCCTTCGAACATGATGTATACACCGGAGGGGTTTGGAATAGTCGGGAGTTTCGTGGATGCGGTGTCGAAGGGCCACATCAGCATCCAGTGCGGGGGCTCTTGTACAATCTTAGCCCCGTCCCCCGACATGACGATTTTCCCATCTTGTTCGAAGTGTGCACCACCGCGAGCCATGTAGGCGATGCCAGGCACCGTATTCGTCGGTTTCGGCGCGTGGTTCATGAGGGCGGTCATCCATTGCTGAGCGGCTGTGTCCATGCACATGGGGTCAGGATCTGGGAGATGCATTACGGAAGGAATGCAGGTAAAGCCGTTGGCGCTTTTCTTGGTCTCGGTCAGCGTACCATCGGCGCCATAGATCATGACACCGGCCTCTTTTGCAATGCTCACCGGTGCTCCGCTGAGCGCGAGTGCCGTCTGGTCCTTCTCGGACATTGTTTTTACTGATGCGACGGAGCCGCTTTTTTTTGCAGGCTTGTCTCCTGCAGTGGTGATCGCCGGCATCATAAGGGTGCTGGAAACCAGGATGGCGAGCACGATGTGTTGAGTCATGACCTTTTCCTCCGATGAAGGTGAGGGGTCTGTGTTCAGAGCCCCCATGCTAGTGCGAGCGGAAGAAGAAGTCTATAGGATGAACAGGGGAGGTCCGAAGTCGTTCCCTAAGTGCTCATCCCTTCCGTCCACCTACCGCGTCCGAGAATCGAAGAGCCGATAGCAGATAGCTGATTGGGCAGAGCGTTAGACGTTGAGCCAAAAGTGAATTCATTGAGGTAATAGTCCGGTTGCTTCTGAGAAGTGCCTCCGTGATGGGTGCCGGCAATCAAGGCTCCAACAACGCCATCCGATGCACTCGTGGCAACAGAATGGACGCAGTCTTCCCATTGCCCCGAATCTGTGCGGGAATATTTATAGATGAATGAAGAGCTGAACGAGGATCATATTGTTGGTTTGATTGGCCAGGCCTGACAGGGCCGTGTTGATGAGTTGCAGTTGGTAGCCGGCATCGACATTGAAGTTGGGGGAGATGGTATAGTTGATGGCCAGAAAAGCTCGGTTTTGATCGAATCCGGCTGCAGGGCCCTGACGAATGGTATTGAGGTGGACGAAAAATTCGTCATAGGCGACGAGGGCAAGGGCCGGGTAGGCCGGTAGCGGGAAATTTACACGAAGCATAGTTCGAGCACGCAGGGCTGTTCCGCTCGTGCTCTGGATCCACCGTTCTTCAAGACGGGACCGGCTGAGCAATTGGAATGTTGAAAATGTGTTGCTGTAGATGAATTGCTGGAACAGCCAATGTTCCTGGGTATAATTTGGTTCGTAGTTGCTCACCCAGGCGTATCCCTGCCAGAGTGAGGTTGTGGGGGTGAGCTGATAGCCGACGGCCGGACGAAGAAGGAATTGGTCGAGCTGTGAGACATCGTCGGAAAATCGTGGATTGGCCTCCAAGTACCCCTTCACTGGTCCCGCGATAGGAAAGTTCAGATACACGGCAGCCCACAGCCGAAAATCCTGGTTCAGCTCGGAGCCAGCGAGGCAGAGGGCGGCCCCCCACAACATCCATCCAGCCACGAAGGCGGCCACTATTGGTTTCTTCAATTGCACACACAGGCCTTTCTTCTGATTCTTCAGTGATCAGAGTTCATGGTGAGTCAGGAACGGTAAGAGTTGTGAGAGAGAATGCAGGTTTTGGAATCTATTCGGATCTTTCACAGATGTTGGAACAGCGGTCATCCGCATTGCTTGTGAGTGTCGACGTGATTCTCTTTGTTCGTGCTATCAGTCATCAGCAATGAGCCCTCACCGTTTCTCTTCCGCATACGCCATAAGTGACCAGCTATACGGTCTTCTCAGTCCCCCGTGTGTTACGACCGGGTTGGTTCGATGACCCGAAACCTGACTTCATCCACAAGGGTGTCGGCAGATGTCCGTTCTCCGACAAATAATCCACAGTGGTAGAGGCCGGCGGCCCATCCGGTTTTCGGAGGGGGCAATAGAAAATAGCCTGACTGGTCATTCATGGTCGTCATGACACGGTCCTGGGCTATGGCGAGTTGCTCTCCGGTCGTCTCGGATGTTTCCAGAAAACAGCGCGCGGTGAGCGGCATGGCATCGAATGAGGCCGACACCAGTCCAAAGACCAAGTAGATCTCTGCGTGTGTGGTGGGGAAACTGTCCCCGGGGCTCAAGGGAATAAATTCATGGGCGCCGGTGGGAAAATCGTCCCGTACCACCTTGCTCGCCGGAATGACAAATCGAAACCAACTGAAGTCGGCGTCTCTCCCCATGAGTGAGGCCTGCGGGTCCAGCGCTTTTTGGGGCTTAAATCGCTCGGTGGCTCTTGCGTACAGCTCTTCCTCGGGAGAGACGGTGGCAGGATTCGATCCGCCTGATGGGGCGGGATTCGCCGCCGCCTCGTCCTTCAGTTGGGCTAACTCGGGAACATGGGGGCGCACCTTGTCAAGCCATCGGGCGATTTTATTCTTATCTAACACCCGGGTGTCTGGCGGGAGTCGAACGTTCTTGTTCTGTTCTTCAAATTCGACGGCCGCGTCATAGAGAGTGTGAAAATGGACAAACGCGTCTTCCCATTGTTCCAGCTCCACAAGACATTGGCCCATCCGATACACCGTGTCCGCATAGTCGTCCTCTTTGGGGTCGAGGTTGGACACTTTCCCAAACACCGCAAGCGCGTCCTTGCACCGGCTCAGTTGCATGAGGGTGAGCCCTAATTGGTAATTGGCGAGGGCATCGTTGGGATTGAGGGCCAGCATCCGCTGATAGATCGGCTCGGCTTCCTGGAATCGGCCCATGGAGAAGAGATTCCATGCCTCCGCGCGAATAGAGGCCCATTCCTTGCGTTGGGCTCCGGTCATGTCTTTGGTCAGAACGGGGTCGAAGCGCCGGCCTCGATCGATGGAGGTTCCATTGATTTGTGAGAGCAAATTTTTGGCAGGAAGTTTCAGTGGAGAACCAGGAGGTGCGTGGTGCAACACATGGTGCACATCACGGTCCGCGCCTTCGTAATCCAAGACGTCGAACCGCGCCCGGGCCAACGCTAATCGCCATCCGAGCATATCCGGAACGAGTTCTACGGCCTTCTTATAGGATTCGAGCGATTCTTCAAGGCGGTCAAGTTTTCTGAGTTCTTGCGCCCGCCGTAGATGGACCAAGGGATTCTGAACATCGAATTCTGCGATGCGGCCTAACTCGGCAACGGACTCCTCCCCCTGTCCCGACCGAATCAACACACTCCACTTGGCCCATCGAACATCCAACGCGGTCGGTACCCTGGCGAGGACCGTTTCGTAGGCCGCCACCGCTTCTTGGGGGTCTCGGACCATGGTGAGAATATCGGCGCGTATTTTCTGGAGTGTGAGCGCCTCTGGGTGGTCGTGGATCCCTTGGTCAAGGATTTCAAGCGCTGAGGCGGTCGCGCCACTCTCCCACGCTGTTTTCGCCTGTTCGGCGACGCGCTGCTCTGAACCTAACGATGGGTTCTCGGCGAACGTGAAGGACCCCATCATCAATGTCACAACAAGCGGTCCCAGAAGGAGTAGGGTATAAGAGTAAAATCGTGGCCAGGCTGACGTGTGGTGCATGTGAACGGGCACTATCGATTAATAAGCAGGGAGATCCTCTGTGACCGAGCGTTACTATATCAAGAAGATCTGTGAAGGTGAAATATGCTGCGCGTGGGCCATCTGAAACAAAATCGGCACACTCTCGCCTATGAGACTTTAAATTGAATCGCGTCATTCTATTTCGTGAGAGTCACCGCTGGAGAGTAGGGTTCGCGGGGCGTCGCGATGGTGTTCGCAAGGCAGTAGATGGCCAAGAAATAAGGGGGGAACGTATTCAGACGTATGAACATTCACGCCGACAGCGCTCTTGACCCTGTCATGCCCGTCAGATCAGCCGGACAGACAAGCCTTCAGGTCTGTTCAGGCTGCAGCCCTTGATGGCCCTGTCGGGATCGGAAAGAAGCGATGAACGGACTTGAGCAAGCGTTTCGCCGCAAAGGGTTTCAGTACAAATTCTGTGGCTCCGAGATTGGCAGCCTCGGTCATCGTCTCGGTTCGTGAGTCGGCCGTCAAGAGAATCACCGGAATCCATTGCCACTCCGGTGTCGTTCTGATAGTTCGCAAGAGTTTCAACCCTGTCAACGACGGGAGCATAATATCGAGCAAGAGCAAATCCGGCGGCGGTGTCGTCGCGATCAGATCCTGCGCGATCCGGCCGTCACCGACATGTATGACGGCATAGCCTTCCCGTTCAAGGATGAATCGCAATAAACAGGCAGTATCTTCATGATCTTCCACCACCAGGATCGTGCCGGTTCCCTTTACTGTTTCCATCAACGTCTTCCTCTCAAAGTTGAGAATTGGCCGCCAACGCCTCGTCCTTTACCTGGCCGCTAGACGTCTGCTCCAACATCTGTTTCAAACGATGATGAATCACGCCGACGCCGCAGGATTTGACGACGTAATCGCTGGCCCCCTCGGCCAGCATTCGTTCGATGTCTCCCTTGTCCGAGTCACCTGATACCACCATGACAGGAACCTGTTCCCAGCCTGGTTTGGCGCGAATAGCCTTGAGCAACTCGAACCCGTTGAGATACGGGACCACCAGGTCGAGCAGGATGGCGCGGGGCGGAACAATGTCTTCCATAATACTGACGGCATGGCGGCCATCCCTTGCGTGCACGATGGACAGTCCGGATTTCTCGAGGTGGAGTCTGATAATGTCTGCGGTATCCTGTTCATCTTCGATGAGGAGCACCACACCATTTTTCTTGCCCGTTTCATGTTTTTTCCCTTTGCCATGATCTTCTCTCCTTCTGTTTCTTTCTTGGTCGGCTATATTGATGGTTCACATGGCCGTGACTGTCACGAGACTTCAGAGGCCTCATCATCGAAGATCACATCGACGTGTTCAAGATAGGAATCAAGACCGGTCAGCTCCCTGTCGATCGTGTCATGGGCACCTGTTTTTGCGGACTGTTCGATGACGGCGGCCATTTCCGTGATGCGGTCAAAGCCGTAACTCCCGCCGGCGCCTTTCATCCCGTGCGAGATTTTCCTCACCGTGTCGAAGTCCTGGGCGGCGAGAGCCTCTCGCATCGTGGACACTTCTTTCTTGCGGTTAGTCATGAATCTCGGTACGAGGGGTGCGAAGGAGGCGTCCACGTGCACGATAACTTTCTTCTGTGCAGCGGGGTTGAGAGCCGACCGAGAGGGGTCCATGAGCGCGTCTTTCTTTGTGAGCTGACGGGTCATATCCTCGCTCTTGTGTCTTAGGCCGACTGCCCCGATGGGGACCAGGTGTGGTCTAAAATTGCCTTGAGCAAGTCCTGCTTCCTCAGGGGTTTCGTGAGATGGGCGACACACCCGACCGCCAGGCTCACCTCGAGGTCTTCTTTGAAGGCATTCGCGGTGAAGGCTACGATGGGGGTCGGTGTCCGTTGCTGTTCACGTTCCCACTGGCGAATGGCTTCCGTGGCTTGATAGCCGTCCATGACCGGCATCTGGATGTCCATGAGCACGAGATCATAGGTTCCTGCGCAAAACTTCTCTACCGCGATCGCGCCGTTCTCGGCCATGTCAAGCCTGTAGGGGGCCCCTTTCAAGAACAGGGCCACCACATCGCGATTATCCTCCAGGTCCTCGGCGAGGAGGATGTGGAGAGGGCGAAGGGCGGCAGGGGGTGGCGACGCAGGCGGCACCGGAGCCGATAGCATCGTTGTGGCCGGACTCAGCGCCGCCGCCAGCGAGGCCAACAGTCGTGCGCGGCTGGCGTGATTGCCCCGCATATCCGATGCATGCATGACCAAGGGGAGTGTGGCGAATGCGGGCCGGGCGCGGATGGCTTGCGCGAGCTCGAGTCCGTTCATGCCCGGCATGTGAAAGTCTAGGATCGCGAGCTGAAAGGGCTCGCCGCGACGCCGGGCTTCGTCCAATGCCGTCAACGCCGTCTGGCCATCCGAGGCTTCACTCAAACTGACTCCCATGCGCAGGAGGAACTCGCGGATGATCATCCGATTGGTGTCGTTGTCATCTACGAGGAGCATCCGGCATCCCTGCAGTGCGAGGAGGGGCGGTTCGGGGGGAGGGCCTAGCCCGGGGACTGCGGCCATGTGTACGACGAACGAAAACGTGCTGCCACGTCCTTCCGTACTGGTGACTTCCATGTGACTGCCCATCAGCTCTGCGATACGTCTGGAAATACTCAATCCGAGCCCGGTGCCGCCATACTTCCGCGTGGTCGAGGAATCGACTTGGGTAAAGCTCTCGAATATGGTCTCGATCTTGTCAGGGGGGATTCCGATCCCCGTGTCGGAGACCGAGAACCGGAGTCTGCCTGAGCCAGCCTCGCCCCTGCTTGGGTCAATACGCACGATCACTTCGCCCCGTTCCGTAAACTTGATGGCATTGCCCACGAGATTTACGAGCACTTGGCGCAGGCGTGTCGGATCACCCATGACATAGCGCGGCACGTCCGGATGCACAAAGGCCACCAGTTCGAGGGACTTGGCGTTCGCCCGGATAGCCATCATTTCCGCGATCTTGTCGACGAGGTCGGCGAGATTAAGAGGCACTGATTCCAGCTCCAAATGGTCCGCTTCAATTTTTGAAATGTCCAGAATATCGTTGATCAAGTGCGTGAGGCTCATGGCCGCCCGGCTGAATCGCTGCACGTACTCCTGCTGATCCGGCGTGAGCACCGTGTCCTGGAGCAGATCGGCCATACCGATGATCGCATTCATGGGCGTCCGAATCTCATGGCTCATCGAGGCCAGGAACTCACTTTTAGCCCGTGTTGTCTCAAGGGCGGATTGGTGCGCTTTCGCCAATTTGATGTTCTTTGACGCCAATTCCTGCGCAGCGCATTTCAGCTTCTCGTCATTTGCTTTTCGTTCGGTAATATCGCGCACGGTGCCGGTAAAGAGGCGGTGGTCGTCGAGCGTGGTTTCAGTCACCCCCAACTCTAGTGGGAACACTGAGCCGTCCTTGCGGCGCCCGACCACTTCCCGCCCGAGGAGGCCGATGATCTTGGCCTGGCCGCTCCGCTTGTAATTGGCCATGTACCCATCGTGCGCACTGTGATACGGCTCCGGCATCAGCAGCTTGACGTTTTGGCCAAGGATTTCGGCAGTCGCGTAGCCGAAGAGCCGCTCGGCGGCCGGATTGAATACTTTGATCAGGCCATGCTCGTCGATAGTGATGATCCCGTCGTCCGCTTGGTTCACGATGGCGCGCAGCCGCATCTCCTGTTCCAGCCGTGCCGCCTCCGCGTGTTTTTGAGCCGAGATGTCGGTGGCGAACTTGACGATCTTGTAGGGTTTCCTGTTAGCATCGAAGATCGGGTTGTAGGAGGATTGAATCCAGACGATGTTGCCTCCTTTGCCGATGCGGCGATAGACGCCTGCGTCGAACTCGCCGCGGTTGAGCTTGGCCCAGAAGGCCGCATACTCTGGGCTGGCCGCGTAGGCTGGGTCGCAGAACAGCCGATGGTGCTGCCCTTGAATTTCCGGCATGCTGTAGCCCATGAGGTGCAGAAAGTTTTCGTTGGCGGTGAGCACGGTGCCGTCGAGGGCGAATTCAATGGTGGCCAGCACTCTGTTGATGGCTGTGAGCGTGTCCATGAACTCCGCATTACGATTCTTCTCGGCGGTGATGTCGCGGCAGGTGCAGAACAGCCAGTTGCCAGGAATGTGCTCTTGAGAGAGGAGTGTCAAGGAGACCTCGGCCATGACTGCCTCGCCAGACTTTTTTCGGCCCGTTACCTCGCCTCGCCAATGGCCCTGTTGAAGCAGAATGGGAAAAAACTCTTCATTCATTCGGGCTACCCATTCAGACGAGTACAGTACCGTCCACGGTTGTCCGATCAACTCAGCCGTCTCATACCCGTATATCTCGGCATGGGCCAGATTCATGTAGGTATAGCGGCCCTCCCGGTCAAGCAGTGCGGCTCCATCTATCCCATGATCGAGTGCAAAGTTCAGTTGGGCCTGGATCAGTTGAGACTCTTTCTGGGTGGCCATACTCCGTTCCAGCAACGTCTGGCGCAATTTGAGTTCCAGCAGACTCACGACCTGACGACCCAGCGCCGACAGGGCATTCCGCTGATCTGCGTTGAGCTGTCTGGGCACCCGGTCGATCACGCAGAGCGTCCCCATGGCAAATCCATCTGGAGTGACCAGAGGAGTCCCGACGTAAAAACGGATGAAGGGGTCAGCGGTGACCAATGGATTTGTAGCAAAGCGAGGATCCTCGAGTGTGTCCGATACCTCAAAAATCGAGTGCTGGAGAATGGCATGGGCGCAGAACGCGATGTCGCGGGACGTTTCGCAGGCGGTCACCCCGACCTTCGATTTGAACCATTGCCGAAGGGGATCGATCAGGCTTACCAACGCAATCGGCGTGCCACAGATCTGCGCGGCAAGACGGGTCAAACTATCGAACGCTTCTTCGGGAGGTGTGTCGAGGATCTCATACCGACGCAACGCGTCGAGGCGCGCCGATTCGTCTTGTGGTAGGGGAGCGATTTCCATGAGACCTCGATGGTATTTCTGTTATGCGACCAGGCACGAGCCGGACGCCCGCACGGCCTGTTTGCGCGTGGGTGCCGGCCTCAACGATGCCGGGTGTTCGAAGGTCGTTCTTCCTGTGCCCAGGAGCCGGGCTGGCTGTGGGAGAACTCCTCCATTTGTGGTATCGGTTGCCCATGAGTGTTTATTGAGCGCGGTGCAGGGGAAAGACGGTTTCAGAAGGAGGAACAAGCAAAATGGACTGCTATCCTGCGATGCCTGGAGGCCTTGGGCCTCAGCAAGATCACGGGGGCGTGCCGGGCCGGGCCAAAAAACTGGAGCATTCTAAATTTATTAGACCGAAGTTATGCCAGGAACGGAACGGGTGGATACCGGTTGGCCGTTGCAGTAGACTTGCCCAGCAGCGGATAGCATAGCCATAGCAGCCTCCCATATCAGTCACGCCCCCCATGTTCGACGTCATTCTGTTTCAGCCTGAAATTCCTCCGAACACCGGCAACATTATCCGACTCTGCGCCAATACGGGCGCCAGGCTGCATCTCGTGAAGCCGTTGGGTTTTACGCTGGAGGATAAGCAATTGCTGCGAGCAGGACTGGACTATCACGAATTTGCCACGATTACGGTCTACGACAGCTGGCCCGATTGCGCGGAGCGCTTCAAGGATCGCCGCCTGTTTGCCGTCTCCACCAAAGGGATACAGCGATATGACCTGGTCGATTTTTCCGCCGGTGATGTCTTTGTCTTTGGTCCGGAAAGCCGTGGGTTACCGGCTGAGATTCGAGGGAGTGTCGCTGAGCAGCAATGTATCCGTGTTCCCATGGTTCCAGGAAACCGGAGTCTCAATCTTTCCAACGCGGTAGCCGTGGTGATCTATGAAGCCTGGCGGCAGGTTGGATTCGGAATGAGAACTTGAACGGCGGTTCAGCAGGGTTTGTCTCCCGCCGGATGCTCGAATCGTTTCACCTTGTACCTCTCACGTGTCACGAAACAGGGATGTCCATTCGCTATCGGCCGTAAGCTCGTATCCCCTCTCGCCGGCCATGCGCCCTACACATCGTGCTCCGTGAGGCAGCGTCCAAATCCCTGTTGCTCGGCAAAGTGATAGGCGTAGTGCAGGGCCGCGAGATTGGCGACTCGTTCTTCTGCGTCTTCTCGGCTATCCGAATAGATAATCGTAATCCCAAATCGCGCTGTCAGGGCATCCAAGAAATCCATGATGCCGTTCTTGTGATATTGGCCGAGCCGCCCGCCGCCTTTGCTGGACTGAAGCGTGCCTTCGATAACGAGGAACCGATGTGGGTAGTCGAGGAGCGCTTCGAGCTCTCGCAAAAAAGGTGAACGGTTGTCGGATGGATTCGAGAAGATCGTGTTGAATTCTTCCACGCGCCGACGCTCGACACAGAAAATCTCGGGCGCTTCCGCAATGGCGTAATCGCCCGCCGGCAGCGTCTGCCGAATGGTTCCGGCGATGCGGGCGAGATGCTCAAACTCGTAGGGGAGCTGCTCATGGCTGTCCACGAGCATGGTAATGGCCGGCACCATAGTTTTGGGCTGGCCTTGTCGGGAGAGCATCAGAAGCGATTGGGGTCCGCGGGGGCCCTGACGAGACCGTGCGGTTTGTTGAGGGCGTGGCGGAGGGGAGGCGTAGGATTCAGACGATGGGCCTGATGCAGGGGAGGGGCGTGGGGGCGTTCTGTGGGAGATCGAAGGCTGTGCCGTGGCATCGTACCGAGCGCGTGCGATGGGGTCACTGAGGGTTTGATAGGCCTGGTTGATCAGTTGTGTCCGGGCTTCAGCTTTTATGTGCAGAGTCGGTGAATGATTGAAGCGATCCGGATGCCAGACCTGGATTTGCTCATGCCAAGATTTCTTGATCTCAGCGTCCGTTGCACTGGGCAAGATCTCGAGCAGAGTATAATAATTGGTCGTCCGTTCGTCCCGCATCGGTCTCTCCTTTAGCAGGCTGCGGAAAAACTCGGTTGATGCCAAAACATGGCTGGAATTTTCCGTACGGTGCTGACGCCAGAATAACGTCAGGATGCTGAAAAAGTCGATCTTCTTACGCGCCCGATCCCCGCGGCCGCCAAGACATCCTCAGGGCCTAGCAGGATGCTGAAAAAGTCCCCCAGCTGCGTTCTCGCATCGCTCAGAGGCTCAACGTACCGAAGCGTACGCCTCGCCTCTTCGCTCGCTGCGGCCTTGCTGGACGGCCTTTTTGAGCATCCTGCGAGTTGTTCATGTGTCAACGCCACGTGTAAGAACACAGCGGGATTTGAGCGTAAACTGAGTATTTCCGCAGCCTGCTAGGGCCGCGCGTTTCCCCGAGCGGCGTGCTCGACAGCCGTGAATCGTGAAGCTGGCTGGTTGCTCTGGTGGGTTTGTCTCGTGTATTTGGTTGAACCAGGCTCACCGGATACGCCGGAGAAACCGGACATACGAAGCGGGCGATTTTTTTTGAACAGGCATACGGTCGTCTTGCGCTGTTCGAGAATAGTCTGATAGGGTTCTGGCTGGTATTGCCACGAGGCTCAACCCCTACAGGGAGGACGATTATGGGAGAGATCGATACAGCTCCAGAAGTTGCCGCCAAAGCCATCGAAGACCTCACCGCACTGGAGGTGGATCCGAATAAATGCGAGCGTCTCTATAAGGCGGCGCTGGTTCAATCCAGCTCCGGCGTGACCTATCGTATGTTGGCCAAGGTGATTGAGACCGGACAGTTGGACCTCGTCCACTACGGGTGTGATTTAGATGTGGAAGGCAAACCTGTGTCGAAGTGGAGGATCCGGCGCATCCTTGAGCAAGCTCCAGAACGGTTTGACAAAGAGCTGGAGACCATCAAGAAGAGCATTGTAGACGATGGTGAAACCGTGCAGGGCTCATGGGTACACGATATGACCGGCATGGCGGATGTGGC
>JBBRRK010000050.1:0-20892 GCA_038200765.1 Nitrospirales bacterium
GATGCCATTGCCTGGACACTGAACACCCGGCCACGCAAGTCGCTAGGCTTCAAGTGTCCCGCTGAGCTGTTTACACCGGACGCGTTCGATTTCAGGCAGTATCATGCTGCGCTTTTTGCACTTGGTCATTGAAACCGCCCACTCATTCCTTCAAGATTCAGGAAACTATTCTGAACGAAGAGGTAGCCTTCATCAGGAGACAGTGCCATGTGATGCGCGCCTGCGGCTGTCGAGATGGCATTAAGAAGCTGAGGGTGTCGTGGATCTGTATTATCGTAGACGTTGACGTAACCTGGCTTGGCGGTTGTGACGTACAGCCGATCACCTTTGCGGTTATACAACATCTCCAGAAGCATCCCCTGTTCACGTGGACCATAGTCATCGACCTGCTCAAAGCTAAAGCTCTTTGACTTCGGATTCCATGCAGCCATCCATAGGGTTCCCTCTAGCATGTTTGTGATATGCGCAATGGGAGGGTTCGCATGGGGGGAGAACATCACTTCGACCGGGGCAGCCTTGGACGGTGAGGCTTTCAACGATACCTTGTGTGTGGAGAGCACCTTGCCGGTGTTGGCTTCAAGAACCGTGATCGTCTCCCCCGCTTGGGATATATCTCCAGGCATCACGGTACTCGTGATCAGAACGCGATTGATCCCATTATGGATGGCAATGCCATGCGGATGGCTGATAAATGGGTCACCGGGAAGAGGAGCGGCAATCGTCTTGAAGGGTGTGTCATTCCTCGCATCTCCCATGATGACGGTGCTCGACCCCATACACGTGAGATACCAGGTTCGGTTGTCATCGGAGAACACCATATCCTCTTGAACACTGCAGTCTGGAATTTCCACCGCCTTGATCCTGTAGGGAGAACGTTTCAGGTCAAGCACATGTAACACTTTTTTCCCCAGCGCTGTAACATACGCTTTGCTCATATCTCGATTGAAGTAGAGATGATGGGCCACGAGGTCGGGTGGGAGTGGAATCTCCATCACTATCTTCCCAAACCCTGACGACTTGGGATCAACATCGATAATGGCCAACCCCTCTTTTCGCACTGTGTTTTCAGGCTTGCTTTCGTAATTCAGCATGGCCAGAATTTCCGAGTGCGCGACTGAGGCAAGAAGAACGACGAAGAGCGAAGCGAACAAGCCCGATAAAAATGAGAGGTTCATAGCAGCATCCTTATCGTAGAAGTGCGTATTCATATGCCTCTTGGGAGAATGGAACTTTACGTCATTCTCGTGGATTAAAGCGTATTCACAGGGGCATCCTGTGCCGTCGAGAAGGCCCTTCAGGTTCCCTTAATGGTGTGTGTGCCGTGGGTGACTGCCGCGCCCGCGCGCAACGCCGCGGCGATCATCACGACTTCGGCGATCTCCTGATCCGAAGCGCCCACTTCTCGCGCCTTGTTCGAATGGATCTCAATGCAGTACGGGCACTGAGTCGTCAGCGCGACCGCAATGGCCATCAGCTCCTTGTATTTGACCGGAATCGCACCGGCTGCGAGCGCAGCCTTGTCAAACGCCACAAAAGCTTTCATCGCCTCGGGGGCATTTGCCTCTAGATCCTTGAGCTTGCTCAGATTCTTCATCTCGTACATCACGGCCTCCTGATATTGGTCTGTGGTCGATTGAGGTTCACCATACCACTATAGGGCGATTCCGTGTGATTGTCTTATCCGAGAGTCTGTTTCTCTTAACAGGGGCATGCGAGGTTGTACTGTATTGGTATTGCGACCGTACAGTTTGCCGACACTCCATGACAGTTGTTACCCGACCACACGACCGCGATCGTGCCAGCCGACATTCCAATCTTTTCCCTCTGTCCGGTCATGCCACGAGGGAACCTCCAACCCGAAGATGCCAGGGCTCTCGCGTGCTGACACGCTTCATCCTCAATACGTCAATAATCACACCTGACCCTCAATCTGTGTTGATCCTCGCGTTACTTCGGCCCTAGAACCTCCTTAAACATGGTAGCCAGATCACAGAGCGCGCGAGAACCGTCCCCGATATAGGCAGAACCGTGCATTGTCGCGAGCGTCTTCGGCTGCAACTTGGCCAGCCGATGGAGCGTTGGCTCTGTGAGCGTCGAGTACGGCATATAGTTGGCCAGCGGCCCCTGCTGGTACTCCACAAGCACCTGCCGGCAACGGTCCAGCACGTCCGAACTCGTCGTCGCTTCGACATCGCCATTCTGGTGAAACAGATCTGAACACAAGAGCGTCCGCTGAGTCTCTTCGAACAGCAGCCCCGCCTCCCAACAATGCGGCACATGGGGCGTATGCAGAAACCGGAAGCGATATTTACCGGTGGTGAGCACCTCTCCATCCTGCATTCCCTTGGCCGGCCGCACCGCCATGAAATCATCGATGCTGACCAACTTGCCCACAAGACTACAGACCGCCGCGGATTCAGGCGCAAGCTGCTGCCACTCGGGCAGCGTCCCGCATTCATCCGTTTCTAGATGGCTGAAACCGATCCATTTGACCTTCGCCGGATCAAGCAACGTCGCAACGGCGTCCCGCACCGCGACAAACATTGCACGAGGGCCGGTATGAAACAGCAACGGTTCCTCGTCGCGTACCAGAAACTGATTGAACTGCAGATCGAATTCTTTCACAAACGTGGAAATCCTGAACAGATCCGGCGCAATCTCTGAGACTGTCGTCATGGAAACCTCCGAAGTAGGGGAAAAATGAAGCTCCCCGCAGCAGCCTACTCCGCCGAAGTAGCCACTTCGGCTACGAAGGGTGGAAGCTAAGGGGTATTCGGCGAAGGAGAATTAATCATGCCGGGCGAGGAATGCCGCATTTCTGTCCCGGATTGGAAACTGAGTTGCCGGTGAAAGGAGGTTGTGCCTGAAATTGCCGTAACCGTCTGAACAACAGAGGGAGGATCTGATCATGGACTCGCATACGCACGTCACTGATCGCATTCTTGGAACAGTCCAACGCATGCATGGGTGCGATCTGGATACGTTGACGAATAGTCTTTCCGACCTGTCCTGGGGCCAAATCTTTCTTGAAGTCGATCGACTGAGCCGGAAGGGGCAGGTGCTGTTGACGCTCGGCACTGGAGGTCGTTACATGATACGGCTGCCGGACCACAGCAGAGTACCCGAGACCCACTACGTCCGGTCCTGATCGATGAAGGGGCTTGCAGGGGATCGCGAGCGGCGTACGGCGCCCGTGCTAGTCGCATCCGCTGGGGTCTTCGCGTACTCCATTACTCCATCCCAGTTGTGTGCGTCCAACGAAGGCCTTCCGAAGACGCGCGTTCCGCGAGCACAGGGATCAACCTGGCCACTCCCCGCCCCTTCCTCTATTCGAGCATCTTCCGAAACCCCGCCTTAATATGGTCCAGCCCTTCGCGCAAGTCGCTCTCAAGAACATCGGCTTTGGCCTGCACCGCCACGCGCTTGGCCTTGATCTGATCCTTGAACAGTACCAGCTTGGTGAGTAGCTCTTCTTTCTTCCATTCCAACGTGACGTGCTGCTTAGCGTTCTCGCTCTCAAACCGTTCCTTGAGTGCTTCAAGCTCGGCTTCGAGCTTGCTGGTTCGACCAACCAGATCTTCCCAAACTTTGCCTGACTCGAACGAGGCCCCTGTGAGTTTCTGTTCCGCAACGGATTCGAACTCGTTCAGGGCCTTGAGAATCTTTTCCCTCTGCTCTTCGAACGTGTCGCGGGCGTCCGCTTTGCCGAGGGCTAATTGCACCTGAAGATGTTCAAGCTTGGCCTGCACCTCCGTCTTCGCCTGCGCTGCGATCTCCTTCGACTTCTGTACATCGACCTGGACGCGACTAAGCAGGTCCCGTAGCTGCTGCTTACCCTGCTCCAGCCGCTGTATGGCCTCTTCTTTCGTGTGGGTCAGCTGCGCCTCCAGCGCCAGCGCCTGGTGCTCCAACGCATCTAACTTCTTGTCGAACGACGCTCTGAGTTCCTTCATTCGCGACATGGGACCCTCCTCTGTGTGATCGGTCAGCGCTGTCCGCTGCAGAGCTTGTACCGTTCCTCCGGGATGTTCTTCATATTCTGAAAGACGGTGTCTCTCTCCCCCACACTGGTTACCCGATCGATGCCGGGATAGAGCACCCGCTCTTCTTTCATATTATGGGCTCCCAGTAGATTCAACAATGCCTGTTCTGCGTCATCGCTGTCTGGATTCTGTTCCGCCACTCTGCCATGAATGGCTTCGAGCTGCTGCTCGATTTGACGATGCTCGGCCCGCATCACGGACGTCGCTCCGCCTTCGGTGATGCCGGTCTCCTTCTCCCACAAGGGAAACAGCAGATCTTCCTCCCACACAATGTGACGCTGTAAGCCGAGCTTGAATGCGGTGAACGCGTCCTTGGCCTTGACAAAGTCAGACCGTTTCAGCTGTTGAAAGGTCTTGAACAAGTCGTCCAACCGGTCATGGTCCTGTCCATAGAACTGGCTGATGGTGTTCTGCTCACTCATGATGCCTCCATCCACTACCAATAGGTACATGTGAGTCGCTCATCGATGAATCGTCGATCGAGATGACGAAGAGGCTCAGACCTCTCAGCATCATCCTGGCGCATGAAGGAACTCAATGCGGCTTATGCTGATGCTCATGACCATGCCCATCGTCCACTTTCTTTCCCGCCCGGGAAGACTTTGGCTTCAACGGAGTAAACTTGGCGCCATAGGCATCCTGTCCCGCCAACTTGATGAAGACCACGATCACTGTATCCTTAGTGACCTGAAACTCGCCGCCCCCGGTAAACATGTTCTGTTGTGACGGCTCCAGCGTCACCGTGACCTTGCTCCCGGTCTTAGCCTGTTGAATATTCGCCTTCCCCTCTCCGCCATCGGTCTTGATCTCTTGCCATTCGTGATCGGTCACATGCAGGACCAGCTCTCCGTCCTTTGCAAGAAGCTCAAGGTGATAGGGGCCTGCCGCACGGACTTGCCCCCCATGCGGCGAGGGCATCGCATCCAGAGAGGCATCGGTGTGGGCCCACACAGGCTGACACATCATCAGGGTTGCAGCAATCACCGCAGCGATCATCGACGTCTTCATTGTTTCCTCACAAGACAAATGAGAATGGCCGGGGAATCTTCAACAACATCGTAACCCACATTCTTTATGAACGTACGTCCTGCAATGGCCATCGTGAGGCGAGCGGTGCGGGGGGGATCTTCCCTCTAACCACAAGCTAGCGGACTTTTTCAGCCTCCTGCTCCCCACTCGTCTCGCACCAATAGCCCGGCCTGTCGGCATACGTTCTCGGTAAACTGTCATGATTAGCACGAGTGAACGTAACGAAGACCATGCCACAAGATCAACTCGAATCTTTTGGCAATCGTCTTGACTTGACAAGGAAGTGAGAGGTTCCTCATCGGAGAGGGAAAACCGCTGGAGCATTCCGGTCTGATAGGGTGGATGGCCTGAGGCAAAAGGCGACTGGGGAGAGGGGGCTGGCCGGCCTTACAGCCGTCGTTTCCGCATATCCACATTACTGAGCCGACCATCAAATAGTGCGTAGTACGTCCTCAATAATCACCTGATTCTCAGTTTAAAATGCCACTGATGCGCAAAGGTATACGCGCGCATGTTGCGCGGTCTCATTAGTATGTCTGATGGTTCAACGAGAAATCGCATGGCAGGAGGCTGAAAAAGTCCGCCGGCATCGTGCTCGCTTCGCTCATAAATCATTCTGCCTCACACGATGAAGCCGCACAATACCCGATACGCAACAGTTCGGCTTGGAGCGAAAGCAAGGGACTGTGTAGCCCACTCCATCGAGCCGCACATTGAGAAGCAGCCATGCCCCTGCTATATTCCTCCTCCACAATGTCGGCAATCGCAGTGAAAACGTTCATGAATCATTCAGACTAGAGTCACCGAACATGTGGGCAACTCGAACATCTCCCCCAAGCACATGACGGCTTCAACTCTTCCGGTCGATGACCCACTGGCAATTGAGCAGGACACACTCCGGCTGCTCTATGCCAACTCGACAATCGGTTTGGTCGCGAGCCTTGTATTAGCCACCGTCGTCGCGATCACCCATTGGCCGGTGATCGCTCATTCTGTGTTGCTGGCTTGGTGGAGCGCTATGGCTCTGCTGACTGCGATACGAGCCATCTCCATCATTCGATTCCGGATCTCAATCATCGAAACGTCGTTGGCCTCCCCGTGGTTCGCGTGGCACGTTGCGGGAACGGCTCTTTCCGGTATCGCCTGGGGCGCCGGCGGAATCCTTCTCTTCGCCCAGGACTCATTTGAACATCAGGCTTTTCTGAGCCTGACGCTGGCCGGCATGGTCGCCGGCGCCGCACACATTCATGCCGCCAGCCGCGCGACCTTTCTCGTCTTCGCCCTGCCCGCTTGTCTCCCGATCATCGCCAAGCTCTTTCTCATCGGAGACCGGCTCCACGTCACAATAGGAACGGTGGGACTCCTCTTCGTGGGCGTCATGACCGGGCTTGTCTGGAGCCTCAACCGTGGGCTGGTGCGAATCTTCGAGCTCAACGCCGCGCGACAGCAGGCCGAAGAACAAGTCCGCGCGCTCAATCAGAACCTCGAACGTCTTGTTACCGAGCGCACGGGCGAGTTGCACGAGAGCGAGCAACTGTTCCGCACCCTGGCAGAAGTCGCGCCTGTGGGCATCTTCCGCACCGATCCCTCTGGTCACTGCCTCTATGTGAATGCGCGCTGGTGCGATATCACCGGCATGGGCATCGAAACCGCCGTTACAAACGGCTGGACTGCCGCCCTTCACCCGGACGATCGGGAACGGGTGGCCGAGGAGTGGACGCAGGCAGTGAGGAGTCATCGACCTTTCCTGTCCGAATATCGCTTTCAATCCGCAGAACAGAAGATCACGTGGGTCGTCGGCCAAGCCCAGGCCGAACTCGACCACCAGGGCATTATGGTCGGCTATGTAGGCACGATAACCGACATCACCGAACGCAAACGTGCTGAAGACGCGCTCCGGGCAAGCGAGGATCTGTATCGGGTGCTGTACGACGAGACCCCAACCATGTACTTCAAGCTGGCCACGGACGGCACAGTGCGCTCCGTTAACCAGTTTGGGGCTGCACAGTTAGGATACCAGGTAGAGGAATTGGTTGGGCATTCCGTACTCGGCCTATTTCACGAAGCAGACAGAGAAGCCGTTGCAGCCAAACTGGCCGAATGTCTTGCGACGCCCGAGCAGACCGGCCGCTGGGAATTCCGGAAGGTCCGGAAAGACGGGCAGACCATCTGGGTGCATGAGACAGTCCGTGTCGGTGGGTCTTCGACAGGGGAGACGGTCCTGTTGGTCTCGTGCGAGGACATCACCGACCACAAGCGGGCAGAAGACCGGCTGCGGACGACGCAATATGCCGTCGATCACGCCACCGACTTTATTTTTGTCATCGGTAGCGACGGGTACTTCCTCGACGTCAATGAATCGGCTTGCCGCCGTTTGGGCTATACCAAGCAAGAATTACTGACCAAGTCGGTGATGGACATCGATCCGGACCTTCCGCCGGACGTCTGGGTTTCGTTCTGGAACGAGTTCAAACAGAAGAAGCTGCTGCGCCTGGAAACCCGGCATCGCAGCAAGTCCGGCAAGATCTATCCGGTGGAAGTCGTCGCCAATTATATTCTGCACGAAGGTAAGGAGCTGGATTATGCGTTTGTGCGAGACATCACCGAGCGCAAACAGGCGGAGGAAACCTTGCTGGCATTCCAGGAGCAGATCCGCCAGATGCAGAAGATGGAAGCGATCGGGCAGTTGGCCGGCGGCGTTGCGCATGACTTCAACAATATCCTCACTGCCATCCTTGGCAACGCCGAGTTGGCCTACTCAACGATCGCCTCCGACCATCCGTCGCGGGCGAATCTCACCATGGTTCTCGATGCCGGCAACCGTGCCTCCCGCCTCGTGCAGCAGATCCTCACATTCAGTCACCGCCAAGAGCTTTCACGAACCGTGATAGCCCTCATCCCTGTGGTGGACGAAGTCCTTGCCATGCTGCGAGCGACCCTCCCAGCTGGCGTCGAGCTGACTCATTCTTGCGATCCCGCCACACCTCCCATCCTGGCCGATGCCACAGAGATCCATCAAGTCGTGATGAATCTCTGTACCAATGCCTGGCATGCGCTGGAGGGGAAGCAGGGACTCATCGCCGTGGACCTGGCGCCGATGACACTGACCCAGCCCTTGAAGAATCCCTATGCCTCACTGCTACCCGGCAGCTATGCATGTTTATCCGTACGTGATACTGGATGTGGGATGGATTCCGACACGGTGACTCGCATCTTCGACCCGTTTTTTACGACAAAACCTGTCGGTCAGGGCACGGGCCTCGGCTTGAGCGTGGCCCTCGGCATCGTCCAGGGGCACGATGGCGCCATCGTCGTGAACAGCCATCCGGGCCAGGGCACGACCTTTTCCCTCTACTTTCCCGCCGCGGAGGCATTGGCCCAGACCAGCCTGCCGCTTGAGACCGCGCCTGTTCAGATACAGAAACAGGGCTGCCGCCTCCTCTATCTGGATGATGAAAGGATGTTGGTGGATCTCGTCCGCGCCAAGTTGGAGCCGCACGGCTATCGGATCACCGGCTGTACGACGGCGGCAGAGGCACTTGCCGCAGTCAGCGCCGATCCGGCCGGGTTCGACGTGGTGGTGACAGATTACAATATGCCGGGGATGTCCGGCCTTGAGGTTGCGCGCGCGCTCATACAGATACGCGCCGATCTGCCGGTGGTGCTGGTGTCGGGATATCTGTCCTCGGAAACACACATGGCAACTCTCGCCGCCGGGGTCAAAGAGATTGTCTATAAACCCAACATGCTGCGGCAATTGGAAGACGTGGTCGCCCGCATCATCGACAGACCGCCGCACTCATCCACATCCGCGAGACACGAGACAGACCCGCAGTAGGCTGAACACATCCACCGGCTCGGAAAAGGTTATGGATGGTTCAGGACCGAGCACGACTTAGATGGTTGCGGATCGTTCGCCGCAGTAGAATGGTCGATATCGGACAGGCGCCTCGTCGCTGAACACACGTTTCTGACACCGCTCACTTTTTCTCTATCGAGAAAGATCGCACGTATCGCAGGACCTGCCAGGCTTCTTCTTCCGTCAGTACGAGCGGGATAAATGAAGCCATGGCCATGCCCTTGCTGCCATGCTTTAAGATCCAGAACAGCTTTCCATCGGTTCGAGCGGCTTGCCACTTCTTCTCGGTAAAGTTTCTCGGCAAGGGGCCTTTCAGATTCCCCGGTTTAATATCACTGTCCAGCCCTTTCCCGTCCGGCCCATGACACGCTTTGCAAAAAGCCTTTCCTTCATACAGACTTTGCCATTCGCAATCGTCTCCTGGTCGGCAGGGAGTGGATTCGTCATGGCGCTGGCCGCGTCGATCTGATCCTGTGGCACCCGCGGACGCATGACCGCCTTGTCTAGTCGCCCATGTCAGGCCTTCAAGAAGTACTAGCGCCCAACCACTAGCACCACACTCGATGTCATCCTGACGCGACTGGTCATAGCGGACGATCCTTCTTCCGGCGAGGTGAAGACAGACGGGGAGACCGTGTGACCACGCTCTCCTCGCCCACATCTATACTTTTGAGCTTACTTGGTTCGATGTTTGTGGCCGACGGACTGCGGGTGGCCGACTACACCGTTAGGGGCCTTGGCTCCATCCGGCCAGAGATGGAAGATGATCCCGTCCGTCTGAGCCGCAACTGCAGCGACTTCCTTCGCTTGGGCTTCCGGCATATCGAGAATCTGGACACGACCGGTGGCAATCTCTACTTCGTGGTCATGGTAGTACTTGTTCCAGTCTTTCAGCGGGACTTCCTTCCGCGAGACGGACTTGGCTACGAAATACTCGACATCCGTGAGCCGCGCTGGGATCGTTCGATTCAAACAACAGACATTGCAGGACTTCCGGAGAAATTCCCTTGCAGTAATGGTGATAGGGGCCATGCACGGTGCCATCTTCAAATTTGTGCGGGGCCATGACATGGATATTAAAGCCATCCGCCGGGCCCGGCTTCTTTTCCGCTGCCGGAGCAGCGGCGGTGTCCTAGGCCAACGCAATTCCCGCGGAGAACACCGCGAAACTCAATACCGACGCTATAGTCCGCGCTCGAATTATGAAGACCTCCTTGGATGAGAGAGCAAGGGCTCTCGACCTCATTCATTGAGGCCGAGAAGGCCCTGCATAGTGGACTGACTGTGGGAGACACGGGAAGGCAAAGGATTCAACTGATTATTTGGCGTCGCACGATCGCGCATCCGACTCTCGTGCCGTCCCCTCCCGTGGGGGATGAAGACGTGAGGAGGGCTTTCACTCTTTCACAATCACGCCGCACGCGATGCGGGGTCCGCCCGGCGCATCCTTTGTCGTCGGATCCGGCAGGTACTTATCGTCGAACTCATGGATGATGAAGGCGCTCCCGTCCGTATCAAAGAGGGTGTTGAGCCCTTCGGACAGAGTGACCCGACTCGTGATCGTATACAGCGACCCTTTCCGGTCGTCGTTGACGGAGAGGTTTTGGAGATCGCCGAGATGGTAGGGGTGGTTCCCTAATCCGGGTGTGACGTTCGCGTCCGGATTGATTGTCGCATCGACATTCCCGTCATAGTGCCCCTTGGCCGCTGCGAAGGGCTCGCAGTTGCCGACCTCGTGAATGTGAATCGCATGGCGTCCCGGCTTCAGCTTGCTGTCCGGCGTGCCGGTGAGCGTCAACTTGATCCTGATGCGCCCTTCATACTTCTCGTAGAGATCTGCCTGTCCCGTAATGCCGGGGCCGGCGATGATCGCCTTCGCGTGCATGGGTTTCTCAAGCTTGCCCGTGTAATAGGACGAGCAGCCGGCAAGCGGCACGAGTGCCGACACCACAATTGCAGTTCCCACAAGTATCCGATTCATGCATCCTCCTTGGTTAGGTGATTCTCCGACCAGACGACCGCCCTTATTGACCGCTGCGCGCGAAGATCTTCTCGCCCATGGTGCTCAGCCCCACGCAATCGAGCGCCGACTCATATCGCACATCAGTCACTCGACTATCCTTCAGCGTGATGGTCGGCGTCATCAGACAGATGTTCGCGGACGCGACACATACATCCTTCGGCGGACTGCACCGAAGCACCCAGCTTGCTGATGGCCGACATGAGAGGCTATCCCTTTGCCCCAGAAGGGTCAAGACTGCTCTGACGCGAAAGGCTACAGGCAGATCTCTCTCTTCGGGAGGAACGCTCCACTATTCACCTATTATCGAGATTGTAGCGAGCTAACAGGGATAGTTCTATCGGCAAAGGTGGGATCAAGCATCTGGGAGAGAACAACTGCGTCGAACGAACGCTCGCCAGATAACAAGAGTCGTCGCCGCAGGTTGCACGTGGAGGATTGAAGGACGGTGCCTACTTTATCTTGGAGAACTCAGCCGCGATTCGCGCCTCATGTCCGTCCTGAAGATTTACGACGAACACGGACGCCGCAGTGGGATCAAATGTTTCATACGCAAACAGCGCGGTAAAACGCGACCGGTAGATCGGCCCGTTTCCCTCATTCTTTCGGCCACGTTCGGCTTTCCCAATATCGATAGGCTTGATCCTCTTGGAGCCCTGTTGCAACTCAATCAAGGCACCCTCTGCAAAGTATTCGTCGTCGCCACACAACTGAACTTCAATTTCCATGTTGGGCATGTCCACGACTTTCTTGATGAACTCTTCGGGCATACGCACCTCTGTCTTCCGCTTCTTGGATTCTGCCGCTTCCTGCCGGCCAAAGGCTTCAAGTCGATACCATTTAGTTCGGAGGATGGCACTGGCGCCGCAGGAATCTTTCACTGGATCGGCTCCCACGCGCGTGACCAGGGAGGATTGCTGGAGGACCTTCTTGACGTCTTCCGGGGTGTTGGCCTTCTCCATCGGTGCTCGCCCAGCTTCCAAGGCCTTCTGAGCCTCTTCCACTGACAGCTTCACATCGATCGCGAAGACCGGCTGGAGACCGACGACCGTCAACAGGCCCGCGACCGCACAGGCGGTCACGCCACCGACCCGCGCCAACGTTGTCAGGCATCGCACGCTCATGACGTCCTCCTTACACAAGACAGCGATCACTGAGGCGGCATTGTACGGAAGCCCCCCGCCCCTTTGCAATCAGACTGATGAAAAATGGGCCCAGTGGGCATAGGGCTTGACGGCATAGAGTTCGTCGAGATCGACCGGCACTCTCACGCCAGCTTGCATCAGCAGCTGCGCGACCAGGCGGAGCGGCAATCCAACCACTGTGGTGAAATCTCCGTCGATAGAATCAATCAATTCGCTGCCCTCTCCTTGAATCGAATAGGCGCCGGCCTTGCCGAGGCTTTCCCCTGTCGCCAGATACCGTTCATGCACCAGTTCATTGAACGGCTTCATCCGAACGACGACCGTGGACAGAGCCACGATGTCTATCCCACGAGCAGAATAGACAAGCGCGACTGCCGTGTGTACATCATGATCACGGCCGGCGAGGCGCCGGAGCATTGCGCGAGCCTCCGCCAGGTCGGCCGGTTTCCCGAGCACGTGATGATTCACCTCAATCACCGTATCGCTCCCCAGCACAATCGCCTCCAACTCTTGCCTCGCGACCGATTGAGCCTTGCCCTGCGCAAAGGACATTACCTGTTGGATCGCCGGACGGTCAGCCATCAACCGTTCCTCGAACGATGGGCTTTTCACATCGAACGGAATACCCAGCATGGCGAGTAACTCACGACGACGCGGAGAGGTAGAAGCCAGAAGGAGTGCCATTTATAGCGTGGGAGAAAGTTCAGGAGAAGCAAGCGATTCCGGAAGATTGTGGTCGGAGACCTCGGTAAGACTCGCGTTGTGCAGGTGAAAATCGGCGAGCACCTGCTCCAGATCAGCGACCGAAGAGACTCGGAACATCTCGGCTCGCAGCGAGGCGGCATGGGGAAACCCTTTGCAGTACCACCCGAGATGTTTGCGCATCCGCCGAAACTGGCCCTGCCCACAAGCCGCTTCGAACCGTTTGGCATGATCGAGCAACATCTCAAAACGGACAGTGAGCGGTGGCATCCACAATTCGAGGCCCTCTTCAGGCCGATGCTGCTGCAGAGCGAGCCGCACCTCCTCTTTCTGCCGAAAGAACCAAGGGGCCCCAAGCGCAGCTCGCCCGACCAATACGCCATCAACCCCGGTGTTCTGCACACGACGGATGACGTCGTGATAACTGTGCACATCCCCGTTACCGAACAACAACGTCCCGCTCCCCTTCACAATTTCCGCCGCCCGAGCAATGGCGTTCCAGTCCGCTTCTCCACGATACATTTGCTGCAACGTGCGCCCGTGAAGGGAAATGACTGCCGGCTGCTCCTTGAGAAGATGTTCCATCCATTCGTCGACGACCACCACGTCGTAACCGAGACGTGTCTTGACAGATAAAGGAATCGTCTGGCGGACAAGCGCGCGGGCATCCTGCCGCTGTTCGTTCATACGCCGGAGCGCCGCCACTCTGCCAGGCTTGAGGCCCGCTCCCTCAAGAGTCTGACCGGCTGCCCAATCAGCGATCCCCTGTCGAGCGGCCTGCATAAGGGCCTGAGCCACGTCCGGCGTTCGGATCAGACCCGCGCCCGATCCAGACGACGCCACACTCCGCGAGGGGCAGCCCATGTTGATATCTAATCCGTCAAACCCCAACTCACACACGGCATGAGCGGCCTGATAGAAGAGGTCCGGCTCTTTTCCATAGAGCTGCGCGACAATCGGTCGTTCAGCCTCATGATAGATGAGAGAGTCCAATAAGAACTCCGGCCCCCGGCAGACGTCATGCACATGTGTGAACTCCGTAAAGGAAACATCTGGCTTCCCCTGCATCGCCACAGTATGGCGAAACGTCGCATCGGTGACCCCATCCATCGGCGCCATCCCGATGACCGGCCTGGTGAGTGACTGCCAGAAACTCATCGTGTTCGCTCCATGTCCATCACCAGTTCCCCCACTTCGTTCGCCTGGGCATAGGCCTGGCGCAACATGTCGCATTCCTGTTGCACGCAGACATGCGCATCCGGCACGCGTTCCGTCACAAATTCGAGAAACCGTTCGATCTTGAGGAGGAAGAAATCGTACGACTGCGTGAGCGGTCGTGAGGACCGAAACCAGAAGACGACAAACTCTGTCAGACAGACACCCCGCTCCGCTAACACCCGGCAGGTCTGCGGAAACATCTCTACAAGGTCTCCTCCCCAATGGAGAATCTCATACGGCATATAGAACGTGCGGTACCGTGTTAAACCGCTCGCCTCCGCAGCCACGTCCTGCCACTCCAGGCCTGTCATGGAGATTTGTCCCGAAATAATTTGCGCATAGCGCGTATAGTCGTCGCGTAACTGCTGTCGATCTGACTGGCGCACCGACGCCTGGACGGAGGCCGGACGAGACGCCAGTTCCCTCGGTTGTTCTACAGCTGTTCCTCTGGCCATCGTCTGCTGAATAAGGAGAGAAAAATACCGAACGGCCTCTGCATACTCCTCCACTATCATCTCGATCGGTTTGGTGTCTACTTCAAGTGCAACCGCCCGGAGGCTCACCAGGTTTGAATGAGCCAGAACCTGTTCAAGCATGGTGAAGAGGATCGACGGAATCGGCGCGGCATGGGCATCAAGCCATTCGGGAAGTCCCTCGCCTTGCTCTCCCCCTGCAACCGACTCATGACAGGCCAGCCCCGCCACGTGGATTTCGACGACACGATCCACGGGATATTCGTCGAGGAATTCCTGAACGAATTGTTCTAGAGGGACTTGTCGACAGGCGGCTGTATAACGATAGACTGTCCAGAGATGCCCGATGTCCAGCACAAGGCCACAGGGTGCCAACGCTGTGACGAGCCGAAAAAAATGGGGAATCGAGATCGTGCCGGCGGAAAAATAAGTGAGGGGCGGCAGCTCCAAGAGAAAGAGCGGGGCGGTCCCATCCGCTCGACGGCCCTGATGATCCATCGCCTGCTGAACCACCGCAACGTTTGCCGCCACCACCTGGGCGCTCAGCCCGGTATAGAGTGGAGGGAGATACGTGCCAAATGAGTAGCCCGCCATCTGCTTCATCGCACATTCATGATTCAACCAGAGACTCTGCAGGCTGTTGAGTTGCGTGACCATCTCGCCGACGTCCTGCTGAAAAAGCGGAGAGGTTTGAACGTCCGGCTGAGTGATCCACAGGCCTTCCCCATGGTACGCCAACGGAATGTCCTGGACAGCCTGTCGAACCGTCGACAGTGCGGTCGTCGTCGCCTTAAAGATTTCGAGATAGCCAGGCTGGAGTCCTTGCTCCCTCAGTATACTTACCAGCTCGAACAGATCGGGAGAATAGACGTCGACTGACAGCCCCATTCCCAGTGAGGGAATGTTCCTGAGTCGGCGCTGAAAGTCCTGTTGAACAAAATCGGAATCCGGCATAGGATCCACCCTTGTGCTGTTCTGACAATTGGCCTACTCTATTCGCCGAACGCCTAGTTTGACAAGGGACGCCCCCTTCAGGGGCGAGAGAGGCCCGTCTGCTATACTTGGCGTATATCGCCAGGGCGGACCCTCACGAATCGTGCAGGCGCAAATCGAAGGAATCTCGAGCCCATGACGATACACGAGGACAAGTCCTTCAAGACGTCTTATCTCATACCCAGGATGGTTGCCCATATGATGACACCAGGGGTTGTGCAAGTTCCAGGGGACGTCTCCGTCAGTGAGGCGGCCATGCTGCTTGAGCGAGAGCAGGCGCCTTGCCTCCTCGTCAAGGACACCGACACACAGTTCGGCATTATGACGCCGGCCGACATTGTCAAGAAAGTTGTCGCCCAGGGGCTCGAACCGCATGATATCGAAGTCCGGACAATCATGACACGCCCGGTACAATTCATCGAGTACGATCAGGCTATGACAGAAGCCTCGATACTCATGATGGCCACAGGCGCCTCTCTCTTAATTGTCACCAAGCAAAACCAGCCGGTTGGCGTGCTCAGCGCACAAGACCTGATGCTCAACCCACCTAGACGGAGCACGAGAATACCCGTCGTGGTGAGTGTGGTCGGGCAAGCCTCGGCGCCTGGGCTCAACTATAATGCCATCATCACTCAGCTGAGCCTTGCTGGAGGGTTGATCGAATCAACAACACCGCTCACGCCAAAGGCGAACGTCGTGCTGGCGTTTTCCATTTCAGGCCAAAACACTCCCCTGACCATTCGTGGAAAGGTATTGGCCTGCGAAATTCCTGGAGCAGCACCCGATGAAACGTCGAGCGGGACTCATACGTGGCATATCGATATTCAGTTCACCGACCTCTCATCGCCCGATCTCGGGCGTATCAGGGCCTGGGCACTTCAAACAATACCTCCTTCACCCAATCTCTCCTAACCTCACACATATGTTCCGTTTGTTCCGTTCCTTTGACCGATCGGCAATCAGCTGATAGAATTTTTTCTCTCTTACAATAGAGTATAACCCCGCATGGACAAAAACATGAAAACCTCCCAGACCCGTTCCCGCCCTCTTCCCTCAAACGAGGAATTGCTGAGCCACATTCGCCTTCTGCTCGACAGCCCGGAAGACGACCTGCAAGCCGCGATCATGAAGGAACTCCTGGCCGGAACGCTTCGACTCCACGATTCCCATCTGGATATCCTTGACCTCAAGATCGTCAACCGCGCCGTCAAAGAACTGCGTCACGCCTTCCGTGTCTTTCATGGCTATCGCGATCGGCGCAAGATCAGCATCTTCGGTTCGGCCCGCACCGCCTCGGATGATCCGAACTACCAGATGGCGTTCCAGTTTTCTCGTCGAATCGTCGAAGAAGGGTTCATGGTCATTACTGGGGGCGCCGATGGAATCATGCGCGCATGCCAGGAGGGCGCCGGACGCGAAAACAGCTTCGGGGTCAATATCATGCTACCCTTTGAGCAAGGCCCGAATGCCACGATCGCCGACGATCCCAAGCTCGTGACGTTCAAATACTTCTTCACCAGAAAACTCATCTTCCAGAAAGAGGCCAACGCCATTGCCTTGTTCCCCGGTGGCTTCGGCACGCATGACGAAGGTTTTGAAATCTTGACCCTCGCCCAAACCGGCAAGAGCGACCCCCAGCCGATCGTGTGTCTCCAGGCTCCAGGATGCGACTATTGGGACGACTGGTATGGCTTCGTCACACGCCAACTCTTAGCCCGTAAACTGATCAACCCTGAAGATCTTAGCCTGTTCACAATCACCACATCCGTGGACGACGCAATCGATGAAATCAGGCGTTTTTACCACCGATTCCATTCCATCCGCTATGTAGGCCGACTCTTGGCCATTCGGTTGAAAAGCAGCATCTCCTCGGAACAAGCGGCCGGCCTTCATGATACATTCGGCGATCTGTTATCCGAGGGGACCTTTGAATTGCAAAGGGCACTCCCCGAAGAACTCGACGAGCCGGACCTGAGGGACCTGCCTCGATTGACCTTTACCTCCAACCGCCGGAGTGCGAGCCGATTGCGTCAGCTGATCGACCATCTCAACGCCCTCTGACCGCTCTTCACAAAGACGCTTTAGTCTCGATGCAGCATCATGATATGCTCCAAGACGATGGCCGGTTCCCGTACACAACACCCATTCTCCGCCCCCCCCACCGTCGTGCTCTATCACGCTGAATGTGCGGACGGGTTCGGCGCCGCTTGGGCGATCTGGAATCGATTTCCAGCGGCTCGGTTCATCCCCGTCAAACACGGAAATCCTCCTCCCACAGAGCTACAGAACCAGCGAGTCGTCATCGTGGATTTCAGCTATGCCCGCGAGACACTGGAAATCATGGCGGCGCAGGCGCAGGCACTCCTCGTGCTCGATCATCACATCACCGCGGAGAAAGCTCTCGCGGGCCTTCCCTATGCGTATTTCGACATGAAGAAGTCTGGGGCAGTCCTGGCCTGGGAATGGGCCCACGACCAGCCGGTTCCGTGGCTCCTCGACTATATTCAAGACAAAGATCTCTGGACGTGGACACTCCCCTCCAGTCGGGAAATTAACGCAGCCGTCGCCTCCTATCCATTCGATTATCACCGCTGGAATCAATTCACACAAAAGGAATTGGAACAGGAGGGCCGGGCCATCCTGCGTTATGAAACCGAGCTTGTGAATAAACTTGCCGCGCAAGCAATGCTGGTCGACTTTCACGGAGCCATCGTTCCGTCAGTCCACAGCGCGGTCCTGACAAGCCAGATCGGCGAACGCCTCTCCGCTGAGCATCCGTTTTGCCTTATGTGGCATGATCGCGATGGGCGCCGCTATTACAGCATGCGCTCGCGAGAAGATGGGGCCGACGTAGGGGCCATTGCCGCATCGTTCGGTGGTGGAGGCCATACGCACGCCGCAGGGTTTTCAATCTCCCTTGGACCTGACGGCTCCTTGCCGGATAACCCAGCACTCCCTCGATCGGTCATCGACCGCCGCCGTACTCCTTCCTAATAAGGCGCCATGATCCCTCTGCATGACGACAACCCAACCGAACGAACGCCGGTCGTCACCATCGCGTGGATTGCAACCTGTGTCCTCGTCTTTCTCTACCAGGCAAGCCTTTCTGCCGGCTCAGGAGAGACGTTTGTCTTTCAGTATGGAGCAATTCCTGCCCTCGTGTTTGGGGAGGCCGACCCTCCTGAGATGGGCGTGGCCATTCCCGCCTACGCCACGTTGATCACGAGCATGTTCCTCCACGGCGGCTGGATGCACCTCATCGGAAACATGCTGTACCTCTGGGTCTTTGGAAACAACATCGAAGATGTCATGGGTCATTCAAGGTATGTGGCGTTCTACCTCACATGCGGGGTTCTGGCCGCCTTGAGCCACGCCCTGACCGATCCGTCTTCGTCTATCCCCATGGTTGGAGCGAGCGGCGCCATTTCCGGCGTCTTAGGCGCCTATCTGCTGTTATTTCCTCGCGCCCGTGTGCTGGTGATGATGCCAGGCCTTGGCGCGACGAGGGTGACAGCGGGTTTCGTCCTCGGCATGTGGTTTGTGATGCAACTGTTGAGCGGGGGGATGAGTACCGGCAGCCAGGGTGGAGGCGTGGCATTCTTCGCCCATATCGGCGGGTTTCTCGCCGGGATGGTATTGATCGGTTTGTTCAAACGTCCGGACGTGCCCTTCTTGGCTCCAAGCCGCAGAGGCCGATTGGAAGACTAGCAGGATGCTAAAAGGTCTGCCATCGGCGTTCTCGCGTCGCTCAGAGGCTCCTCGTACCGAACAGAATACGCCGTCGCATCTTCGCGTGCTGCGGCCTTGCTGAACAGCCTTTTGAGCATCCTGCGAAAATAGTTTCTCCTTGCCCCAGACAAGTCCGCCATCAATGTCCTCATATACCAAATATACCAACAAAGTTTCCCAGCAGCCCAATGGCTGTTCCACTAGTTGGTCTTGGCCCCGGCTAACTTCAGCACGATAGCCCATTCCGCTTTTGTCACCGGCTGGACCGAGAGGCGGGAGCCTTTTTGCAACAAGACCATGCCCTTCAGCTTCGGTTCCTGCCTCAATCGGTCGAGCGACAGACTGGTCTTGAATGTCTGACGAAACCGAATGTCCACCATCTCCCACCGTGGAGCAGAGGAAACACTCGCCGGGTCGTAGTGGTGACTGGTCTTGTCAAACTGCGTCTCATCGGGATAGGCGGTCCGCACAACTTCCGCAATCCCCACCACAGCCGGCGGCTCGGCATTACTATGATAAAAAAACACCTGGTCGCCGACGGCCATCGCACGCATGAAGTTGCGGGCCTGATAGTTCCGTACCCCATCCCAACAGGTCGTCTGCTTTGGAGATTGCGCGAGGTCCTCAATCGAAAACACGCGCGGTTCCGACTTCATCAGCCAATACCGGCGTCCTTGTGCCATCGCGTTCCCCCTCTCTGCTTGGTCATTCAACTCACTCCGTGTATGCTGTCGGCAATGCCCTCTTGTTCGACTGAGGTCTGCCGATGGAACTGACCCCATTCTTCTTCGGTCTGTATAAGTTCGTCAAGTACGGCCTCTATCCATTAACGTGGGTGGTGCTGCTCCTTGGCGTAGCAACACTCTTGGCTCTCTTCCCGTTCTCGCCGAGACGCCTGCGGTGGGTGCGCCAGCTCCTCATGTCCTCCCTCTTTCTCCTCGTGACGCTATCCAGTCCGTTGGTCGCCACCCCGCTGACCGGTTTGCTCGAATCGTGGCACCTTCCCCCACAGCTGACACCCTCCGATCACTTCGATGCCATCGTCGTATTAGGGGGAGGCATCAACGAGAAAGGCTCGCTTCGGCCAACCACCGAGCCCTCTTCCTATTCCAGAAATCGAACCACGTGCGGAGTGACTCTCTATCAGCAAGGCTATGCCCCCACGTTGGTCCTGACAGGGGGAGACGGCAGGATCTTCGGCACCGGCCCTCAAGAAGCGGTCGAGATGAAACAATGGGCAGTCCGCCTCGGCGTGCCCGAGTCCGCTACAAAGATCGATACAGAAGCCCGAAACACCTACGAGAACGCGACTGGGGCCAAGCATCTCATCGGACCCGCGTCAATTCTACTCGTGAGTTCAGCCAGCCATCTGCCACGCGCCGTTCCAGTGTTCACGAAGCAGGGCTTCCGCGTCACGCCGGCCCCCTGCGATTATGACTCACAAAACCTCCCGCACGAGAGCTGGGATACTATCGACCCCTTTGATGTATTGCCGAGCGATATCTCATTGCAACACACTCGGGAAGTCGTGTCGGAAGTGGCCGGCATTGTGATCTATTGGCTGGCAGGAAAACTGTAAGGTCCCCTCAACGAGAAGTCAGCCGATACATGCCTGCTCCGTGATCTGCCACAGAGCGTTCGCCTTCTTCGTCTTGCCCAAACGAGGAAAGACGAAACCCCG
>JBBRRK010000051.1:0-20367 GCA_038200765.1 Nitrospirales bacterium
CATCGAAGCCTTGGAGGAAGATATTGCAGAGATCGCCTCACGACAGGCGCTGGAAGATCTTGAGGGAGTTGGCAAAGACCTGGCGGACAAGATTGAAGAATTTCTGAAAACTGGAACGATTCACGCCTATGAATCCTTGAGAACGCCGCTTCCGGACGCCGTGAAGGCCTGGACTCAGCTCCCGGGACTGTCCGAGTCGCTCGTCGCGTACCTCTACACCCGTCTGCACATCACCACTTTGACCGATCTGGAGCGGCTAGTGCGGTCGCACATGCTGCGGACGGTGCCGGGGTTTTCAGGATCGGAAGAGCGGCTGCTAGAGGCGATCGCCGACTTAGCCCGCATGACTCATGAAGGTGCGTCGCGAACGCGTGCGGACGCGACGCGAGACGGGCACTCGGAGACGTGATGCCTTGAGGCATACTCGTGCAGTATGTCGAAGGGCCGAACGGCGAGACTGTCCGTCGCAATCGCATATCCGCGCTTCCAGCAGAAGCTTCATGAGTGAGGCGGGTGGAGCAACAGGCCACCACCTTTAGCAGGATACTGAAAAAGTCCGCCAGCGGCGTTCTCGCATCGCTCAGAGGCTCAACGTACCGAAGCGTACGCCTCGCCTCTTCGCTCGCTGCGGCCTTGCTGGACGGCCCTTTTGAGCATCCTGCGAGTTGTTCATGTGTCAACGACACGCACAAGAACACAGCGGGATTTGAGCGTAAACTGAGTTTTTCCGCAGCCTGTTAGGACGCGCGAGGAAGCTCCTTAAAGATCTTCCATGTCTTCAACATCTCGACCGCCTTTTGGAGTTGCACATCCTGCTCGATCGAAGGATCGCCCGGAACTTCGACGGATGAAGGCGGAGGCACGGCGCCGTCCCTCAACGTCCCCTCTTCATGCCCTTTGCCATTCAACTCTGGTTGATCTTTCCCCGGCACGATTATGGGCTTGGCCTGCTTCGGCTCCCCTTCTTTTTCACCTGGCTTCGTCTCGCCTGCCTTGGCGACCGTGGACGGTGGTTGGGCCTTCACCACAATATCGGGGGTAATGCCGGTTGATTGGATTGAGCGCCCTTTCGGGGTGTAATACTTCGCTGTCGTGAGGCGGAGTCCGGACCCATCCCCCAACGGGAGAATCGTTTGTACCGATCCTTTGCCGAACGAGGTCGTGCCGACAATCACGGCCCGCCCGTAGTCTTGCAAGGCACCGGCCACGATTTCAGACGCACTCGCTGATCCTTCATTGATCAGAACAATCATGGGCGAATCGTCCATCTGATCTTTCCCCTTGGCGATCCACTCGTCCTTCTTGCTTTCACGTCCTTTCGTATAGACCACGAGCTTGCCGCCTGGAAGAAACTGCTCGGAGACTTCAACGGACGCGGTCAGTAGCCCGCCTGGGTTGTTGCGGAGGTCGAGGATCGTCGACTGGAGCTTCTGCTCCTTGAACTGCTTGAGCACCTTGCTCAAATCCCGCCCCGTTGATTCCTGGAATTGTGTCAGCCGAATGTACCCAATATTGTCCAATACCTTCGACTTCACACTCTCGATTTTAATGGTATCGCGGACCAGCGTGAATTGGAGCGGTTCAGGAATCCCCTCCCGCTGAATCGTCATATTGACCTTCGAGCCCTTGGGGCCACGCATTTTCTGAACCGCATCCATCAACGTGAGGTCTTTCGTCGTCTCGTCGTTCACCTTGGTAATAAAATCACCGGCCTTGACCCCGGCTCGGTGGGCCGGCGTGCCCTCGATGGGCGCAATCACCGCTAAACGATTCTCCTTCAAGCCGATCTGAATGCCCACACCCCCGAACTCACCCGTCGTTTCAACCTGCATTTCCTTATACATCTCCGGCGTCATGTAGGCTGAATGCGGATCGAGGGTCGAAAGCATTCCACGAATGGCCCCCTGGACGAGGTCCTTCGCCTTCGTTTCGTCGACGTAACTCTTCTGAACTTGGGTCAACACCTCGGAGAACGTCTTCAACTCTTCGTAGGTTTCCGTGGCATGCCCGGTCCGCTCCCATCCCTTGCCGAGCAGCACGCCCAAGACCAGCGCGACCATCACCATCGGGGCTAATACCCAGAATCGTCGTCGGGGAATCTGTTCCATAATATTAATGTCCCTTCCTCTTCCCATTCCTTAATCAGGATACTGAAACAGTCCGTCAACAGTAGCCTACGCCTCGCCTCTTCGCTCACTGTGGCCTTGCTGAACAGGCTTTTTGAGCATCCTGAGCTTTTGTGGCATCATCGCCATTTTGTGAGATCTCAGCGAGGTTGTCTGCATAAACCAAGTTTCTTACAACCGGTTACCGTCTCGCCAACCATTGGAGAGGATCAAGTGGCTCCGCCCCCTGGCGTAACTCAAAGTATAAAGTATCTTCGCCCGTCATGCCTGTATCTCCCGTTTCTCCGATCGCTTGCCCGGCCCCGACCTGTGATCCCACAGACGCCAGTATCTTCGAGGCATGGGCATACAACGAAAAGAACCCGTTCGCATGATCGAGGATTATTACGAGTCCGTACCCTTTCAACCAGTCGGCATAGACAACAGACCCCGGCATCACCGCGTGAATGGCGCTGCCTTCCACCGTCTTAATTTCAATACCCCTGCGCTGCACATAGGTATTGAAGGTCGGATGCTTCTGCCGGCCAAAGTAGGAAACAATACTCCCATCAGCTGGCCAGGGCAATGTGCCCTTTACCCCACGAGGGAGAAGCCCACCGGTCGGAGGCCGGGCCGCGGCGGCGCGGCGGCGCTGCTCCATTTCGCGCAGCAAGCTATCGATACGCGAGGCGGACCGTTCTAACTCTTGGAGGGCATGTTCATAGGATTCTTTTTGATGCGTGATCTTGGCGAGATAGACCTTCTTTTCTTTCTTGACCGATTTCATCTTAGCCAGTTGCTTCTCGGTACTTTGCTTGTATGACAACATCCCCACCCGCGCTTCTTCCCGCTGGCGCTCCGCCTGCTCCATATTGGCCACGTCGGATCGGAACGTGCCCATGAGGGCATAGTCCCGTTCAGAAACGGCTGAGAGATACTGAAGTCGTCGCTGGAAATCACCATACGAGCCAGAGGCAAGCAAGGCTTTCCAATGCCCGAACCGGCCCTCCATATATTGCACCCGCAGCCGAGCCAGAATGGCGTCCTTACGTTCTTCTATATTTACACGCAAACCAGCGAGGTGTGCACTGATGACCTTGATCTCCTCGTCTTTCTTTCGCAACTTTCGGGTAATCTCCTGATGCGCTTGCCGGTCGCGCACCAACCGTTCATCGAGCGTCTGAATCCCCTGCAAGAGAGACTCTCGCTTTTTCCCTGCTTTATCGGCCTGCTTACGTGTCTTTTCGATCCGATCTTTGAGCTGGTCGAGGGCCTTCCGTTCTTTTTCAATCTTATCGGTCATCGGATCGGCCACTGCAACCGCCGTCCAGGAAAGACTCAACAGCCCCCAGATCGCGACCCCGACCATGAGCCCCATCCAAGACCTCATGCCTTAGCCTCGCCGAAACGCCGTATCGACACAAGGCTGCCCACAAACCCGAGCCCCATCCCTACAACAATCAGAGCAAGACAGAGCGACGGAGAAAAGAAAGTCATGAGGTTGTCGAGCCCGGCAAATCGTCCCATCGTCTGCATTTGCTGCCGAAACAATTCGTACATGAACTTGAGCATGAGCAGCGAGAGTGCGCTACCTAAGGCACCGAGTACGGCGCCTTCCAGCAGATAGGGGATATGGATAAAACTGGTCGTGGCCCCGATGAGACGCAAAATGGCAATCTCGTCCCGCCGGGCGAAGAGTGTGAGGCGGATCGTATTGGCGATAATGGTCACAGCCGCCGCCGAAAGAATGACGCCGATCCCGATGGCCACCAACTCAATCGATCGGATCACCGTTGCGAGAGCATCGATCCAATCTTGATTATAGTCGACCTTGGAGACGCCGGCGACCAGCCTGACCCGCTCCGCCCATCGATTGATCGAATCCGGTGAACGGAACGTCGGGCTGAGTGCCACAACGAAGGAGGCCGGTAAGGGATTCTGACCCAGTCCCTCAAGCAAGTGAGACTCCGAAGGAAATTGTGCATTAAACTCTCCCAGCGCCTGCTCTTTCGAGATAAACAACAATGAGGCGACGGCTTGATCGCTCCGCAACTGTTGCTCGATCTCAGCAATCGAGTCGGAGGCGAGCTGCTCATCAAGATACACCATGATTTTGACATCGTCCTGGAGCCATCCGGCCGCCGCCCGCAGATTGACATAGAGCAGCAAGAAGACGCCGACACAGGCCAAGGTCAAGGCCGTGGTCACGATGGCGACCATCGTCGTGGTCCGGTTGGTCCACATATTCACCCAGGACTCTCTGAGCAGATACGAGAGCGTCCTCACTCCATCACCCGCTGTTCAGGCAATAATCGGCCCTGCGACAAGGTGAGCACCCGCCGATTCACCTGCGCCATGACCAGAGGATCATGCGTTGCGACCACGACGGTGGTGCCGCGCGCGTTAATGAGTTTGAACAATTCGATGATCTCAGACGTCAGAGCAGGATCTAAATTTCCGGTCGGTTCATCCGCCAACAAGACGACTGGACCATTGACAATCGCGCGCGCAATACAGACCCGCTGCTGCTCTCCTGTCGAAAGCCCCGCAGGAAGCTGATCTCGTTTGTGCTCGACGCCGACCGCCCGTAACGCCTCCGTGACTTTCCGGCGAATGTCGGCGGAGGAAATCCCTTGTACCAGCAAGGGCAACGCGACATTGTCGAAGACGGACTTCTTCGGCAACAGCCGAAAGTCTTGAAACACCGTTCCTACTTTGCGGCGCAGATACGGAATGTCGGACCGCCTGAGCATCGTCACGTTCTTCTGATGGACGAAAATCTGTCCCTCATCGGGCCGGTCAGCCCCGATGAGCATCCGCAACAGTGTCGACTTCCCTGCTCCGCTGGGTCCCATGAGGAGGACAAATTCTCCCTTGCCGATCTCGAGGCTGACATCCGAAAGCGCCGGTCGCTGATCATACTGTTTTGACACGTGAATCAATTGAATCATCGTCGCCCTACCAACGGAGGTCGTCTCCGGATATTTCGAAGGCATTCTGAATATGCTCGATCTGCGGGGCGACGGCCTCCGTGCCTTGCAGCAAGACGACATCGAATCTGCAGAGCCGATCTTTGATGTGGTGCCGGGCCAAATACTGCGCCGCTAACTGGATCAACTTCTCCTGCTTTCGTTGATGAACGGCATGGATCGCTCCGCCGAACGTGTCGGTTCGACGTGCCTTTACCTCGACAAAGACCAGGACTTGACCGTCCTCAGCCACTAAATCCAGCTCACCCAAAGAGGAGCGCAGATTACGCGCCAGAATTCGATATCCCTTACGCCGCAGATACTTCTCCGCCGCTGATTCCCCTGCGTGGCCAAACAACTTCCGAGGGTCACGCATGGTCACTGATTGATCCGTGACGATTCGTCCCGGTCAGCACGCGGGCGAGACCGGCGCCCCTGACTTCCACCCAAGAGCTGTGCGACTGGAGCGAACGTGCGCCGGTGAATCGCGCAAGGACCATATCGAGCAAGCCGCTGTAAATGTTCCTCCGTCCCATACCCTTTATGGGAGAGAAAATTATAGTCTGGATAGGTCTGATGATACACCGCCATCATGCGATCGCGCGCCACTTTCGCGACAATCGACGCCGCGGCAATCGAGATCGATAATGTATCACCCTTAATGATCGCGCGTGAGGGAATGGCGAGATTCGACAAGATGACCGCATCGATCAAGAGACAGTCCGCCGGGGGAGTCAACGATGCCAGCGCACGACGCATGGCGAGGCGAGTTGCCTCTAAAATATTCAGGCAGTCGATTTCCTGCTCTGTGGCGATCCCAACTCCGACGGCACGCGCCCGGCGAATAATCACCTCGTAGAGCTGCGCGCGTACGGACTCGGAGACTTGTTTGGAATCGTCGATACCAACCAAGCGACAACGAGTGGGGAGAATCACCGCCGCCGCGACGACAGGACCGGCTAAAGGACCCCGTCCGGCTTCATCCAGACCGGCAATACAGCGATAGCCGCGCCGTCGGGCTTCCAATTCAAATTCATCGGTAGGTCCCACGATGCGTCCGTTGAAAGGGCCCAGACATGGGTGGTCGGTGGAACCAGGGAAGAAGACCTGCAGAATGCTGAAAACGTACGCCCGCGCAGTAGGCAGGCTTAGGAGGAAGCCCCGGCTGAGATAAAGAAAGTCCGTTCGCTCAACCGAAATCTCAACCCCAACCTACCCTGCTTGCGGGATGGTTTTTCCACAGTCTACTAGGCCTTTGCCGCCGGAGCGGCTTCGACCGGCTCTTCGGCCTTACGAGTGACCCCGGGCTTCCCCTTCACACTCGCGACAAACTCACGATCTACAACCTTCGCAAACTTGCCCTTCTTCCCACGGAGATAATAGAGCTTGGCCCGGCGCACCTTACCTTGACGCATGACCTCGACGCGCGTGACGATCGGCGAATGGATCGGGAAAATTCGCTCCACGCCGACGCCGTAGGACACCTTACGCACCGTGAAGGTCTCCGTGTTCAGCAACCCTTTACGGGCGATCACGGCACCTTCGAACACCTGAATGCGCTCTTTCTCCCCTTCGACCACTTTCACATGCACACGGACGGTATCGCCGATTTCAAAACTGGGCGCCGACTTCTTCCTGAAAGACTGTTGTATCCGTTCTAAGCGATTCATGAGACTATTCCTCCCCCCCACATCGAACAGGCGTTTCCGGCACGCCTTCACGAGTAAGTTCGTCTAGCAATTGTTGATCTTCGAGACTGAAGACCCGATCCTGCAACAGATCCGGACGTCTCTGATAGGTGCTTCGCAGGGATTCCTTCCGACGCCACAGACGAATGGCCTCGTGATGTCCTGAAAGCAACACCTCCGGCACAGGCATCCCTCGAACCTCCGCCGGCCTCGTATAGTGCGGATATTCGAGCAACGCATCCGTGAACGACTCTTCCTCGATCGACTCCGGATCGCCCAACACGCCGGGAACCAATCGGACTGCGGCATCGATGAGCACCAGCGCCGGCAATTCACCTCCGGTCAGCACATAATCTCCGACGGAAATTTCTTCCGGGTGCAACGCCAGCCGCACTCGTTCATCGACTCCTTCGTAGTGACCACAAAGAATGACAAGCCGACGCGGATCGTCCGCCAGATTTTTCGCATAGGCCTGCGTGAATGGACGACCGTGCGGGGAAGGGAACAGCAACCGAATCTGTTCACCGGCCTGTGCATAGTCGTCCTGAATCTGTTCCACCGCGCGCAGGATGGGCTCGGCCTTCATCACCATCCCGGCTCCCCCGCCATAGGGTACGTCGTCCGCAACCTTGTGGCGATCGACGGTATAGTCGCGCAAGTTACGCACCTGAACATGCAGCAGTCCTTTTTCTTGTGCTCGCTTAAGAATACTCTGGCCGATCACCGGCGACACCATGTCGGGAAACAGCGTCAGGATGTCACACCGCATGACGACCCTCAAGCAAGCCGTCGATCCCGCGTACCGTCATCAGACGGCGCGCAAGATCCACCGAGGTCACAAAGTTTTTTGCGGCAGGAATGAGGACTTCTTCCGTCCCCTTGCGAACGACGAAGAGCCGATTCTCCGGTATCTCTAGAATCGTCTCCAGCACGCCGACCTCATCGCCCCGCTCGTTCTCGACCGTCATCCCGATCAGGTCGCATTCGAAATAGACATCCGCGGACAATGCCGCCGCTGGAGAACGAGGCGCTTGAATCAAACCCCCGCGCAGCATCATAGCTTCCTCCGGCGTCGTCACACCTGCAAGACCCATGATATAGGTCGAGCCAGCGCGTCGAACATGCGTCACGGTCCTCTCGACCGTCTGTCCAGTCAGCTCCAAGACCTGCACCTGCTTTAAATGGTCCAACCGGCCTGGCACATCGCTTAGCGATCGCACCTTGAACTCACCCCGCACGCCAAAGTGGCGCTCGATCTTGCCGATCGTCACAAAGTCCGTCTGAGCGGTCGTCACGTCCTAGACGCCCTTCTTCTTTGCCGCCTTCGCTGCTTTCTCTGCCTCAAACTGCTTCCATACGCCACACCGACGGAGCAACGTCCGGACCGTGACGGTCGGCTGGGCTCCCTGGTGCAACCAGCTCAACACCCGTTCCTGCTTCAGCTCCGGCACCGCCGGTTCCTTCAAGGGATCGAAAATCCCGAGAATTTCGAGAAACCGCCCATCGCGTGGTTTCCGAGAATCAGCTGCCACGACGCGGTAGAGCGGTCGCTTGTGTCGTCCTGTCCTCGTCAATCTCAAATGAACAGCCACTAGACTCCTCCTCCTATAGACACACCCATGATGATGATGCTCGCCTCTTACCTGGAGCGCATCAGCTGTGCAAGCTGCCGACGCCCCCCAGATCCCGCCATAACTTTGGCGATTTTTCTCGCCGACAGAAACTGTTTAATCAACCGATTCACCTCTTCCACCTTCGTCCCGCTTCCACGGGCAATCCGCTTTTTTCGGTTTCCATTAATGAGCGTATGATCGCGCCGTTCGCGTAGGGTCATCGAGTCGATCATCGCCAAGACTCGTTTCATCTCTCGCTCCGGCATCTGCCCTTCCATCGCCCCCTTGAGTTTCTGACCGCCCGGCAGCATGCCCAAAATCTGGTCCATCGAACCTAGCCGATTGACCTGCCCCAGCTGAGCACGGAAATCTTCCAGCGTGAGCTGATTGCTCGTCAGCCGCTTTTGCGTATCCTCTGCCTGCTCACGCGAAAAGGTCTCTTGGGCCTTTTCGATCAGCGAGAGCACATCGCCCATTCCGAGGATGCGCGAGGCCATCCGATCGGGATGAAACAGCTCCAGCGCATCGAGCTTCTCACCCACGCCCAAAAACTTGATCGGCTTGCCGGTCACCGCTCGGATAGACAGCACCGCCCCGCCCCGAGCATCGCCTTCAACCTTGGTCAGGATGATGCCGGTCAGTCCGATTCGTTGATCGAACTGGCTCGCCATCGTCACCGCGTCTTGGCCCGTCATGGCATCTGCGACTAAGAGTACTTCGTGCGGTTGTACGGCGTCTCTCACCGCCACCAACTCCCCCATCAACTCATCGTCAATGTGGAGACGCCCGCCGGTGTCCAGCACGACGAGATCGTACCCCTGGTCTCGTCCCCGTTCCACACCAGCCTGACAGATCCTGACGACATCGGCCTGAACCGCTTGTGCCTGATCGGCTCGATATACATCAATCGCAAGATCGTGCCCCAGGCCCGCCAGCTGCTCACCGGCTGCGGGACGACGAGGATCTGCTGCAACCAGAAGGACCCGTTTCCCTTGTGCCTTGAAATACCGCCCGAGCTTGCCGCAGGTCGTTGTTTTTCCAGCACCCTGGAGTCCCACCATCATGACGACGGTCGGAGGGTTCGAAGCCAGAGCCAGACCGGCTCGCTCGCGGCCCATCATCTCCCGCAGCTCGTCCCACACGACCTTGACCACCTGATGACCGGGAGTCAAGCTCTGAAGGACTTCCTGTCCAACGGCCTTCACGCGAACTCGCTCGATGAAGTCCTTGACAATCTTAAAGTTGACGTCGGCTTCGAGCAGCGCCAGACGAACCTCTTTCAAGGCTTCTGCGATGTTCTGTTCGGTGAGAACCCCGGAACCACGCAGTTTTTTAAAAATCTTCTCGAATTTTTCGCTGAGAGAATCGAGCATAACGCCACAAAGAAAAAGGCAATCGAAGCCCTACCCCAGGATCTCCGATCGCCCGGAAAATTCTAGCAAAATAGCATCGGGAAGTTTAAAGGACGAGGCGAGATGATGTCAAGGGAGAGCGAGACGTACATTTTATTGACATGTCCTAGGCCTTTCGCTATGGTCCAAATGGACCCTACCAGCGTTTGCTACAAGACTTACACAGGGAGTGAGGAGAGTTGTGAGACGGGTGCCGTGAGAAAATCATACTGGGTTCTGCTCATTTTCGTTCTCATCGGTGGACTCTTGGGTGGAGTACTGGGGGAAATCCTCCGGGTTATGGCCCCACATGGCACCATTCAAACGGTCTTCGCTACCAATTTTACCCCTGGCATCAACCCTCCGCTTACCATCGATTTGATCCTCCTCAAGCTCACCCTAGGCTTCGAACTCAAAATCAACCTCCTCAGCCTCCTCGGGATGTTTCTCGGCATCTATCTATACAAAAACGTCTAACAGTCTGCTGAAAAAGTCTGCCAGCTTCGTTCTCGCATCGCTCAGAGACTCAACCAGAGTTGTTCAGAAATCGGAAGCACTGGAGGGGCTTTTCCGTTCGCCAAGATCTATGACAAGGGCGAACGGCCCCACGAAGTGCGGAACGTACCTCCTCGCCTCTTCGCTCGCTGCGGCCTTGCTGGACAGCCCTTTTGAGCATCCTGCCCGTGATACGGCACTATCAACCTACGAATTATCAGTGGACCTTGCTGCGCAAAAACTGAGTGTTTCATCAAACTGCTAGCGCTCCGACTTCAGCTCTAACTCTTTCAGCTTCAAGGCGCGAATTCGGTTTCGCAGTGCTGCGGCCCGTTCAAACTCCAACTCCTTGGCCGCGGCTTTCATTTCCATTTCCAGCCGTTGGATGATCTGTCCTGTCGCTTCCTCCGTCCCATAGATGGACGGCGATTCAGCGGCCAAATCCAGTTGCACGGCACCCATATCCTCCGTCGCATATTCGAGTGACAACACGTCTTTCTTAATACTCACAGGTACGATACCGTGTCTGGTGTTATAGTCCGCCTGAATCATGCGACGGCGCCCGGTCTCGGCGAGCGCCATCTGCATAGAATCGGTGACAGTATCACCGTACAGAATCACGTGGCCTCGCACGTTCCTGGCCGCCCGCCCGGCCGTCTGGATCAATGATCGATACGACCGAAGATACCCTTCCTTATCCGCATCGAGAATCGCGACCAGGGAGACCTCGGGGAGATCCAGCCCTTCGCGCAGGAGATTGATTCCCACCAGCACGTCGAACACCCCACGCCGCAGATCGCGGAGAATCTCAGCCCGCTCCAGCGTCTTGATGTCGGAGTGCAGATATCGCACCTTGATACCAAGATCGTGATAGTACTCGCTCAAATCCTCCGCCATGCGCTTGGTTAAGGTCGTGATCAGCACACGCCCTCCCTGTGCCGTTTCAGCCCGCACTTCACCGAGAAGATGGTCAACTTGCCCCTTGGCCGGGCACACCTCGATGACCGGATCCATCAGACCGGTTGGGCGAAGAATTTGCTCGACCACCTCGCCAGCCGCATGCCCTAACTCATAGGAGCCAAGCGTCGCGGACACGTACACCGCCTGATTGATGCAGCGCTCAAATTCCACGAATTTGAGTGGTCGGTTATCGATCGCCGACGGTAAGCGGAATCCGTACTCGACCAAGGTGCGTTTCCGTGAAAAATCGCCTTCGTACATCCCGCCCACTTGCGGAATCGTGGCATGGGATTCGTCGACGATCAGCAGAAAGTCCTTAGGGAAATAGTCTATGAGCGTCGGAGGCTGCTCGCCGGGGGCGCGACCACTCAGATGGCGCGAGTAATTCTCAATGCCATGGCAGTACCCCATCGCTCGAATCATCTCAAGATCAAACTTGGTGCGCTGCGCGATCCGCTGAGCCTCCACGAGCTGATTCTGTTTCTTGAAATAGGCGACCCGTTCGTCCAATTCTTCTTCGATGCCTGTAATTGCCTGCTCATAGCGATCCGGCGCGATGAGATAATGCGTGTTCGGATAGACCGCGACTTTCGGGAGTTTCCTGAGCGACTTTCCCGTGAGCGGATCGATTTCATGAATCGCATCGACCACGTCGCCGAACAACTCGATCCGGACGGACACCGCGTCGTTTGAAGCCGGGAAAATCTCGATGACGTCGCCACGGGCGCGGAAGGTTCCGCGGTGGAAATCCATGTCGTTGCGGGCATATTGAATCTCGACCAGCTTCGCCAGAATCTTCTCCCGCCTGACCTCCATTCCCTCTTCGAGAAAGACCACCATCTCGTGATAGACATCCGGCGACCCCAGGCCGTAAATACAAGACACCGACGAGACGATCAGCACGTCGTTCCGTTGAAGCAGTGCGGCCGTCGCCGCATGCCGCATCTGATCAATCGCATCGTTGACGGATGCGTCCTTGGCAATGTATGTGTTGCTTTGGGGGATATAGGCTTCCGGCTGGTAGTAATCGTAGTAGCTGACGAAATACTCCACCGCATTATGGGGGAAGAACTGTTTGAACTCTTGATACAGCTGACCGGCTAACGTCTTGTTATGGACCAATACCAACGTGGGCTTCTGCACCTGCGCGACCACATTGGCCATGGTAAAGGTCTTGCCAGATCCCGTCACACCGAGCAGCGCTTGGTGCTTCCGTCCGGCCTCAATCCCTGCCACCAACTTCTCGATGGCTTGGCCTTGATCTCCGCAGGGCTTGAATGGGGCTTCGAGTTGAAACGGCAGCATGGGACGACCTTTAGCCAGGATTATTCATGAATGCCGTCGCGAGGGGTTCGAGACCGAAGCCCGCCTGGGCTTCTCGCAAGTAAGGCCGACGTAGGCGTAGGTGGAGTCTGTCGAGGAGGCCGAACAAGAAAAGCCTCGATGGGCGGAGGATCGGACGATGCAGCAGGTATTCATGAATAGCCCTGGCTGTGGCCGTTATCTTACCATCGGAACCAGTACGGCGCACAACAGGGCGCGCGCAAGTCAGGCATTGGCAGATCCATGAGACGCCCTCCGGCCCTTTCCGAGGTCCGGCGGCGTCAGAGTTTCTTAATATCGCGAGTGCCTGGACGCACCAGCCGAGGCTCCCTGTCTATGAACTGGCCCCCGGTTCTCGCCCTCGCGGAACCGCCGACCCAATGGTTCCGCACTTCGGCGGGGCCGCTGGCGATGAGACTGCTCTTCACTCACCTGCATAGGGGCCGGAGATGGGAGAGCCGCAAACACGGGCAGTGCGAGTTTCTTCGTCTCGATTCGTAATTGTCTCACCATTCGAAGATACTCTCGCTCTTCGGATTGAGACAGAATCAAGTATGTCGCCCCCTCCTTCTCTGCTCGACCCGTTCGTCCCGTTCTATGGACATAGGAGTTCGGATTGGTTGGCAATTCATAGTGAATCACTTGGGTCACATCCTGAATATCGAGGCCTCTGGCTGCCACATCGGTTGCCACGAGCGAACGGAGTCGTCCGGCCCGAAAAGCGCCGAGCGTCCGCTCCCGCTGCGCTTGGCTGTGATTGCCAGTCAATGCACCGACCAAAGCCGGCTCCCCGCCCAAATGGGCCGCCAGCCGTCGCACCTTATACTTCTGATCGCAAAACACCATCGAGCGTCCGCCACCCGTCACGCTCTGGAGCAAGGTATGTACAAGTTGCGTACGCGCCTGGTCCCCCGGCACGACATAGTAGGCATGCACGATCGTGGTTGGAGTGCTGATCCCCGGATCGACAGAAATACGAGTGGGATTGCGCTGCATGGTCTGCGCAAGCGTTTGAATCTCCCCTGAAAATGTCGCGGAGAACAGCAAAGTCTGGCGTTCCACCGGGAGGAGACGGATGATCCGTTGTATGTCCCGCAAGAATCCGCGATCCAACATCTGATCGGCCTCGTCCATCACAAGAAACGTCACGCCACCCAACTTCAAGTGGCCTGAACCGGCCAAGTCGAGCAGCCGCCCAGGCGTACCGACCACCACCAAAGGCGGTCGTTGCAGTGCACGATAATGGCGCTCGATCGGCGTCCCACCGTATACCGACAAGGAGGTCACGGACACCGGAGCATACTTGCGCAGCTCCATTTCAATCTGAAGCGCCAATTCCCGCGTAGGCGCCAGCACTAAAAACTTCGGTCCGGACACATGGCCAGGCCCTGACTTGGCATAGGGGCCAGGCGCGGGCGCAGAGGCCTCTCGTCGCATGACCTGTTCAATAATCGGCAGCAAAAATGCGAGTGTTTTTCCGCTCCCGGTTTTGGCCTGCGCCATAATGTCCGCGCCTTTCAACGCGAGTGGAATGGCCGCCTGTTGCACCGGCGTGGGTGTCGTCAGGCCCGCCTGTATCAAGCGCTGGGCAAGGGATTGGGGCAGATTCATATCAGCAAACGTAGACATAAGACTCCTTGTAAGGAAAACACTTCCTGGGACTGCACGGTCCGGCCTGGTAGCAGGCCGAGAAACACATCACGTTGATGGGCAATTCTAGGAAGGAAATAGCGGGGCTGCCGGATTGGCAGCCCCGACGTGTAACACGCTTAGTACAGCTTAGTACCGATCTCCACCGCCGCGACCGCCACGACCACCGCCGCCACCACCACCACCACCACCAGTACGTGGTTCCTGCGGGCGCGCTTCGTTGACGGTCAATGTGCGACCGCCCAACTCAGTGCCGTTCAATGCGGTAATTGCCGCCTGCGCTTCTGAATCCCCCGACATCTCCACGAATCCAAACCCGCGAGACTGGCCGGTGAACTTATCTGTGATAATCCTGGATGATGTCACCGCTCCATGCACAGCAAACAGATCACTCAGTTGCTGCTCAGTTGTGGAATACGGTAACCCGCCGACATAGATCTTCGAACCCATTGGGCTCCTCCTTTGAGAATATGTGTTGTCTTGGACTCGAGAGCATAGTGAGGAAGGAATGGGCCGAATACGCGAATACCATAGCGGCTCAAGGCTGGCTTCCGATCAAATTCCCGTGCTGAACCAAAACAACAACTGTCTTAGGCCTTGTCTCTCTCTGTGATATCACCACCAGGCCTTTCGCAATGATATACAGGCCGCACTTTACTCCTTAGCCGTCTCAAATGCAAGCGGCGACGCAACCACGCGCGATGCCGTTGGTCCAGCTAATATGCAGCAGGGGCAGACAGCGGTCGCTGAGAAAAAAGCGGAATGGCGTGCAGGCTATCGAACTCCAGTGCTGTGTGCCCGAGAACCAAGAGCCCGACCTGACCGATCGCCAGCGACTGATCTTCAACCGTCACCGCAAGCTGCCCGTCAAAGAATGTTTCGATAAAGTCTTTACTAAGAATGGTATTCCTCTGGATTCGCAATGTATGCCAGGGAACCGCCTTGGGTGCGATCGACGACCGTCCGAGTCTCGTCTCCACTCCATCCACCACCCGGGTCACATCCAACGTCTTCGTCGTCAGATCGACCACCGCCGCATAGAAATGCGCAGTATCCTTTACCCCAAACACTACACCGCCCGCCCCCGTCGTAGCGTGGACGGGAAATCGCACCCTGACCGACATGTCTGGATATTCATACTGAAACCCGTCAGCGACGATCAATCTGTAACAGTTCACGGCCTGGCACGATGAATTCGCGGCCAGAATGTTGGACGCCGAGGGAGCATCGTGGTCCACCTTGATCGTCCAGTCCGCAGCCGGCCCCTCGCCAAACTCCAACATCGAAAACCCGGCAGGAGCTTCGCCGGAACTCTGCTGATCGAAGGTCCACCGATTAAACAACCCCCCTTGGGCCTGACCTTTCAGATTGGCTTCTTTTTCCGTGTGGCTCTCTGCCTGAATTGCGTGGGAGCACTCGATACCGACGCTCCACTCACCGGCGAATACAGCCAATGCAAGCACAACAGAGATTCTGCTGATACACCTAGACTTCACGCATATACCATGTTCACTCGAAACAATCTTCTCAATCTCTTCTTACTTCGGTGGCCGCGTCCTGAGATCGAGAATGTCTTGCTGGAACCGGTCGCGGGCAGCCATGATCGCCTTTCGACGTTGCCATCGACCCCAAGTCCACCATCGAAGGCGATCAGGAAACGTGACGACTGGTGTCGGCGCACTTCCTCCGGGCGCATGCTGAAAATCGTAGCCCTGGTGTGACGCGCGCTTCTCGAAGAATCGGCGGTAGAGATGATCGTACAAACCTTTGCCTGAGTCGCCTACGCCCACAACGCCCCCCTACAATAACAGGCTCAATCGGTTGCTCTCCGTGACAGGAGGAGAACAGGTCTGATGTTGACAGACATATGCCGTTGGCTGCCCATTCACACGTGTCTTCCCTACAGCAAGCGCCAAGTCGGATTCCCCGGCGCGACGAGAGGCGTCGACCACCAACACGGTACGATTCGGCAGATAGCGCCGATAAACTGTTGAGAGCAACGATTCGGTCATCGCCTCGCCACGAGTCCCGACTACCACAATCTCTCGCGGCGGCGTCAAGTACCAATCCAGTGCACAGAGCATAGCCGATGTGCCATAAGCGTTATGCGCCATCGCACTCCTGAATACCAGAAACAGCTGCTCAGCCCGGTCATAATAGCGCGGCTCGCGCGTGAAAGCGAATAGCCTCAACAACACCGAGGCGACGATAGCATTACCGGATGGGATCGCACTATCGGTACCGGACTTCATGCGATGGAGTAGGGCTTCGTGGTCGTGACTGGTATAAAAACATCCACCAGCCGTCTCATCCCAATAGCGCTCCAGCAGATGATCCGTCACCTCGCGAGCTTGATCCAGATACCATCGATGCGACGTCGCCTCGAACGCGTCCAGCAATGCGGCGGCGAGGCAGGCCGCATCGTCCAGATAGCCGTTCAAGCGTCCCTTCCCCGCCCTCACCGTACGAAAAACTCGCCCCTGCTCAATCGCATAGTCCAACAGAAATGTGAGCGCTCGTTCCGCAGCTGCCAGATAGGCGGGAATCCCGAATGCGTGATAGGCGTCGAGATAGGCGGACACCATCATCGCATTCCAGCTCGTGAGCACGTTATCATCCCGCTGCGGCTTCATCCGCTGCTCGCGTACGGCAAGCAATTTCGCCCTGGCAGGGCGTAACAAGGCCTCCACTTCCGTGTGCGCATCGGACCCGTCTTGAATCTCACCGAGCCGATTCAACACATTCTTGCCTTCAAAATTACCGCTCTCCGTCACCCCATAGTTCCGGCAGAACTCCTCAGCCGTTTCAGCCCCCAGCGCCGCAACAATCTCTCCCGGATCCCAGACGAAATAGCTTCCCTCATGCCCCTCACTATCGGCATCCTGCGCGGCAAAGAATGCGCCGTCCGGATGTGTGAGTTCACGACGAACGTATTCCAACGTCTCTACCACCACTTCACGAAAGCGGTTCTCTTTCGTAAGACGCCATCCATCAAGATAGATCCGCACCAGCTGCGCGTTGTCGTACAGCATCTTCTCGAAATGGGGAACCAACCACCGGCCATCCACCGAATAACGATGGAACCCCCCACCGAGATGATCGTAGATTCCTCCAGCTGCCATGGTTCTCAGTTGTACAAGCACCTGCTCTTGATAGGAGACGTCTTTAGTCCGAGCTGTCTGACGGAGCAACAGACTGAGCGGAGGAACCGTCGGAAATTTTGGGCCTTCACCGAATCCACCATGAACCGGATCGAAAAACTGCACTAAGTTCTTGGCCGCCTCGTCGAGCAAGCGATCCGTCAAGGGATCATCAGACGGCTGCGGTGTGCCGACTCGATGCAACCCGGCTTTTACCTTCTCCACATTCTTGCGGACATCATCTCGATGATTCCGATAGGCTTCGATCACACCACGCAGCACATCGGGAAATCCTGGCAGGTTGTAGCGGGGCGCCGGAGGAAAATACGTCCCCCCATAGAACGGTTCTTGGTCAGGCGTGAGAAACATCGTCAGGGGCCACCCGCCACCCCGCCCCAGGAACACCTGCGCGGACTTTTGGTAAATATCATCCAGGTCCGGACGCTCTTCTCGATCCACCTTCACATTGATGAAGTCCCGATTCATCATCCCGGCAATCTCGACGTTGTCAAAACATTCATGGGCCATAACATGGCACCAATGGCAGGCCGAGTACCCGATCGACAATAAAATCGGCTTATCCCCTACTTTCGCTCGCGACAAGGCTTCCTCACCCCAGGGGTACCACTCCACTGGATTCTCTGCATGCTGCCGAAGATAGGGGCTGGCTTCTGCACCTAGCCGGTTCGGGGAATGCTTCGCTTGTGTGGTTGGATCTGTCATCGATTCTTCATCCTCACAATTTGGCATAGTACCTTGGCCCGCAGCCGCTCTGCAACGAACCCGTGCATCTATGCTATAGTTCTGCGCACGATCTCGAAAGGCCACGGGCATGACCGCTTCGATACGCAGCCTCTCTCCCTCCCTTGTTGTGACCATTCTCCTGGGAATCATCCTCCTTCTGCTCCCATTCGGAGAGCAGGTCTTCGCGCAGGCGGAGAAAGAGCAACCTGCATGGCTTCGAGCGATCGACAGCCTGTCAAGTGAACGTATGCTGGCCGACGTGCGGACGTTAAGCGGCCCGGCATTCAACGGTCGCCAAACAGGAACAGCGGACGACGCCAGCTCAGCGAAATGGATCGCTGAGCGATTTCTTGCTTCCGGCCTCTCATTGGCCAATGTTCACGTCGATCCAACCTATCCTATGGAGCCAAGCCGCGATGGGGAAGCGACCGGATTGATGACCACCGCGATCACGGCGCCAAAGATTGCACCGAACACGCGGCTCCGTATTTCAACAGCCAGTGACTCGCTCACCAAGCAGCTCGGAACTGACTATCTCCCCATCCTCGACTCGCCCTCTGCTGAAGTCCTCGGGCCGATTGTGTTTGTCGGCTATGGAATCATAGACGCGACGCAAGGCATCGACGACTACGCCGGAGTCGATACGGCCAACGCGATTGTGTTGTTTCTCCGCGGCACACCCACGCACTACAAGGGAACTGTCAGCCACGCCGACAAGGTACGATTCGCACGACAGAACGGCGCGAGCGCCTACCTCACGGCTACAGGACCAGTGCTCAGCCCCTATGAGGTGCGGCGCGGCGTCACTGGAAAACCGAGCGCTTTTTATGGACTCTCCCCCCAATCGGAAACGATCCCAGGAGCCTGGATCAATACCGCTTTAGCCGAGCAGATCCTCACCGCTCCCGATCAGGCACAACCAAGTCGGCTGCATGCATTACAAGAAAATCTGAACCGCTCCCCTGCCACACAATCGATCAACACCGGACGTGATGGCGCTCTCGATTGGCAGACTCGCTCGGATGAAGGCCTCCTCATGAATGTACTCGCCTTCTTGCCTGGGAACGATCCGGAGATGACACAGGAGATCATTGTGATCGGCGCGCACCGTGACCACTTCGGACGGCAGGCCGGCTTGCTCTTTCCCGGCGCCGACGATAACGCCTCCGGCACAGCGGTGATGTTGGAGGTCGCCCGCACCATGGCCGAAACAGGCGCAAGAGGCAAACGGACTGTGTTATTCGTTTCGTTTAGCGGAGAGGAACAGGGGTTTGTCGGATCTCGACTCTATCTCCAACGACCGGTCGCTCCGATCAGCTCGACCAAAGGCATGATCAACATCGACCATGCGGGAGCCGGGAACGGACGCTTGACGATCGGTGTCACAGGATTCGAAAAGAGCGTTGCGCTCGAAGCGGGACACACAGCAGGGCTCACCGACAAACTCGATGTGTACGGATTTTTCCCCGGAGGCGATCACGTGCCATTCAAAGAGGCCGGGGTGCCAACCGTCACCATCGTCAGCGGAGGAATCCACCCAGACTTTCACCAGCCCACCGACACCGCCGACACCATAAATCCTGACATCCTCCAGACCGCCGCTCGCTATATGCTCGCACTCACCTGGCAATTGACGAATGCTCCTTGATCCATGAGACGTGAATCGTTACACGTACAACGGTTCGGAGGAAAAGCATTTGACAATCCTTCGTTCACGTTTCACCATTCACGGTTCTTGAGAACGAAGCCGGCGGTCTTTTTCAACGTCCTGTCAGGGGATGTCGTCGAGAATCGTCGACTGAATCAATGGCACCGGCGCGGTTTGACGGGGAGGGCCGGGAAGGACAGTCGCTGAGCCAGTCTGATTCGCGCCTTGGATCAGCCCAATCGAAAGTTGCGGCCCGAACGTGGTCACCGCCCCGCTCCATGCCTGACCGGTTGTGGGATTCCGAAAGCTATACGATTGGAAATTATTACCTGGGTTGTACAGAAATCCCTGCGTACCCTGATTATCGAGATAGAGACTCCCTATGCCGGGCAGCTTGAACAGTGGCGCGACCCCACCATCGAATGAACGAACGCTGGAGGTCGATTGCCCCCAGGCCTGCGAGTGCAATGACGGGAGCGAAAGCAAGAATAGAATCAACACAGCCAGCGCCGCCGGAAACACCAGGACCGACAGAATGGGCCGCTTGACCAGATGGCCCTGTAATCCCGCTCCAGTTAGCCCATGACAGGTTCGCATAACATCATTATAGTATGCAGAGATTTTCATTGTCGATCAAAGGG
>JBBRRK010000052.1:0-20313 GCA_038200765.1 Nitrospirales bacterium
GGCGTGACCACCGTGGCTCCAACACCGTTGCGGGTGCCTGCCGCGGCCACCTTGACCCAGTGCCGTCACGTGTGTTCGACCAGCCCCAACTCCTTGGCCGCCGCTCCGGCTGTCAGCCCGTCTTTGACTCGCGTGACCGCCAAGTCCTTGAACTCGGAGGTGTATGGCTGCTTCGGTATCTTCATCGTCCTCCCTTTCATGGTGACGGCGATTATACGTCACCCGTGGAAGACGAAATTTCGGAGAAAGCTCAATGCGCGGAAACCGGACGTCCTTTCTTTCTCGATTCACCTGGGCCAGCCAACATTCCAATGTGACCCCTGCTGGTGCCCGCCACCCTCTCCGTTCTCCTTCGCCCTCAACCTAGCGTCAGCCTCTCTTCAGCTCCCTAACAGGCTTTTCCTCGGTCCCGCCTATCTTTGCAGCGTAACGATCTTGATTCCCGTGGCATTCGACTTGACATTCATAGTGGAGCACGAAGGCGTCTCGCCTCATCGAGCCATGTTTGTCGATTTTCCTATGCAACTCGAAGGGTGGTTGGTATCTCTCATACATTCAAACAACATTATATCGATACGCTTCGGTTCGACGACCATGTGTTGTCCGACTATCGATTCGGGGGCGAGCAGCCCGTCAATTTGTATACGGCCTACTATCGGTCACAAAAAAATGGCAGCCAGCACACTCTCCTCAAAGTTGCCTTCCAGGCGGTGGCTGGGAAATTTTCTCCTTCAAGCATATGGACTTGCCGGCGAGTTCCTGGATGGTTCGGTCGTTGCACGTTAATCAAGTGCTGATCCAACAAGACTGTCAGAAACAAATTGTATTGTACTGGGTTAAGCAGCGTGACCGGATTCTCAGAAATGAATATCTGGTCAAATTATTTTTTGTTCTGGGATGCGGTGTCGCGGGGGCGGACCGACGGGGCGGTCATGCGAATTGCCTCGCTTGTTGGTCCAGGGGAAACCGAGGACATCGTCGACCAGCGGCTACTCCGGTTCGTCTCAACGATTCCGCCCGAATTGAATCGCTATGTGCCGGATTGAAACAGGAAGGGAAGATGAAGGTGCAACGAGAGGATGAAGCCGCGGTTCATGCTGGACCATTAACGCGGGATCTCGTTTGCCCCATCCTAAACCTATTCCGTGCCCTTCCTCTGATGTTGCTGGAAGAGGGGAGTCATGAATAGCGAGCTCTTTTTCAGTTTCATCACGTCACTGCTTATTTGCATGGCCTTGATTCCGCCCCTGCGCTTCTTGGCTGGTCGGTTCCATATCATGGATCAACCAGGGGAACGCAAGGTCCATCAAGTGCCTGTCCCACGTGTCGGTGGCATCGCGTTTGGGATTGGAGCGTTAGGCAGCATTCTGTGGTGGGGGCCCAAAAACAACACCACGTTGTCGGTCCTCTTTGGTGGATTGATTATCCTGGGATTCGGCGTGTGGGACGATCGTGCAAATCTCGGCTACCGGATCAAGTTACTTGGGCAGTTAGTGGCGGCGCTCGCCGTCATCACCATTGGAGGGATCAGAGTCGAAAGTATCCCGTTCCTGTTTGATAGTGAACTGCCGCTTTGGATCGGGATTCCTGTCACGATGCTCTTCCTCGTCGCTGTCTCGAATGCGGTGAATCTCACGGATGGCCTCGACGGACTGGCGGGCGGGCTTTCGTTCTTGACACTTTGCGGGACTGCATACCTGGCGTACGTCTCTCACGATTCGACGGTCCTGTTGTTGACTGTCCCGTTCCTGGGGGGCCTATTGGGTTTCTTGCGCTATAACACCTATCCGGCTCGGATTTTCATGGGAGACAGTGGCAGTCAGTTGCTTGGCTTTATCATGGGTGTGCTGGCCATCCTCCTAACTAATTCATCTCGAGGACCGTTCAGCCCAGCCTTGGCACTTCTTCTCTTAGGATTACCATTCCTGGATATGCTTGGAGTTTTTGGCCAACGACTTGCTGAGGGCCGATCTCCGTTTATTGGCGATCGCACGCATATCCACCATAAACTGCTTGCAGTCGGCTTTTCTCACTATGAAGCCGTGATGGCGATTTACGCAATTCAGGCAGGGATGGTGGGGTTGGCCTACTTGTTTCGATGGCAGTCGGATGCTTTCCTTGTCCCACTCTATCTTATCTTGGCCGGCGCCGTACTGGCCTTCTTTATCGCCACAGGGCATGGACTGATTTCCATTTCGACCTCGCCACGTGCACGTGTTCGTTCGGACAAGTGGCTTACAGAGGTTCTTAGCAGTCCGTGGTTACGCGATCTGCCGATTCGATTTTTGTGCGTGGTGGTTCCTCTGTTTCTCATTGTCACGGTTTTTCTTCCTGCGCAGATCCCTCAAGATGTTAGCTATATGTCGATCGCCCTGTTCGGCATCGTTTTGGCCGGGCTCTCATTCGCCCCTCAATTGGCTCCATATTTTGTGCGGGGAGGACTCTATTTGGGCAGCACGTTCTTATTATATGTCAGTGATGCGTCATGGTTGCAGGCCATTCCACTGTTCCCAATGGCCTATCACATGTTGTTTGGCACGATCGCTGTGATGGTATTGCTCTGTATGCGATTCAATTGTCACAGTCGGTTTCAGACGACGCCTCTCGATTATTTGATGGTATTTTTGGCCGTGATCTTCCCGTTCCTTCCGGAAGTGAGCACGGATATTTCGGTGCTTGGTCTCTTTGCAGCCAAGCTGATCGTGCTCTTCTTCTCATTTGAGCTGTTGTTGCACGCGTTTTCAGATCGGGTGAAGCTACTCGGCTTGGTATCCCTATGGATCTTGTTTGGGTTAGGGATTCAGACGTGGCTGTAGAGGGAATGTTCAAGGCATGAGTGGAAAGAAGAGGTTGAAGGAAGTGTGGCTCATTGTTTTCACGCGCGTGACGTAAACAAAAATTGTCCGAATTGCTGGCGCACTTTTAAACAGACTGCTAGGGTAGCAAAATGAAATGCCGGAGCCTCATCCTATTGGTGATAGCGATCTCGTTCATTGCCTGTGGCGGGCCTGAGGAGCGGAAGGCCCAGTATCGTGCGCGAGCGCAAGAATTCCTTGAAGCCGGCAACTATCCAAAAGCTCGTGTGGCCCTTCGCAATGTCTTGAAAATCGACCCGAAGGATGCCGACGCCTATTTTCTATTCGCGCAAGTCGAGGAGAAGGAAAAAAACTGGCGCAACGCTGTCTCGCTGTATCAAGAGGTGGTCCAACTTGTTCCTGACCATACTGCCGCATTAGTGACCCTTGCCAAATACTATCTCGAAGCCCGTCTGACTGAGCAAGTGCGCTCAACGGCCGACAAGGTGCTGGCGAAAGATCCGCAACATCCCCAAGCGAAGGCCCTCAAGATTGCGGTGTTGGCGGTTGAGGGACAACTCCCTGAGGCGATGACTAAAGCCCAGGCGTTGCGTTCGCAATTTCCGACCGAGCCAGACGTCGCAGTTTTACTGGCTACGCTCTATGTTCAACGGAAGCACTATCGCGATGCAGAGGCTACGTTGCGGCAGGCATTGGACGCTCATCCGAACGACATGGATCTCCTGAACAATCTGATTGCGACCCTGGTTCAGGCGAATGATATGGCCGGTGCGGAGCTGGTGGCTCGTCGTATGATCAAGACAGAACCCACGCGATTCGATCACCGGATGAGGCTCGCCCAGCTTTTCGATACGCAAGGTGCACATGAGAAGGCGGAGACCGTCTTGCGCGAGGCCATCGCCCTGGATCCGAATAGTGAGGAACGGCGTCTCCCATTGGCAGACTTTCTTAGTGCCAGAAAGGACTATTCTGCTGCGGAGCATGCGCTCCTGGAGGCTGCGACCCAGATGCCGTATTCGACGAAGATCCAATTCCGAGTTGCGGCGCTGTACCTCACGAGTGGGCAGAATGCACAGGCGCGTGAGCAATATGCTGCACTGGCCAAGGGTTACGAGAAAAAACCAGCAGGCCTAGAAGCCAAGGTCAAACTGGCGGAGATGGATCTTATCGAAGGCAAACAAGCGGAAGCAGAACGGCAAGTGCAAGAGGTTTTGAAGGAGAATCCCCGTTCGTCTGATGGGCTTGTGCTCTCAGGTCGGATGGCCTTAGCCAGGAGGAACGGGAAAGATGCGGTACAGGCGTTTCGAACTGTCTTGCATGACCAACCCGAGTTAGCGACCGTGCATTTTCTGCTCGGTCAGGCCTATCTGCTGACCGGAGAGAACGGTCTTGCGAAGGAAAGCTTCGAGCATGCCGTGGCGCTCTATCCCGGACAGGTCGATGCCAGACGATCACTTGCAGCGCTGGAAAACCAAAGTGGTCGTCACCAGCAAGTCCGTGCTCGACGCGACGACTTGTTGAAGCAAAGACCAGATGATGTGGTCGCGCTTGACATGTTGATGATGCTGCATCTTGTCACGAAAAACTGGGTCGAAGCGGAACACACGTTGGATCGCCTCCGTGCCGTCTCGAAAGACAGTGTCGTTACGTTCAAAGCAGAAGGACGGTTGTGGGAGGCGCAGCAACATTTCGACAAAGCCAGTTCGGCATATGAGCGTGCCATGGCTCTCGCCCCGAACGATCCAGACGCGTTGCTGTCTCTGGTGCAATTGGATGTTGCGCAAGGCCATGCCGATCGCGCGAAGACTCGACTCGATACGGTGCTTGCCGCGCGGCCGGATCATTTGTTTGGCCATGGGTTACTGGGTGAGGTGCTCGCTCTCAGCGGTCATCCTCAGGAGTCTGACATCCAGTTTCGAGAGGCGTCTCGTGTAAACCCAAAATGGATCGCACCGTGGCTCGCTTGGGGAGGGTTGTGGCTCGCGCAGAAACATCCTGATCAGGCGGTTCAGGTGATTCAAGCCGGTCTGAAGGCCAACCCGGAGAGCGAAGAATTGCACATGCTCTTGGCGTCGGCCTATTCCCGTCAAGGCCAGATCGATCATGCGATCACCGCGTATGATGGAGCGTTGCGTCTGAATCCTCGTAATGTGCTAGCTGCGAACAACCTGGCTGTTTTACTGGTCGATTACAAGGGAGATCCACAGAACGTACAGAAAGCATTCGCCCTCAGTCGTGATTTCGAAAAGGAGGCACCGCATCCGTTGTTTCTCGATACGCTTGGATGGGTGCGCTTCAAGATGGGGCAAGAGGAGGACGCTCTTCGTCTTATGAAAGATGCAGTTGCTAAATCCCCAGAGGTCCCCACGCTCAATTACCATCTTGGGATGGCACTCTATCAATCTGGGGAAAGATCTGAAGCCCGTGCCTACCTCTCCAAAGCGCTGAAGAGTGCTGAAGCGTTTCAGGGGCGTCAGGAGGCGGAACAGATTCTGTCTCAGGTGAGGGGGTAAAAAGGTTATGACTAGTTCCAGTCCTGGTATTGTTCACAGTATGGGCGTGCTGGCCCTGTTGTTCGCCGTGCTGATGGGTGGTGCGCAGTCTCACGAATCCAATGCGATGGAAACCTCACCAGCAGTGCCAGGGGTCGATCCAGGTTATCGCCTCGGGGCTGAAGATGTCATGCTGGTTTCCGTGTGGAAGGATGAGCAGCTTACCAGAGAGGTTGTGGTTCGTCCGGATGGGATATTTTCGTTTCCACTTGTGGGAGATATCCAGGCCGAAGATCGCACGGTCGAAGAGATTCGCGCAGATCTTGTGCACCGACTGATGAAGTACATCCCGAATCCCAATGTGTCGGTGGCAGTCATGAAAGTCTTAAGCTACAAGATCTATGTCGTCGGACGCGTCAATAAGCCGGGGGAGTATGTAATCGGCCACTATACCGATGTGCTTCAGGCATTGAGTCTAGCCGGAGGATTAACGCCTTTTGCCGCGGAGAACGATATCAAGGTCATTAGGCGTGTCAGAGGCCAGCAACAGGTCTTTCTCTTTCGCTATGGTGACGTCAGAAAAGGCCATGATCTTGAACAAAATATTCTCTTACGGCGTGGCGACTCCATTATGGTTCCGTAGCCGAATGCCGAACAGTTCATACGCTTATTTGTATGTTCATGGTTAGATTGAGGTTGAATGGAAGATTCAGTTTCAGGCCTCAGTTAACGTTGAGTCAAAGTTCAGAAACCGTGAATGAAATTACCATCGATGTCAGCCTCTTTCCACAGCAGGGTCGCGTCTTTGCGGATTCTCTGCACAGCAGGGTGAGGGGAGCACTTTGCGGCTGCGTGCGACGACGATGCCTCAGTCAGATCGTCGTGATGGTTGGGTTGTTCTTTGGGGTGCAACTGTCAGCGGTGTGGGCGGCCGAGTGGTCACTTTTTCCGTCGATTGGAGTCAAGGGCGTGTACAACAGTAATTTAGTTTTAACGCCACTCCCACACGATGCTACCTATGGCCATTGGGTGTCACCGGCGGCCGTATTTGCCGGCAAGACAGAGCGATTTGAAGTCAGTGGACGAGTCGCTGCCGATTTCGTCTCCTACTATGCCGGGCAAGAGAGCCGCTTCACAAACTTTTTCTTGCCGTTGACTGTGCGCTATAAGACTGAAACCGATCTCCTTGGCTTCACCGGCGGATTTACTCGTGACAACACGCTGATGAGTGAACTGCTGGCCACTGGCTTGGTCCTGCGCTTTACACAACGGAACCAATGGACGGCTAATCCATCCTGGACCAGAAGCATCACTGAGAAACTGTCGTTTCAATCCAATCTCCAATTGTCCGATACGACCTATGAAAATGGCTTGCGTCTTGGTCTGGTAGACCATCAGTTGTTCGGAGGGTCTGGTGGACTGCACTATCAACTGAACGAACAGGATCAAATCCAGTTCTCCGGTTCATACGTGAATTTCCATACGACCAATGCACCTTCGCCATTTCGCGCCAGCTTTCCCGGAATCAACCTGAGCCTGACCCATGCCTTCACAGAAACGCTGACCGGAACGGCATATGGTGGGCCTCGTTTTGTCAGTTCAACCACCCAGACAGCCAGCGACAATATCAAAGCTCATAGCACCGTCTGGCTGTTCGGCGCTAGTCTCGCTAAAAAGTTTGAACGTACGTCTATTGAAGTGAACATGGTTCGGGATATTGTGCCGAGCGGCTTTGGCTTACTGTTTCAAACAGATCGTGCAAGCCTGACAGTGTCTCATGATCTTTCCGAAACACTGACGGCTTCGTTCAATGGATCCGGTTATATCGTCTCAGGCGTCACGGAGCGCGTATCAGGCGGCGACTTCCCAGAGAGCCGCTACGTCTCTGCCACACCGACGATCGCCTGGAAGTTCTTGGAGTGGTGGAAGGTTGAGTTGTCCTATACCTATCGACATCTCGACGGGGATGGTGTGGCGAGTTCAGCCATGTCCAATGCGACGATGTTCCTGCTTACGTACTATCCACCGAAACTGACATTCTCAAATTAGACGAGTTGTCCATGAATACTCAACCCGCATTACGACATTCTGAGCCGGTTCATGGCCTCAAGGACTACTTGGCGGTATTCCGCCGCCGCCGAACGTTGACACTATCGGCAGGCGGGATTCTTTTAACCATCAGTCTGGCCGCGGCATTCCTCTGGCCGGCGACGTACAAATCCAAGGCAACCATTCTGATCGAGGAACAGGAGATTCCATCCGAACTTGTCCATTCGACGATTACCAGTTATGCCGATCAGCGAATCGAAACGATCAAGCAACAGGTTATGAGCCGGACGACCTTGTGGAAGGTTGTGGAACAATACAATCTCTATCCTGACCCGCGTCGAACCAACGCCGCAGAAGAAGTTGTGAAGCGGTTCATCAAAGACATCGAGGTAGAAGTGATCAGTGCCGACGTCGTGGACAGGCGGACACAACACCAGACGAAGGCCACGATCGCATTCACCGTGGCGTACAAGAGCAACTCGCCCACCTTGGCGCAAAAGGTCGCCAACGAACTGACCAGCCTGTTTCTGGCACAGAATCTGAAAAGCCGAGAGCGGCAGGCGCAGGAAACGACATCTTTTCTCCAACAGGAGGCGGACAATCTTTCCAAACACATCGGCGAGATGGACGATAAAATCGCTGCGTTCAAGCAACGGGCTAAGGGTGCCTTGCCGGAGCTGATGCCGGTCAATCAGCAGATGATGAATCAGGCTGATCGGGGATTGATGGACATCGATCAGCAGGTTCGCAGCCTCGAAGAACGCAAGACCTATCTAGAGGGAGAGCTGGCCACAATCAAGCCGAATACGCCGATCATGTCCGTGACCGGAGAACGTATTTTGGACTCCGTCGAGCGCTTACGGGCCCTTCGCGCCGAGTATGCAGGGACTTCAGCCAATTTGGCCCCCGATCACCCAGACATTATGAAGATGAAGCAGGAAATAGAGGCGTTGGAAAAGGAGACCGGTCCTTCCCGGGATATTGAAGAAACCTCAAAGGCGCTTCTGGAAGCTCGCACGACGCTCACGACATACTCGGAACGAATGGGTAAAGATCACCCGGATGTGGTCCAAACTCAGCGCAAAGTCGAAGCGTTAGAGCAGGAAATTCGACAGCTCAAAGCAACTCCCTATAGGAATTCTACACAGCGACCGGAAAACCCTGCCTATATCAATTTGCAAGCACAGCTGAATTCCGTAACTTCTTCGTTAGGGGCGCTGGTGAAAACCCGTATGGATATGAAGCGGCAGCATCAGGACTACGCCACACGCCTGGAACGGACACCTGAAATCGAGCCCGACTATCTCGTGTTGACTCGTGATCGCGACACGTCAGGACAGAAGTATCAAGACATTCGGTCCAGGCTGCTGGAAGCCAAGGTCTCGGAAGGTTTAGAGGTTCAGCAAAAAGGTGAACGGTTCTCTCTCATCGATCCGCCCAGCTTACCGGAGAAGCCGGATAAGCCCAACCGTCCTGCCATTGTGCTGCTGGGATTTATTCTGGCCCTCGCCGGCGGACTCGGTTCCGCCGCCGCCGCGGAATCGCTTGACCACTCGATACGCACGCCGGAACAGCTTGCGCAGCTGACTCACTTGTTCCCGCTGGCGGTGATTCCCTTCATGCCGAACGAACAGGACCTCTCCCGAACTGTAAAGCGCCGTCGCCTTCTTCAGGGGGCTGGAGTTGGTGCGCTTATGACGATTCTCGCGCTGCTGCATGTGTTTGTTATGCCGTTGGATGTGCTCTGGTTTACTGCATTGAGGCGATTGGGCATTGAGTAGAGCAGGCAGGATGGGTAGTTTATAATTAAAGTTTGAGTTAATATTTAATAATATAACTATATAATTATAATAAAAGTATGTTCAGCTACTATTTCATTGGAGACACCCATGGATCGATTTCGGACTGCGGTGCAGTTTTATAAGGATCAGCAGGGTTCGTCTCGCAACGGATCACAAGCCGGAAAGGTTGCCGGAGGCCAAGCGGTGCCCCCCCCCATTGTCTATACCAAGACGAGGTCGCTGGATATTCCACTCTCTATACTTCGTCAGCGGCGAGTGATGGCTGCGTATGACAAGGGTCCCTTCGTCGATGCGTATAAGATTTTGCGGACCCAGGTTATCCATCGTCTTCGAGAGAATAATTGGAATGTGTTGGGCATCACCAGTCCAGGCCACGGTGAAGGCAAGACGTTGACTGCCGTGAATCTTGCTGTGAGTCTCGCCATGGAGACTTCGCAGACGGTCCTGCTTGTCGATGCGGATCTCCGTAGCCCCAGCATCCATACGGTATTCGGCTTGGAGGACTCTATGGGTCTCGCCGACTACTTATTGGACGGTCAGCCTGTCGAGGACTTGTTGGTGCATCCTGGGATCGGCCGGTTTGTGTTACTACCGGGAGGACGGGCGATTTCGAACTCGACTGAAATCCTCACCTCGCCTAAAATGCTGGCATTGGTTGAAGAGTTCAAGCATCGCTATCCTGCGCGGATTGTCATTTTCGATCTTCCCCCATTGCTTCATACCGCAGATGTACTGGCATTCTCACCCTACACGGATGCGCTTCTTTTTGTGGTAGAGGAGGGTAAAACGACGGCCGAGCAGTTGCAGCGTGCCCTGGCGCTGGTGAAGAATTCACGTCCTGTCTTGGGAACGGTGCTGAACAAGGCTGGGCAAATGGCCACAACTCCTGCAAGCATGCGGAAGCTACTCTCTCAGTAGATTTCCGATGCCTCGTGTTGGAAAGCGAACCCGGAATGTACGAGTCGTTTTACAGTCTTCGGACTAAACCCTTCGCGCTCCTGCCGGATAGCGACTTTTTGTATCCGGGCTCTACCCATCGTGCGGCCTACAGCATCTTGGAATACGGCCTTATCCATGAGGCGCCGTTTATGGTGCTCACCGGCGATCCGGGGATGGGCAAGACGTCGCTCCTGCAGAAGCTTATTTCAGAGCACGGAGAGAAGTATTCGATCGGTCTCGTCACGAATGCGCGCTACAACATTGAACATCTCCTGCCCTGGATTCTGCTTTCCCTTGGGTTGAGCCAAAAGCAACTCGACCCGGTTGAGGCCTATCATCTCTTTTCTGGGTTTCTGATTCAGGAGTCCAAACAGCACCGACGGGTCATTCTCATTATTGATGAAGCCCAGAGTCTTGGCTCCGAGTTACTTGAAGAACTGCGGCTTCTGTCTAATTTGAACGATGGGAAAGCGTTGAAATTGCAGTTCATACTTTCCGGCCAGCCCGATTTGCACACATTATTGCAGCGGGTCGACATGACTCAGTTTGCCCAACGGATTGTCGTCGACTATAACGTGGAACCGCTCTCGGAGGCAGAGACGGGACATTGCATTCGTTATCGGTTAAAAGTTGCCGGTGGGCATCCTTCATTGTTTACGAATAAAGCCTGTGTGTTGGTGCACCGTTTAACAAGAGGTATTCCTCGTCTGATTAATCAGGTGTGCGACATCGCGTTGACCTATGGCTTTGCAGAGCAGGCTCGGGTGATTACATCCAAGCTCGTCGCCCAGGCCGCTTTTGACCGAAGTAAAGGCGGGATTCTGCCGCTTGCCGCACGAGAGGAATTGAGCGTCTTGGCCGGCGCTCCGGAAGATGCCAGCGAGATCGAGGCTGTCTATCCACAACCCAACCCACCGCAACCGAGGCCGACAAGCCCACCTCCGGAACTCGCAGCCACACGTTCGGTTGGTACTTCCGAGCCTCTCTATGCAAAGGGGGTCGCGCTGAGGAAGGAAGGCCGATTGAGAGACGCGATTGATACGCTCGAACTGGCTGGGAAGAGTCCGCTTTATGTACTGAAGGCTCAGGCGCAGATTGGACTCTGCCACAGGTCTATGGGGGACTATGGGGCTGCGATTCAGGCGTTCCAGGCTGCCTTAAGTGATCAGTCGGCATCGAGGAAAGGGGTGATCGATGTCCAGTATGTTCTCGCGCAGACCCTTGAATCGGTCGGGCAGATGCCAGAAGCAGCAACCCTCTACCGCCGTATTGCTCACATGAATCCACTCTTTAAAGATGCGGCCTGTCGAGCCAAGGAGCTCTCGTTGAAGCCGAAACATTCGACCAATGGCAAGCGTGGGGTTGCGAGCAATGGCTCTTGGCTCGGCAACGTTATCGAGGGTTTCAACCAGCTTATTGGCGGGCGTAAGTAGCGAATGTGCGGATTCTCTTCATTCCTCTAGCACGATGCTGATAACGTCCGCCAGCGACTGTTAACTTCGTTCAGAAGCGAGACGCACACACGCGTACGCCCACGCTCTCTATAGAGGCGATTCCCGCTGTGCAATGTGTGTGATGATCTGGCTGACTCCAGTGAGCGGTTCCCATCCCATGATGGCAAGCGAATCTTCAACATAGTCCCGCATCCTCATTCCATTCAATACCGAGGTGATACCGGGAGTACTCACCAGTACCCATAAGGCCTTGCGTGACAACGATTCTTTGTGCCTGACTTTTGGCAACAGGGGATCGAGGATCGCCGACAGCGAGGTGTTTTTCGCACGACTGCGTTCGGTCGCTTCTCTGCGGAGCCCGCGTAACAGGGTGAGCAACTGCGGCACATAGCGATTGCGCCAGTCCTCCCACGGTTCAGCGGCCGTTCCGGTGAGATACCGTGAAATTGCCTGGATGACTTGATTCACATGCGGCGCGATCATTTGGTGCTCGATCTGCTCCCAATGTTCCAGCCCCTGGATCTGAGGCCGTACACGCGTCAACTCAACGGCCCAGGTGAAGAAGTCCGCTGGAGCCATCCCTTGACCACTCTGCTGAAGGACTGGGGCAATGGCTTTACGATATTCTTCCTCAAGTGCCGCGACTGCCTGGCATTGTCGATCGAAGTTCACCGGATCGCCATCGAGCGGAAAATCTGCCAATCGCACGACGCCGCTCTTGTTCGTCGGCATGGCATTGAGCGGACGATTGACCAGCACTGAGACCCCTTCTCGTTGGGCCACCTCCAACACCGTTTCATGCTGATCCACGCCGGTATTGGGCATCACCAGTGCGCCAGCTTCATAGAGATTCATGGGGCATTGCAGGGCTGCAAAGTGATGGTGGGTTATTCCCTGCGATGCAGCGGCCGCTCGCGCCGCGTTGCACATGCGAGAGAGCGAGGTCGCTTCGGCATTGGACGGATCTGCCGTGACCGTATTCGACGATACTCCGTAATAGCGGATCCGTCCCGCCGCCACTTGTGACTCGAAAAACATGAAGGCCTGCTCAATCCGGCGATAAAAGGTCTCCCGAGTTGTGACGAGGTCTCTGCCATCGTGATGCGCCGCTTCGGACAGAAAATATTCCGGGTTGTGCAGCAAACAGACGTCGAGCGTGGCCAGCCCTAGCCGATCCAGTGATACGGTGAGCTGATCGGCCAGATACTCCGGGTGGATACAATGCCAGATGCCCTCGCCATATTTAACCATGTCGGGGTACGGGCGCCCGGCCTTCTCACGTGTCTCCGCCTGTTTCAAGTTCTCTCCTTGCACATACCCGATCTTCGAGACAACGATCACCTCTTCACGAGTCAGCTCACCGCCCTTGATCAACTCACGCAAGACGGACCCGATCAGACGTTCACTGTCGCCGTCCATGTAATTCGTCGAGGTGTCGATCACGTTGACGCCTTCTCGCAGCGCTTTCTTTAACGCCTCTCGGTGTTCCGGTTCCCTTGTATCGACCCGATAGGTGCCGAACCCCAGTCGGGACGTCGTCAATCCCGTGGCGCCGAACGGGCCATACCCATGTTCCATGTGGCCGTCATGGCGTGCCTGACTGACGATACGGGCGGCATATCTGGCCGTGCCCTCGGGACTGGCTGATCCAGGGAGCGCTGCTCCTTGCAAGAGTGTCTGCTGGATGGTCTGATCCGTTCGTCGCGATGCAGCGAGCAGCGCCTCGGCAACTTCACGTGGATCGGTGAGGGGCCGCTGACAGGAAAAATTTCGACAGATATAGAGTGCCGCCTTTCCCTCCACCAATCCCTTGCCGGCTAGCAGGGGATGACCGGACTGTGTGCCTGTTCCATCGCTGGAGGCGATCACGCGATGCGGCAAGAATACCTCGCGCACAGCGAGCTGCAGGGCTTCTAGCCTAGGATCGTTGGGTGCCCCGACCATAGCCAATTCGATCGGCCCTTCTGCCAGGAAATCCACCACGGCAAGGCTCTTGGCAAAGGCCCTCGGATACCGGGCTATCTGGCGGCCATAGGCGCGAATCCCGCCGATCGCTGCCTCGCGCAGGTCCTGGCGATCAAAGTGAAACGAGAGTCTGGCGAGGGCCGAGACTGCCACAGCGTTCCCACTGGGCGTTGCACCGTCCGCCCCCTCCCGCGCTCGGATAATCAGCGTCTCATGCGTCTTCGCGGTGGTATAGAACCCCCCCTGATCCGTATCCTGAAACGAATCCACCATCCGTTCTCCCAATTTGAGGGCGGTGCTGAGATATCGTTCTTGCCCACAGGCCTCATAGAGGTCGATCAATCCTTCTGCCAGATAGGCGTAGTCCTCCAAGACCCCATCGAGATGGGCTCGCCCTTGTCTCGAGGTGCGGAGCAGCGTCCCATCGGCAGTTCGATGTATCAGCAAGAGAAAGTCTGCCGCCTTCATGGCGCCATCGATGTAGCGGCTGATTCCTAATACACGGCCTGCTTCGGCCATCGCCGAAATCATCATGCCGTTCCAGGCTGTGATGATCTTGTCGTCGAGTCCGGGTGGGACTCGTTCCTGGCGGGCTCGATAGAGCCGAGGACGCACCCGAGAGATCGTCTCGCTCAGCTCATCGAGGGTGAGGTTCAATTCCTTGAGCACGGCCTCAATGGGACGCAGCCGATTCGGGATACTCCGATGCTCCCAATTTCCCTGATCGGTAATATCGTAGCAGGCGCAGAATCGACGAGTATCCTCGGGATTCTGCAGCACGGTTTGGACTTCCGCCGGCGTCCAGACAAAAAACTTGCCTTCGATCCCTTCCGAGTCCGCATCCGTCGCGGAGTAAAACCCTCCTGCAGGGTCGGTCATCTCACGGAGAATGTAATCGAGCACCTCCACCGTGACCTGACGATAGGAGGTCTGCTTGGTGACTTGATAGGCCTCCAGGTAGGTCCGGGCCAGGAGGGCATTGTCGTAGAGCATCTTCTCGAAATGGGGTACCAGCCAGCGCTCGTCGGTGGAGTACCGCGCAAACCCGCCACCGATATGATCGTAGATCCCCCCCGCCGCCATCGCATCAAGCGTGCTGGTGGCCATCTGCAAGGTTCGGCTCTCTCCTGTTCGACGGTAACAACGGAGGAGCAAGGAGAGTCCAGCGGATGGGGGAAATTTTGGCGCACTGCCGAATCCGCCGTGGCGTTCATCGAAGTTCTCACGGAACTGGATTACGGCGTCATCAAGCACGGAGGCGCTGACGGAGACGGGGGACACCGTCTTGAGTTCGTGCTTCAACCGTTCAGTTAATTGACGCGCTTGGCTGGTGAGACCGGCGGAGTCTTGTTCCCACTCGTCCGCAATTTTCTTGAGTAGACTGGGAAATCCAGGACGGCCCCATCGATCCTCCGGGGGGAAATAGGTGCCGGCAAAGAATGGCTGCTGGTCCGGAGTCAGAAAGACCGTCATCGGCCACCCGCCCTGACCCTGGTTGAGGGTGACGGTGGCCTGCATGTAGATCTCATCAATGTCGGGGCGTTCTTCCCGATCGACTTTGATGCAGACAAAATGCCGGTTCATGAGTGACGCAATGGCTTCATTCTCGAACGACTCCCGCTCCATCACGTGGCACCAATGACAGGCAGAGTAACCGATTGAGAGGAGGATGGGACGGTTCTGCGTTTTTGCCGCTTGCAAGGCGTCCGGTCCCCAGGGGTACCAGTCGACTGGGTTGTGGGCATGCTGGAGGAGATAGGGACTGGTCTCGTGGGTGAGGCGATTAGCTCTTGCTGCGTCTGGTTGAGTGTGCATGGCCTACGGTAACATCGAGGGCGGGGAGGGGTCAACGAGCAGACAAGGAAAGAGGCCTGCGATCGGGAAATCGCAGGCCTCTTTCAAGCTCGGCTTGTCTGGTCAGACAACCGGATCCTGATACGGTTAGTAGCCGCCCTTCTCGTCTTTCTTCTCGTCCTTCTTCTCATCGCCGAACGTATCGGCGTGGCCGCCCTTCTTCTCGTCCTTCTTCTCATCCTTCTCGTCACCGTACACGAGGACGTGGCCGCCCTTCTTCTCATCCTTCTTCTCCGTGCCCTCATCACCGGCGAAGGCCGGAGCGCTGAACGTCACTGCCACTGCCACTGCCATGATTGCCATCAACATGCTCTTCATGATGTGTCACCCCCTGTAAATGTTAGTGTTAGTAGGCTGTTTACCCATTCATAGGGTAAACAGACGAAACGATAACCAAAAATAGGTCCTGCAGTCAACCGCTCATTTTCTCCTGGAACGGGTGGACGAGACACTGACGGCCCATGGGGACCTTGCCTTGCTGGCTGAGTTCAATCAGGGGCTGGGCGTCTGTGGGTTGACCGATCGATATCTGTCGGGTCCCGGGAGCAACGGCGCCGAAGCGGATCGGCGTGCCCTGCCAAATCTGCGAGTTGTGCGACCCGAAGGAATGGACGGAAGTAAGGCTTTCATAAGTCTGATGCTCAGTGTGTCGGCTGTGCGGATCAGCGACTTCGCGACGAACCGTCATGAGTCATGCGGACTAACGGTTGTTCTTGTCCCCGAGGCTGAGAGAGGCGTACAAAGATGTTACATGTCTCAACAGTGTCACAATTGTTTCGACGAAAGCCGCCCTGGTAAAGTATGCATAGCGATGGTCGCGCTGCTCCGCCTCTGTATTATGGTACAAATGCTCGGTGTGCCTAGCCCGCATTATTCACGACTGATGGTCAGCGGGGCCGTGGCCGCCATGCTGGAGAAGCTGGCGGCTCCTATGCCCCTATCCGCGGTCGCTGATGGCAACGGCAGGGCACTACTTTCTCTGTTGTGAGTGATTCGGTGGACGTCGCGCGTCCTGCGTGGGAGATTTATGACACACGTCTCCCTTCTGATCTCTCTACGCCACCGTCCTGCATACCTTCTGACGTATGATTAGCCTGGTACCGCGCCTACGGCCACGGCGACTCGTTGCCAGGACGTGCCCCAGGGCGCCGAACTGGGCAGGTGGAGCACGATGCGGCGCACCGAACGTTGCACCCAGACCGCCAACTTGAGCAGCCGCTCCCGCAAGGTAGAGACTTGTGCCGTGGCGCAGTCCGTGCCGTGGGCCTGTTGCCGCAACGCCTGCAGCAACACATACGCCGCGGCCGTCAGGAGCACACGGAATTGATTCGCCCAAAACCGCGAGCAGCTCGTGCGGTCCAGCGCCAGCCCGTGCTGCAATTCTTTGAGCCGGTTTTCCATGTCGCCGCGCTGACAATAGACAGCATCGACGGCGGCAGGCGTCTCGCGCAGATTCGTCACCACGAAACGGGCATTGCACTTCGGGTCGGACCCTGGCCGGCGCACCACCTCGCCTTTGATGATCACGCGACGGCGATGCGACCAACTCTGGGCCGCATAGAGGGTCTCCCCGTAGACGTGCTCCGTGCGGCCGCTGTATTTCGACAGGCCGTAGGCCTCGCCCAGCAGGCGCCCGGCGCGCCGCTCCAGCCGCGGGTTGCTGGCCAACCCCACGACATACTCGACCCGTTCGGCCTCCAGGAAGTCCAGCCAGTCGTTCCCCGCGAAGCCCCCATCCACGCGAACGCGCAGCGCCGCCTGCGGGAACGCCCCGCGCAGACGGCGCAGGAGGGTGCGCAGGAGGCCGGTGGCGCCCCGCTTCGCCGGACTGTTCCCGGGTCGCAGGACGATCGCGACCAGATACTGGTCCGCTTCGTCGTTGAACGTCAGCGTCGCCACCAGCGGCAGATAGCACCACGTGTCGTAGTGCCCATTGAAGAAGGCCAATTCCTGCTGCCCGTGGGTCGGGTCGTCCGTGGGATCGAGATCGATCGTGATGCGCTGGGCGTGGCCCTTGAGCCGGTGGCGGTGCTGCGCGATGACCGTCGACGCCAACATCCGCCCCATCCCTATACAGAGCCCGTGGGCTCACTGCATTCTCAAACCGGGAGAGGGTGGGCTGCGAGGCCAAGGCATCCCCGCTCACCGGATCGCGCCCCACCGCCAGCTTGTGCAGGGGATCATCGGCCAGCCGGGCTGCATCGTTGCCATCCTCATACCCACACGCTAGGCCGAAGATGCGCTGGCGCAGCAGGTCACGGACGGCGTGCCGGACCTTCTCGGGATCTCGGCGGTCGGTCAGTTGGAGGCGTTCATCCAGTGCCTTGAGTAACACGACGCCGCCATCGGTGCTGGCCTGCGCCTGATCGAATCGCGCCACCGTCTTCGTCTTGGGATAGCATTTGAAGGTCAGTTGCGGTATACAGTCTGTGGCCATCGGGTCTCCTGTTTGCTGTGCGTAGAAACGTCTGAATACCGCTCCTATAGCACAGTTTGGAGCCTCGACGGCTTTTTTTCTTGCCAAATTCGTGAATTATTCAGGCTAGGACACTCCTGAATCCTGAAGGAGCAGTCGATACCCTCGCAGTATCGGCATCCGAAGGGTTCTCGGTTCCCTCTTCGATTCCCCAACTGAGGCCTTCGATTAAAATGGTTCCTGTGACCGACGCGCCACCATCCGGCCATGTGCCGGTTCTCGCCTCTGTGCTATTTCATCCTCCTCCTATTCTCTAATTCCGGCTTCTTGCTGCACACTAGAGCCGCATTCCTTCTACAGGGGAGGGCTGGCTGTTCCTGCGTTCTCTTCAAATGGGCAATCGGGCGGGCATAGGTCATCTGAGTAGGGCCGCTGGCGCAATGAACTAGCGCAGTGCAATCGGACCGAATATGTCAGAGTACATCGTTCCAGGGAGGGCTGACGGCGAATGCTCCGTTGATGAGACCGACATGCGAGTAGGCTTGAGGGAGGGTGCCACATTGGGTATTCGTGGCGGGGATGAAATGCTCGGATAACAGTCCGACATGGTTGGCAATGTCGAGCACGTGATTAAGGATAGTCCGTGCCTCGGGGATCCGTCCTAACCGAGCGAGCGCTTGGGCGATCCAAAAGGAGCAGATGACGAAGGCTCCTTCCAGTTTTCCGAAATCGTCGTGTTGCACGTAACGGTAAAAAAAGCCGGTGTCCTCGCTTCCGCGCCGGAACGCCAGTTCACGGGTGATGTGCAACACCGTGGACTCACAGAGCTCCCGGTTTGGGTAGCCCAGGATCGGGAGTTGGGCCAGGGCGGCGTCATCGCTGGAATCGGTGGGGCCGTTTCGGAGCGCGCCGCCATGCACGCCTCGGAGGAGGGCATCCGCCGCGTGGATTCGTGCGCTGGTCAAGTCCAAGGAGATCGACCAGAGGTGTCCGGCTTGTTTGACGCGTTCCAATTGTTCGAGGCCGGGCCCAAGACATCAAGTTGGTGAAGGAATGTTCCTGCCAGCCATTGCGGGTTTCCCAGAGACCGGCATCCGGCTGGCCGATGCTGCGCGCGCACAACGTCGCTAAATGGGCCAGGAGCGTGTCGAGGTCTTTGCTGCGCAAATCGCTGTACCGTTCGTCGAAGAAGATCGGCGTAAAGGTCAGAATCATTTCGCCATAGGCATCGTTCTGTACGTGCTCTGCGGCTTGATTGTAGCTGCGAACTGGTACGCTTCCTTGATAGCCGGCCCAATTCACATGTTCGGTTTCAGGAAACGGCAGGCCTTGGCTCAGTGTACAGACCGGACGTAAGCGGTCTCGGGAATGTTCGTGCGTGTCCGCAATGTTCAAGAGAAATTTGAGAAAGGCCTCCATTTCTTCGAAGTGCCCCAGGTTATGAAACGCCGTCAGCGCAAAATAGGCGTCGCGCGGCCAGCAGTACCGCTAGTCACATTTGCGACCTCCACCCGTTTGCTCGGGGAGTCTTGTCGTCAGTGCCGCCAGAATGGCGCCTGTGTCTTCGAAGCAGTGGAGCTTCAAGTCCAGAGCGGAGCGGATGACCTCTTGTTAATGCAGCAACGATACCGAGCAGTTTTTGACCCAGGTTCGCCAGTAGCGTATGGTCTGTTCGAGGAAGTTGTGCGTGACTTTGACGAGGTCGTCCTCGATACCGAGGCCCCAGGTCAGACCGAAATAGAATTTCTGCGTCAGGGCAACCGGAGTCTCTTCGCAGAGATAGGTCAACGGCATGTTGGCCAACAAGCGAGGGACTCACCACGGATGTCGTAGTGCAGATGGTTGCTGCTTCGTACGGGATGGATGGGAGTCTTCTCCCAACCCGAGACTGGACGGCAGCTCACGCGGATGGCAGGCATGCCCTGCAGCGGCTCGACCAAACGAAAGAGTGCCGCCGGCCGATAGATGTGTTCGTATTGCTCAAACGTGGGCAGAAGTCAGTAATCTGAAACGCACCGCCGCTCGGCAATGTTACGGTTGTGAGCAGAATATTGGTGTTCGAAAGATAGCGCTGTTCGGTCTTGATCTCGGCGGCAGCGATCGCGCTCGTGATCGAAAAGTGCCCCCGTCCGGATCGAGCAACCGGTCGAAGACGGGCGGGCTGTCGGGCCTTGGCGCGCACATCCATTCAATGCTGCCGTTCAATCCGATCAGCCCGAGATTTGACAATTGCTGATAAGGCCATACGGATACATGCTGTTACCATTGGTGATGACGACACGGACATGATCGGTACAGAGATGCGCGCACATGAGCTTTGAGAAAACGTCGCCGCCACCGGTCATGTCGCGCTGAAAGGCGTCTGCTGCCGCATCATGAAGGCTGAAGGGACGGGATGTTGAGCTTTACGAATCATTGGACAGGCTACCTGGCCTTAGCGGTGTTTCTGGCCGCGTATGTGTTGGTGATTGTCGAAGAACATCTTGATCTGCGGAAATCCAAACCCGTCATGGTGGCGGCAGGGGC
>JBBRRK010000053.1:0-20188 GCA_038200765.1 Nitrospirales bacterium
CCGTCCGAGCGCGTAGGCGCCCAGTTTGGCATCGCTGCATCAGTGGAAGTGAAAGGGTTTGATTGATCAGCGTATGGCCTCTGCCATCTCGTTTTGGTGAAGGCATGTTCTGGAGTGTCCTCCTCCAGTGTGACTGGCTCCGTTGTTGCACGGAGCGCCTCGATATGATGCACTGCGGCCTCGACTTGTGGCGCCCTGTTCATGGCATGCCTCTCAGGAAGCCGTGCTCTACACGGTTTGTGTTGAACAGGATGAGCGCGCATCGATCTTCCAGAATCAGCGGAGAAACTTCTGTCCTCTGGTGAACGTAGCAGACAGAACACTGATTGATTACTGCCAGTTGATTTTTTGATTCTCGTTGCCCCACTCTCGAGAGACTGCTATAGATTTCCTGTGGCATCGCGTTCCAGTCGTTCCCCTTTTTCCCTCTCTTGGTGTTGACCGTATTGTGCGACCGATGAATAGACTCGGCCATCACATCATGAAACAGACGGCAGTGAGAATAGGGTTTGCCGTTGGAGCCATGGCCTTTCTTGCCGGCTGTGCCTATTTCAATTCACCTGACATCAAGCGGGGGGATCAACATCTCGCAGCAGGTAGTTGGGCGGAAGCGAGTCTCGCCTTTAAGCAAGCGCTGAAGGAGGATCCTTTCAATCCCACGCTACAGGGCAAATACACCATGGCTCGAGAACGAGAAGCGGCGGCATATGAGGAGCGTGGCCGGGCATACCTCAAGGAACATCAACATGATCTTGCATCGGAACAGTTTAAGCGTGCACTCACCATCGAACCGTCCGGTCTCGATCATCAATCCGGGTTGCTTGATGCGCTTCGCTTGAATGATGCGCGCGGCCAGAATCGAGAGGCAGATCGTCTCGCTCAGCTCGGTCGGACCGATGAAGCCTTGGAGGCGTATGCCAGGGCGGCTGAACTTGATCCCTCATTCAAAGACCCTCTAGAGGGTATTTCTAAACTTACGGAGGAGCAGCAGGCGTTGAACCGTGATGATCGGCGAAAGCAACCTGTGACACTTCGGTTTCGCAATGCCGGTCTGAAAGAGGTCTTGGAAGGGATTGGGCGGGCCCAAGGAATTAACCTCATTTTCGACAAGGATGTCAGAAATGACCCGGTGACCATTAGTATGCAGGATACACCGTTCGAGGAGGCCTTCAATCTCATTCTCACCAGCAATAGCCTCTTCGCCCAAACCGTATCCCCGGGCGTCATGATTGTCAGTCCCAATACCAAGCAGAAGCAGGAGCAGTATCAAGATCTGATGATTCGGACATTCTATTTGTCCAACGCCAAAGCGAAAGACATGCTGGTGTTGCTGAGGAGTATGCTCGATTCTAAACGGATGCATGCCAATGAACAATTAAACACGATTGTCATCCGCGACCAACCAGAAAAGCTGGAGATGGCTGAAAAGATCATTTTGGCCAACGATCGGCTGGATTCAGAAGTGTTGTTTGATGTTGAGGTCCTGGAGGTCGATCGCACGGTCGATCAGACCTATGGCCTGACCTATCCCAAACACATCGCTGCTGCCCTGGTGCCTCCGGGGACTACAGGACTGATCGCCGGAACTCTCGCACAGCAGTTCACGCTCAACCAACTCACCGACCTTGGGTCAAGCAGCTATCTCTTTAAGCTTCCGACCAACATCCAGCTGGATTTCTTCAAACAGATCACTGATGCCAAGACCCTTGCTGCTCCGAAAATTCGCGTGGTCAACAATAAGAAGGCGGAGATCAACATTGGGGATAAGCAGCCGATCCTGCTTTCCACCACGAATGTCTTGCCTGGTCAGGCGGCAACAGGGGCAGTTCCGACGACTTCAACCGTGACCTCGATAGAATTCCGCGACACCGGAGTCAAGTTGACCGTTGAGCCCTCGATCCATCTGGGGAATGAACTGTCTCTGAAGATGAAGATCGAAGTCATTCGTCTTGGCGACCAAGTGACGCTCCAAGCCAGTCCTCCCATTACCCAGTTTAAGTTCGGTAATCGCTCGGCGGAAACCATGCTCAATGTCAAAGATGGCGAAACAATTGTGTTGGGAGGATTGCTCCAAGAAGATGACCGCAAAACTCGCACCACCATCCCATGGATCGGCGATCTCCCGATCATCGGTAATCTCTTAAGCTCTTTTAGGACTCAACGGGTCACCACCGAGGTGATCCTGACGATTACCCCGCACATCATTCAGGGGATAAATCCTCCCGGGCTCAGTACGCAGGTCTTCTGGTCCGGGACGGACTCAACCTATGCCATAAGCCCGTTGTTTACCCCAAAAAAGGGAAGGAAGATTTCCCTGATGGAAAGTGAGATGTCCGGTGCGAAGTTCTCATCGTCGGGAAGGTCGGCAAAAGGGGGAATCGCAGGGAAGGCCTCTGCCGCAACACTGACCCCGATGGTTTCGATGGGCGCGGTCGCCTCGATTAGACCGGATGATTCGGTCATCCCAATGGGAAAAGAAGTGAAGCTATCGATCACGGACGAACGCCTTCGCCCGACGGCGGAAGGGGTGTTTCAGCTTCAGTATGATCCACAGGTGTTGGAATTCAGAACGCTCCTGAATGGTGAGGTTATCCAATCAGACGGCACAGGCGAGCCGGCGTCTGGCCACTCAGAGACGCAAGTGGGAATGGTTGTTTTCAAAGTCGTCCCATCCGTGAGGCAGGAGGGGGAGCGGACTGTCACGGCCACCTTCTACGCCAAGGTGCCTGGTGTGTCTCCTGTGCGTGTGGTGTTGGTGGGTTCCGCTGAGGAATCGTCCACGGCAACGTATCGAGAAGGAAAAGGTATCGTGAGGGTGCGGTGAAAGAGTCAGGTATAACCCTCTTAGAGCTCCTGATCACGCTGACGATTGTGATGGTACTCGCCTCTATCGCGATGCCGCTCAGCCGCCTGTCGGCGAAACGGACTCACGAAATAGAACTGCGGCAGCATTTGAGGATCATGCGGGCTGCCATCGACACATTTAAGCTGGAGTGGAATCGCGATGGGGACGTCTTATTGGGAGCGGCGTGCGTAAAGAATACGCTCACGTGCAAAGACGTAACGAGTGTGTACGGATATCCGAAGTCGTTAGATAAGTTGTTGGGGATCAAGTTGACCAGTGAAGAGGCGACGGTCAGGGGCACGACGACGAAGCGCTATCTGAGGACCCTTCCTCTCGATCCCTTGACAGGCAAGCCCGATTGGTTGTTCCGATGCTATAAAGATGCGCCGAATGCATCGAACTGGTGTGGGGATGACGTGTACGACGTGATGACTCAGAGTGAGGATATGGCATTAGATGGCACGAAGTATCGAGATTGGTAAGGGTGGAGCACGGGGCGCACATGGTTTCACCCTGATTGAGCTGATGATGGTCGTCTCGATCATCGGCATTCTCGCCACTCTGGCAGTGCCCTCGTACCACTCGTCGGTTGTGAAGGCCAAAGAGGCTGCCTTGCGTCAGGATCTCTCGACGGTCCGCGATGTGCTGGATCAGCACAAGGCAGACCAGGGCAAGTATCCTCCTTCTCTGTCGGCCCTGGTAAGCGCCGGGTATCTGCGGGCAATCCCCAAGGATCCCTTCACTGGTGTGACGACTACATGGCAAGAGATTGCTGATCCTATTGAGGGGGGCGTGGTCGACATCTTTTCAGGGGCCGAATTTGTGGGGACGAACGGCACCCCGTACAATAGTTGGTAAGGATGACTATGTATAATCGTCATCGCAGACTGTTTCAGGCTTCGGTTGCGACCACACGCGCGTATCATCCGACGGTGCGAGTCGGCGTCCTCTGTGCTGTCGGCTTTGCTGTGGCGTTGTTTGCGGGATGTGGCGAACTTGAGCCGATGCGTGAGCCGGAGGTGGTGGATCTTGAGCTGACCACAGACACGTTAAAAGCATCGGTGCGCGATGCGCAACGGATGGTGACAGAGTTGCGGGCTGATCTTGAGACACGGCGCAGGGATTTGGCAGAAGCTCAGATCGCTCGCGCGCAGCTTGAAGGGCGGGTCAGGGAAGCAGAACGGAGGGTCGTCGAAGCACGGCAGGTGATCGAGTTACAACGGGAAGAACTGGCTGCAGCTCGGACGGAGAGTACTCGTGCGTCCCGCAGCAGTCTTCAATTACCGGGCCGGATGAGGCAGCTCCAGAAGCCGGTCTCAAAAACGGGAAAATCGAGCCCTGCCTATGACGAGGAAGAAGGGGCCACACTACTGTTCAGCAGTGCAACACACAAGAGGCAGAAGGTCATAGGGGTTGAGGAGCAGAAGACTTCAACCCAACAGGTTTCGGTGAAACCCGGTGATACGCTCTGGAGGATTGCGCAGAAGTATCGCGTCCATCTGGAACATCTACGATCCCTCAATCGATTGACCGACAACAGGATTGTCATTGGCCAGACCCTATGGTTACCGGATGATCGGCCCAGGCCCGGGGTCGGCGACGACAAGGGCGCATCGACGCCATAATTCGACATTCCCGTTATTGTCTCGACATTCGTGCATGTCTCATCATGTCTATATTTGCGTATAGAGTGGCCCGTGCTGATGGCTCAACCCTCGATGGACAGATGGAGGGAGAGGAAGAACACCTCGTCCGAGCCAAATTAGAGGGCCAGGGCTTCCTTATCTTTCGGCTACAGCGACGCGGTGCAGCGGCAACCGGTTTGGGTGGGGGATGGCACGCATTTCGAAAGCTCCCGCTTCAGGAATTCTTGGTGTTCAATCAAGAGCTGCTCGCCCTCGTGAAAGCCGGTCTTCCCGTGTTACGGGTGTGGGATCTCTTGATTGAACGAGCCAACCATTTGGGATTCCAGCAGGCCTTGCGGACAGTTCGGCAGGATATTCGCGGCGGGGCGTCGGCTTCGGAAGCACTGGCAAAACACCCGATCCATTTTTCAGAATTGTACATTGCGACGATCAAAGCCGGAGAACAATCTGGGAATTTGGCGGACGTGCTGCAGCGGTTCATTGCCTATCTCAAGCTTATGATTGGTTTGCGTCAGAAGGTCTCGAAAGCGCTTGCCTATCCTGGTTTTCTTGTGCTGGTCGGGATTGCCGTCATTGGGTTTCTCTTGAGTTACGTTGTGCCGACCTTCGTGTCGGTCTATGCGGAGACGTCGAAGTCCTTACCGTTTGCCACGCAGCTATTGCTTGATGTGGTGACAGGGGGTCAAGCGTACGTGGTGCCTGGACTTGTGGGGCTCGCAGCAATGGGGCTTGCAGGTCGCGCGTACTATACGACGCCGGCTGGGCGGCTCGCCGTGGATCGGCTGTCGTTGAGCATGCCTGTTATGGGGCCGATTTTCGTGAAACATTATACGGTTCAGCTCACGCGCACCCTCGCGACGATCCTTGCCGGGGGCACCCCGCTTGTGGAGGCGCTGTCTATCGCACGGGGCGCCATCTCCAATCGGTATGTATCAGTTGGAGTCGCGAGTGCGGTCGCGGAAATTCGCGAAGGGATAACCCTGGCTGCCGCACTGGATCGCCCAAAAGTCTTTCCGAAATTGGCGGTGGAGATGCTGTCGGTTGGGGAGGAAACTGGGTCGTTGCCTACGATGTTGCATGACGTGGCTGAATTCTATGAAGGAGACCTGGATCTCCGGCTCACGCAATTAACGACGTGGATTGAACCGGTACTCCTGCTGATCATGGGGGTTTTAGTGGGTGCGATCGTCATCGTTATGTATTTGCCGATATTTCAAATGGCTGGGGCGGTATAGCGCTGGACGTCGTACTTGTGCGGTTCGACTTGGCGCTCATGTGTCGAGAATTAGGTAGGAAACTATGGCACGGACTGTGACGCGATCAACGCTGGCGGATGTGCTCGTGCAGCAGGGGATTCTGCCGAAACAGACGCTCGATCAAGTGCTCAGTCGGCTGGGCGGTGTGACGGCAGCCTTTGGTCAGACCTTGCTGAGCGAAGGGATGCTCTCTGAGGAGCAGCTGGCGCGTGCATTGGCGTCTCAGTTCGACTTACCCTGCAATCTTCTGTCGGAGTTCCGGGTCGACCAGTCATTTTATGACTCCATGTCGGTGAAACTCATGCAGCGATATCCCTTTATCCCGATTGCGGAGCACCAAGGCCGGCTGGCCATTGCCGTCCCCGATCCACAGAATCTCCTGGCATTGGATGAGCTGGAACTGCTCTTGGGGCATCCATTGGATTTGGTCGTGAGCCCAAAGAGTGCAATTCTGGCCGCTTTAGAACGGAGTGAAGGCTCCAGCCAAGCCCTTCGGGAGCTTGAGGCAGAGTATCGATCCGTGTTGGTGAAAGAGGATGAGCGGGGAGAGGAAGTTCTCACGATTGATCAAGCGGGAGAAGATTTAAGCCCTGCCGTTAAATTGTTGGATTCGATCTTTCTGAGCGCGCTGCAGCGCCGGGCCAGCGATATTCATATTGAAGCCGCCGATCATGCCACCAACGTGAAATTGCGGGTTGATGGGATTCTCGTTCCGGCCATGGAACCGCTTGATATCCGGCTCCATGCGCCGCTGGTCTCGCGGTTGAAAGTGATGTCGGATCTGGACATCGCTGAGCGGCGGGTACCGCAAGATGGAAGTTTCCGAATGCGGTTGGAGCGAAAGACCGTCGATTTCCGCGTTTCGATCCTTCCGAGCGTGTTCGGCGAATCGGTCGTCGTTCGTATTCTCGATCGCGAGGCGATTACGACCGGTGTTTCGACATTACGGTTGGAACGACTTGGGTTCAACGTGGAAGATTTGAAGCGTTTTCGGCGTGCGATCACACGACCCTACGGCATGGTGCTGGTGACCGGTCCGACCGGAAGTGGCAAAACGACGACGCTGTACGCGGCGATTACGGAGATGAATATCAAGGAAGATAAACTGATCACGATTGAAGATCCGGTCGAGTATCAACTGTCAGGAGTCGTGCAAATTCCCGTGAATGAGAAGAAAGGTTTGACCTTCGCGCGAGGGCTTCGATCCATCCTGCGTCATGACCCTGACAAGATCATGGTCGGCGAGATCCGCGATGCAGAGACCGCACAAATCGCCATTCAATCGTCGCTCACCGGCCATTTGGTCTTGACGACGGTGCACGCCAACAACGTGTTCGATGTCATCGGACGATTTGCCTCAATGGGCATCGACGCCTACAACTTCTTGGCTGCGTTAAACTGTGTATTGGCGCAGCGGCTTGTTCGAATGGTGTGTCTGGCCTGTCGAACGATGGTCAAACTCGACAAAACGCTGGCGGAAGAATCAGGCCTCGACTTCGAAGGATATAAGGATGCGCCATTTTATGAAGGCATAGGATGCCAGGACTGCCATGGCACTGGATATCGTGGCCGAAAATGCATCACCGAGTTTCTGGATCTGAACGATGAAATCAAAGAGATGATTCTTGCCGAGCGTCCCCTGTCCGAGATCCGCTATCGCGCGGTGACCAGCGGGATGATTACCTTGCGACAGTCCGCGCTCAGAAAGGTCCTGGAAGGTTCCACCACCTTGCGCGAGATTAATCGAGTGACCTTCAGCGAGGAAGGGTAAGCGATGTGGGGCGTGTCCACCAGCAGTCCTCGGCACTGTTTGAAAATTGGAGCGCAGACTCTTGCCTGGGGAGAGTCTGTCCACACCTGGCGGTGGCGGTATCGCTACCGGTGCGTGTTCTCGCCGGCACCGGCAGGGGCTATCAAGCTGTCCCCGATGGATCTGAACCTGACAGACGTGCCTGCGGTTGAAAGCTGTCTCCGGTCGCTGGTGGGGCCAAGTCGTGCTATCCGGTTTGCAGGGCGTGTATGGCAGTCTGACGTTCCACGCTCGATTGTGTTGTTGCTACCGGATCTGTCAGTGCGTGCGACTGTATTGCAACTAGAACAGTTCCCGGCGCAGGCGGAGGAGCAAGAGGCGCTGATTCGCTGGCGCCTAGGGCAGGAGCAGCTGTTGCCTCTCGCCGAGGCTAAGATTGCCTGGCAAGGGTTCCCCTCATATGGGACAAGGGACGGGCGTTCCCAAGTCGTCCTTGCGGTGGTGATTCAAGAAGCCATCTTGAAGCAATACGAATCCCTCTGTGAATCGCTCGGATTGCTGACACAGGAAATTGGGGTGACCAGCTTTCGTCTGTTTAATCTCTGGCTGAAAGCGGCAGGTGGCCGGAAACGGTTAGGCCGCGATTTGCTCTGGCTCAGTGTATCAGACGGCGGATTGACCTGCTTCGTCATGCAGAAGGGCCGAGTGGCTTTTGTTCGAACCAAGCTGTTGAGCGCCAGAGGCCTCCAAGATGAAGAGGATATGGGTAGAGACTTGGACGATAACATTGTTGAGGAATGTGCGGCGTCTCTTCGTGTGTGTCGTGAGCATTACCCTGGCCTGAATGTGACGGAGATTGTCTTTGCGGGTGATCGTCCATTCCCGACGATTGAACAGGCGCTGCATAGGGAGCTCGGCCTATCGACCGAGCGATTGGACTGGGACGCTGTCGAACGGGCTGGGTGGACTCATGACGGGGGGAGTACGTCATGGGCAACCCTCCCTGTTGTGGCCGGGGTGATCTAGCAGGATGCTGAAAAAGTCCGCCAGCGGCGTTCTCGCATCGCTTAGAGGCTCAACGTACCGAAGCGTACGCCTCGCCTCTTCGCTCGCTGCGGCCTTGCTGGACGGTCTTTTTGAGCATCCTGCGAGTTGTTCATGTGTCAACGCCACGCGTAAGAACACAGCGGGATTTGAGTGTAAACTGAGTTTTTCCGCAGCCTGCTAGATGATGATGCCTGGACGAACATCTCTTCGTACACTCGCCGGTAAGGCGAACAGTTTTCTCGTGACGCCGGGAGGGGCGCGATATTTTCACATCGAACTGAGTCGCCGATACAGATGGTATGTGGCGCCTACCCGCCTGGTGTTGGTCGCGCTCAGTATGATCATTGGAGCTGCCATCCTCTGGAGTCTCACTCAGACAGCGATGACCATGCGTGACCATCACGACATGCAAGTAAGGCTCGATCATGTTCGCATGCAAGATCAACAGCTCCTTGCCCAGGCCCAACAGGAGGGGATTGATCTCTCCGGGCCTTCATTGCAACAGTTACCGGCTGAAGTCAGTTTGGCGAATCAGTTGCTCACAAAACGGAATTTTTCCTGGACACAGTTTCTGTCCGCTCTTGAGACGGGAATACCTCAGCAGGTGTCGATTAAGAGTATACGACTGGATCCGGGGAACGCAGTCGTATACATGAAAGGGTTCGCGGTGACGGTCGAAGATGTGGCGGCATTGACGGTCACCTTGCAAAACCACGCCGTTTTCCGTGATGCGGTTTTGGGCCAGCATCGGGTGGGGCCGGATGGATTGGTTGAGTTCGATCTGACGTTGCGTTATCGGCAACCGGGTGTATAGCAGGATGCTGAAAAAGAGGGCGGGGTAGCTGGGACGATCCCCACTGCTCGCGCAACGCGCGGTCGCGGACTCCCCTCGTTGGACGCGCGCAATTCGGATCATCCCAGCCACCCCTTATGAAGTGACAGTTCGCTGCGGCCTTGCTGCGGAACGGCGCGTCTTGGCGCGCCGGGGTTGGGCGGGTGAGAAGGCTGCCTTTTTGAGCATCCTACGGGCGTGTTGTTCTGTTACGCCACATGTGCGAATCATCGAAGTTCTCGCGTGTCAAAACAGTTTTTCCGTAGCCTGGTAGAGCGATATGATGGATTTCATCCTCCAACAGTTGCGAAAACCCTACGGGATCTTGATTCCATGGCTCGCGTGGGTGTTGCTGCTGGTCGGAATCTTGTGGGCGGTCCGTACCGTTGGCGTTGATGCGGCCGACCAGAGGCTGACGATAATAGGATCAGAATGGAATCAAGCCCGCCAACAATTCACACGCCATAAGCAGGCTCAGAAAGCGCGGAAGGATCTTGCCGAGGTGTGGTCGGCCTTGCTGGTTGAACGAGATTTTGCTCCCTTAGCTCTCGGCATTACTGAGGAGGCGAAGCGTGATCGTGTGACTCTCCCTGCGTTCTCCTACAAGACTGAGCCCACGTCGGTGGCCAATACGAATAAGGGTGTGCTTCAGGGCACAATGACCGGTCGTTACGAGGATCTTCGACGGTTTCTCAACGACGTGGAGACGGCCGAGGAATTGGTCTACATAGAGGACTTGGAATTGGTGCGCTCAGACTCTCAGGAGGACCAGCGATTGACCTTCAACATTAAGATTGTCACCTATCTTCGAGTCGAGCCGGATTCACCGGTGGCTCAGTAGCGGCCAGAGATGCTCACGACGAATCAAAAGAAAATAGCGGCATTGGTTGCGTTGGGCCTGCTGTGGGTTGGGATTATTGTATGGGAATGGGGGACCATGAAAGAACCCTTGCGTGTGCCGCTGACGAATGTGAGCGGCCTCGTTTCCGCGGCTCGGGCAACCAGTGGAACAGCGGATGGGTTGCACGTGCAGCTGGATCTCCTTGCGGCAACACGGACTCAACGGGAGATGGCCTTTACCACGCCACGCAATATCTTCGCGCTGCTTCGGCCTGATGACTCGCGGGCTGCCGACGCAAATCAGCCGGAGTTGGATGTCGGGTCTGAGCAGGCGCTGCGACAACAAGCGGCCCTTGAAGGGTTGGCCCTATTTCACTATCTTGGGTTTGTGCGTATGGAAGAGCAAAGCCGGAAGAAGGGTGAAATGGTTGTGCTGACGAAGCATGACAACCTCCATGTCGTGAGGGCCGGAGAAATGGTAGAAGCTCACGTCGTGGTGAAAGCGATTACACAAGAGAGTGTGACCTTGCAAGACCGTCAGTCACGAGTGGAACATACTGTGTTGCTCTCCAAAGAAGATACATTGGATCCTTAACAGTTCAATGGTCATCAGCTGCCGGCAACGCATGATTGATGAGCAGGGGGTCACGTACCTCTTGCTCATGTTCGTCATCGTCCTTATTGGGATTACGACGACGGCTACGGCAAAACAATGGAAGGCCATCGTTCAGCGAGAGCGTGAGGCGGATCTCTTGGCCAAAGGCATCGAGATTCAAAACGCTCTCGCATTGTATTCCGCGACGATCAAGGCAGGCCGTGTCATGCCAGGGGAGGTCTATCCCCAAACATTGGCTGACCTCACGAGGTTACCCAAACCCTTCTTACGCAAGGTCTATCGTGACCCCATGGGACAGGGGGAATGGGAATATCTTCGGGCACCGACAGGCGGGATCATGGGAGTTCGGAGCAAAAGCCTTACGAAGCCATTCCGGCAGCGCAACTTTCCCTCTGCTGTCCGGCATTTCGAGGGGCGCGCCACCTATCGTGATTGGGTGTTCCAGCACCCAAATCCCTCATCCGCTCCAATCGTGACACAAGAGACTGCGGCCTTTCCTGTGATGCCATCGACGGCAGGATCGTCGACCCCTCCTGATGGAAGCGCCTTACTTGATCAGTCAATTGAGACACCCATTGAGGAAGAGCAGACCATGAATCCCTAGCCTCCGCCAGCGTTCCTTGCGATTCCGGTATGGTTCGTGGCATTCGCGCAAAGAGGAGTGTACGCGTACACACGGTCGAAAGAAGAATGCTCATAGGCGTATCCGTCTGACAGGTGGAGCGGGGTTTCTCCGGAGTCATCTCTCCAATTTGCTGCGCCACACCGAATCATTCGTTTGCTTTTCCTGGACTCAGACAAGAATGTCGAACAACGGACAGATCACTTGTTCCTGGTAACGCAAAATACGGAGGCTAACTTGTCCAGCATGTATGATCCTGTGAATATCGGGAGTCCGTGTGACCCGACTGTCTAGGAGGTCGCGAAACTAGTTTTGAAACTCGATTTGGTTGTGCTGAGTCAACCGTAGAAGCATGTAGAATAATTTAGAAAAATGTCTATGCTGTGACCATGAAAGTCTGCAGCCTATCTTGTTCATCTGGTCTGTTCGGTCTGTCTCGTGTGTGTTGGGTTGATCGAAACGAACCAGATGAGCCAGACCGATCAAACAGACCAGATCAACGGTCCCGCCTGTCTCGCGCAGCAATCCGGCGAATAGCCGCCTTGACCGCGTTCAAACTCCCACTGTATTCTGTCCGGACGTCATGAGGTAAGAGTCTGTATGCTGTCCGATCCAAGTAGCCAAGCGGAAGTGTCGGTTGAACCCGTCGAATCGGTGGGCATGGAAGTGGTCCCGCCTATCCCGATTCCAGAATATGTCAACACATTGGTCACACGAGCTAAACATGCCGCGGGCCGACTGGCTACGCTTTCGACTACCGTGAAGAACCGGGCCCTTCTCGCGATGGCAGAGGCCCTGGAAGCGCAGACGGATGCGTTGCTGGCCGCGAACGAATTGGATCTGGAGGCTTTCGGAGCTGCGCAGGAGAAGAAAGCAATGGCGGACCGGCTGCGTCTGACAGCTAAGAGGATTGTCGAAATGGCGGCAGGCCTACGCGAGGTGGCTGCGCTCCCCGATCCACTCGGTGACATGCCGAAGATGTGGACCAGGCCGAACGGGATGCAGGTGGGGCGCGTGCGGGTTCCGATCGGGGTCATCGGCATTATTTATGAATCCCGCCCGAATGTCACGGCGGACTCCGCCGCGCTCTGCTTGAAATCCGGGAATGCCTGCGTACTTCGTGGAGGGAGCGAGGCGATTCATTCGAATACGGCGATTGCGACGGTCCTCTCAGAGGCGGCAGAAAAAGCGGGTGTCCCGGCCGGGGCGATCAGCTTTGTTGCGCGGCCCGACCGTGAGCTGGTTCCTCTTCTGCTGAAGCAAGATCGCTACATTGACCTGATTATCCCGCGCGGCGGCGAATCGCTGATGCGTGTTATTACTGAGCACGCGACGATTCCCGTCATCAGACACGATGCTGGAGTCTGCCACATCTATGTCGATACCGATGCCGATCCTGCCATGGCGGAGCGGATTTGTTTTAACGCCAAGGTGCAGCGGCCGTCGACCTGTAATGCGATGGAGACCCTCTTAGTGCATCAGAGTATTGCGCGTCATTGGCTCACTCCCTTCATTGAGAAGTTGGTGGCGGCCAAGGTCGAGGTCCGTGGTTGCCAGAAAACCTGTCAGCTGTCACCATTGGTCACACCCGCGAGCGACGATGATTTTGGAAAAGAGTTCCTCGATCTCATCGTGGCGGTGAAAGTGGTCAAGAATGTCGATGAAGCGATGGAGCATATTGCTAAGTATGGTTCACGTCATACGGAAGCAATTGTGACAGCCGACTATCCGAAAGCCATGCGATTCCTACGCGAGGTTGACGCCGGCGCGGTGTTGGTAAATGCCTCGACCAGGTTGAACGATGGCTATCAATTCGGGTTGGGGGCCGAAATCGGGATCAGCACGTCTCGCATCCATGCCCGAGGCCCGATGGGGCTCGAAGAATTAACCTGCTTCAAGTTTATCGTCATGGGGAGCGGTCAAGTCCGCGAGTAGATGCCCCCCGATCCACGGCGTGCCGCATTGACAACCTCCGGTCATCTTCGCTTTTCAACCAATCTTTCCCTCGCGCAGGATCTCGAACGGGCAGGTGGACGAGTCGTCCGTCAGGCTACCGGGCATCTCGTCTTCTATCGCCCTGATGGTTGTCGGTTCCTGGCGACCGATCCGGAAGGAAACCCGTTGCATGAATGCGAGTGGGGGACTGATGCCACAGGCAATGTGTTCCTGTGCCGTGCCAGGATACGTTTGGATTGGGGGCAATGGGTCGGGTTGAAGCCGGTCGGTTTGGTCAATGAAACCAGCCTCAATCTCGCCAGTAGGCCCGGTTGGCAACGGCTCACGGCCGATGATTTGCGCGCGATGGCGGCGCAGGCGCGCCGAGTTCCAATCGAGGAGGTACGGTTTTTCTATCGGGATGAGGATCTCTTGATCGAGCCGAGCGGTAGGGCAACGATCCGACAGCGAAAAGATGCCTTCTCTGTGCTTCAGGATGGGGACTTCGAACGGGCCCACTTCATGTCCTGTATGGGGGCAATGAATTGGTCCTCTATCGATTTCTTGCCGGTCGTCGAACTTTTTCAATCGCTATTGCCGGGAACTGGGTCCGCGGTCTTTGAATTGATTCGCGGGCTCTACGACGATCAGAATGAGGGGCAGCCAACCCCACGACCCTTGCGGTATCGGGGTATTCCCACCTATCCATCGGAAGCCGCCTTCCGCTTGTTTAGTAGTTTCTTTACCCCGCAGGCACCTAGTGGGTGTAACCCATTCACCCTCTTCATGAATCCTGAACGGTCCCATCATGTAATCTGGCTGCCGGCTGCAACGCCGCTGACTCGGTATTTCGATCAACGCGCGGGGGTGTGCCTGACCCTCCAAGGTGGCTTGTTGCACAAGGTGACGGTGGCGTCGGATTCCTCTGGGCTGTCTTATCTGAGCCCAAAAGGCCGTCGGTTTGTTCCGTGCGATCGAAGTGCAGCGATTGCCGGAACCCATGTCATCTTAAAGGATCGAAATCATGAAACGGCGCTGGCTGTGACCCTGCCGCAAGAAAGTCTAGAACAGTCTGGTGAGTCTGTGGTCATAAGCCCGGTCGACTGGCGGTCGGTCTTTGTCCAGGGGGTTCCGCCCATCTCTCCCGCCGACGCCTACGGTGCGGTGTTGCTCTATCCGGACGATGAGTCTGAGATCGGTGAGTGCGTGGCGCAACCTTTCGTGGCTGATTATCTAGAGGATCGTGCCGAGCAGGATCGAGAAATCGGCGCGGTCCTTTCGCAAGCCCAACGCGTGCTCATCGACAATGGCGATGCGGTGGTTGCGACCTGTCTCACGTTTGATCGGCCGAGAGACTATACTGTGCTGGTACGGTATCCGGCCTTTGCGCAAAAGCAGGCACAACGACTTTGGAGTATCTGTGCTGAGTTGCAGCGATGGGATTGGCTCTCGCGCATTCGATTCGTTATGGACGAAAGGCTGTACGATCGGGAAGCCCCGCATTCCTATGACGTAGCCTACCATTGGGTGCCCTATGACAGCGGCGATAGACTCATCAGCTTGGCTGAGCGCTTGAAGGGGATCAACCGAATTCTTCGGGTAGGGGGGACTGCGTTCGTCATTGGCCCGGCACAGCTTGGTCAGGAGGGTGCGTCCCACGGACTCCAGGTCTGCTGGGAAGAACCAGTCGAACAGCTTCCCACGTTTCGGATGCATCGCACCATCCTGCCGAAAGCAAGGCTGAAGGCCGGTCTGACATTGTTCCATATGAAGAAGGTCTAACGTGCGTGCGCCGGGTTTTCGTTCTCCCTCAGGGAACGGTCCTGTCCCGAAAAAAACGAAACAGCAAGTAGGCATTGAGCATCATTACAATTGCGAAGATGCTGTAGGTGGTGAATGCGGTGGTCAGATTTAATTCGGTCAGAACCCGAGACAGTCCGAATGTGACGATGAAGGCGTCGAAAGCCATGCAGATCCGTCTGAACGTTTCATGGTCCATCAAACGGATAAGATAGCTCCCAAGAGGAATGCCTAGCAGGACGCTGGGAATGATATAGGGAATGATCGCCATGCTGTCGTAGCTATAGAGTCCAATAAAATAGTAGGCGATTCCCGTGAATACCCCTTCTGCTACTCGAATGACGCCCAGGGCGGCACGGAAGTCCTGTTTGGCATATCCCTGATTGTTGAAAAGTACCGCAAGGGGAGGGCCTGAGATGGTCGTGACGGAGTAGAGGGTTCCAATGGCAACTCCGAACGGTATCGCGATGGTTTTTTCAGCTTGAATGGGCTTTCTGATACCGGCAGCCTGGAGCAGAATCAACGGCAACAGCATGATGTAGGTCACAAACTTGACCCAGCCCGGATGAACGAGGGAGAGAATATAGCTGCCGATTGCCACACCGACGACGAGGCCGATTAGAATGGGCGCCACGCGCCACCAGATGTTCGGGATGCTCTTCCGATTGATGAAGAGGACGTACCCGTTGATCACCAATTCCACGAGCACCAACGCCGGATTCAAAATACGATTAGTGTAGAAGAGCAGCGCAACTGGAACCGTGATCGAAGAAAAACCATACCCCAAGGCGCCGTTGACGGTGGCGGCTACGAACGTGATGAGCATGAGCACGACGAGATCCACGATTATCCTTTTTGATGGCCGGCGGCGAAGTCGTCGAGGGTGTAGTGGTCCAGGATATCGGCAATGGCATCACGCACCGAACCCATCACATGCTGCACTGGACATTGGGCGTGATCGGCATAGGGGCAGTCCCCGCATTTCTGATAGGCCGTCTTGCTCACACATCCGATGGGAGCGAGGGGGCCGTCCAACATGCGAATCACTTGGCCCAAGGTGATCTCGTCGGGCGACTTAATTAGGGTATAACCGCCCTTCATCCCACGACTGCTCGCGACCAATCCTGCGCGCTTTAACGCGAGAAGAATCTGTTCCAGGAACTCCACAGGAATATGTTGACGTTCTGCAATCTGGCGGCGTTGTATGGTTGCCTTTCCATAGGAAAGCGTGAGTTCCAAGAGCGCCCGAAGTCCATACTCGCTTTTCTTTGAGAGTTTCATCTACAATCCGCTAATTGTTGAGTGACTTAATCAAGTATCGCAACATTAATGTACTGCACGCGTCGTGTCAAGGGTCAGTGAACAGGAGAGAATGGTGCGACGTTTCACTCGTCTGGTTAGATCGATCGCAAAAACTGCCGGAGATTTTTGATGCAACTCCTTGATGATAGAGGGATTATTTCTTGACAGTGTCCACGCGTTCTTGGTAGCTTCTTCTTTCGTTTCTGGGCACTAACTCCGCACGTTCACCACCTCTCAAGGCTGTTCGTGACCTTCCAAAATCTCATCCTCACGTTGCATCGATACTGGGCCGAGCAAGGCTGCGTCATCCATCAGCCCTATGATCTGGAGATGGGGGCGGGCACCTTTCATCCAGCCACGTTCCTCAGATCCCTTGGTCCGGAACCCTGGCGGGCAGCCTATCCTCAGCCATGTCGGCGTCCGACGGATGGACGATACGGCGAGAATCCAAATCGCCTGCAGCACTACTATCAGTATCAAGTCATGCTGAAACCAGCGCCGGACAATATCCAAGCGTTGTATTTGGAGAGTTTGGCTCAATTGGGAATTAACCCGAAGCACCACGACATCCGGTTCATTCAAGACGACTGGGAGTCCCCCACACTGGGCGCCTGGGGCCTGGGCTGGGAGGTGCGTCTCGATGGGATGGAAATCACTCAGTTCACGTATTTCCAAGAAATCGGCGGGATCGAGCTGAATCCTATTACCGTCGAAATCACATACGGGACAGAACGCATCGCCATGTATCTGCAACAGGTGAATAACGTGTTTGACCTCGCCTGGAACGACACGATCAAGTATGGGGACATCCATCACGAGACCGAGGTTCAGGGGTCACGGTATAACTTCGAAGAAGCCGATGTGACCATGCTCATGACCACCTTCCAATCGTATGAAGTCGAGTGCAAGCGGTTGCTCACGCAGACGGACAAGCGGCTGACTCTCCCGGCCTATGACTACTGCATCAAGTCTTCTCATGTGTTCAACATGCTGGATGCTCGCGGGGCGATCAGTGTGTCGGAGCGCACGGGCTATATCGCCAGGGTCCGTGCGCTTGCACGTCAATGTGCCGAACGGTACATCGAAGAGCGCACAGCGATGGGCCATCCGCTCATCGAGCGCGGGACGGGGCGTGATGGGGCGAAGGTTTCGGGTCCGCATTCTAAAGCCGCGGCCCGCCGCTCGTAAGAGCTGCAGAAAGATTCATGACACAGACTCAGAAACCTCGTCGTCCCACTTCTCCTGCGAAGAAGGGGAAGGGCTCATCCCCAGCCACCGCTGCAGAGCTGTTGCTCGAGATCGGCGTCGAAGAACTGCCCTACCAGGTTATCGCCCCTGCCTTGGCAACGTTGAAAGAGGCGGCTGAGCAGCTGTTGAAAGACCAACGTCTCGCGTTTCTATCCGCCCGTACGCTGGGCACTCCACGACGGTTGACCCTGGTGGTTGAGGGTCTTGCGACTCAGCAAACCTCTATGGTGAAGGAAGCGATGGGGCCTTCCAAGTCTGTCGCGTTCGATCCGGCTGGCCAGCCGACCAGAGCGGCGATAGGATTTGCCGCAGGGCAAGGGGTCTCGGTTCATGAGCTGCAGGTTCGCCAGACTCCGAAAGGAGAGTATCTCTTTGCGGTGAAGCAGGAACAGGGGCGACCGACCAAGGTGGTTCTGGAAGAACTCCTCCCGAAGTTGATCACGAAGCTCTCTTTTCCGAGAGCCATGAAGTGGGATAGCACCGGCGTGCGGTTCGCTCGGCCCTTACGGTGGCTGGTGGCGCTGTACGGAGGGGCCACGCTTCCGATCGAAGTCGCAGGGATTACCGCCGGCAATCGGACGCAAGGCCATCGTGTGTTAGGAAGTGCAAAGGGGATTGTGGTTCGGGACTCCGAGTCCTATCTGAAGGGGCTTGAGCGTCAGGGGGTCACTCCGGATCCACAGCATCGTCGCCATACGATCGAAGAACAGATCGCGATCCTATGTAAGAAAGCCGGTTTCTCGTTGAATGTAGACGCGGACTTGTTGGATCAGGCGGTCTATACAACCGAGTGCCCCAACGCCATTATCGGGTCTTTTAAGCCTGCCTATCTGGAAGTGCCGCAAGAGATCCTCATCACCTCCATGAAGGAACATCAGGGATTTTTTTCTTTGATGGATAAAGAGACCGAGAAGCTCGTTCCTCATTTCATTGCGGTGACGAACAATCGAGCCAACGACATGGGATTGATTCGTGAAGGTAACGAGCGGGTCCTGGCTGCGCGTCTGGCCGACGCCAAGTTCTTTTTTGATGAAGACCGGAAGGTCAAACTCGCGGAACGGGTGCCGAAGCTGGCCGGCGTCACGTTTCAACAGAAGCTTGGTACGATGGAGAAAAAACAGCAACGGATCAGGAAGCTGGTCAGCATGATCGCGACGAGTGTGCGACCTCAGGACGACGAATTGAAACAGACCTGCGAGAGGGCCGCGGATCTGTGCAAGGCTGACCTTCTCACTGGTGTGGTCGGTGAATTTCCTGAACTGCAGGGCATCATGGGGGGCGAGTACGCGAGACATGATGGTGAGTCTGAGGCGGTCAGTCAAGCCATCAGAGAGCAATATCTGCCGCGATCGATAGAAGGTGAGTTGCCCAAGACCATTGCTGGTCAGGTGCTCTCGTTGGCCGACCGGCTGGATTCGGTGGCGGCTTTTTTCTACGTGGGTCTCGTGCCGACCGGATCGGAAGATCCTTTTGCCCTGCGCAGGAATGCCACAGCCATCGTCCGGATTATTCTTGAGAGTAATCTGCGCACCGATGTGGGGACCTACGTCGATGCTGCGAGACAGCTTGTCATTGCCGAGGGCTTCAAGGGCGGGAAAGATTCTGGGCCGGAGGGCCGGCGCCGGATGACGGAATTCATTTTTGAGCGGGTTCGGCACTATGGCAGGGTCGTCCATGCCTTACGGGATGATGTTATCGAAGCGGTGCTCAAGCAAGCACACGATAAGACGCTGGACCTCGTGGATCTTGTTCAGAGAATGAAGGCGCTTGAACTCGTGACCACGAAGCCGGAGTTCGATCCGTTGATCGTCGGCTTTAAGCGTGCGCACCGGCTCGTCGAAAAAGAGCAGTGGGATCGCAAGCCGGTCGACAAGACTTGGTTCGAGCATCCCACAGAGTCGGCGCTGTACCAGGCTACGGCGGAAGAACGGGAGACGATGCTGTCCGCGATGAACCGCGGGGATTATGACCAAGCTCTGGATGCGCTCGTGCGTCTGAAGCCTGCTATCGATGCGTTCTTCAACGCGGTGATGGTGAATGCGGAGGATCCGGCTGTTCGGAGTAACCGGTTATCGCTGCTCCAGGAAGTGGATGATTTGTTCAACTCATTCGCGGACTTTTCACAGATTGTGGTACAAGGAGGGTAGAGCGTGGATGGAGCCTGATGATCTTCTGTGCTTGCGCAACGCGCGGCCTCAGAAGGCCCTCGTTGGACGCGCGCAGTGGAAGATCAATCAGCCCCCATCCCTGGAGAGAAAACGAGCGAGGTTTGAAGGATCATTTGTAGCCTCGCTCGACGGCCGCAATGGGACCAGCACGGGTGCCATTCCTAGGGAGCGATAGGCGAGGGAATAACAAAGGTGCAGTACGGTATGGAGCAGTCCATGGGTACAGCGTCTCTTTCCCAACCATTGTCAGAGGATCAGCGCCGGGCAAAGAGAGTCCGTCG
>JBBRRK010000054.1:0-20025 GCA_038200765.1 Nitrospirales bacterium
ACCCAGCGCGAGTTGAACGCGATCGCGCATCGCCTGAACACACGCCCTAGGAAATGTCTCAACGTTGCGACGCCCCGGGAAGTCTCTGCGCACCTGCGTCATTATTCACCCGTTGCACTTGGAACTTGAAACCGCCCAACAATAAAGGGATAGTGCGGAAGGTCGAGTTGTCTCACGTTGGGCAGACGGTGGAATACGTGCCGGCGGGAGGCGGTGTGCAACGGGTGGTGGTGAAGACCCTGGAGAAAGGACAGGGCCGGCTTGCGATCGGAATTGGGGGTTCTTTTGAAAGGGCGAGCCAGGGCTATCTGGATCAGCAAGAAGAAATCACGTTAATCGAGTACACCCTCACGCCGGGAGGGCTAGGGATGAAGGTATCGACCCGATCGACCTCCCACTTTAGTGATACGGATATGAGCGTCGGCGGCGATCCGAACTCAGACGTTGCCGAGGGGCTGTTGCAGAAGCTGCCCTGAATCCAGAGACAGAACCTACGGTATAGGAGAGGATGTTGCGTAACTTTCTCACCTGCCCATCAACTGGCAGACATTTTTTACCCGCCCAACCCTCCATTGCTTCGCAATCGATTTTCCAGGACGTGCCATGAGGCCAGGCGAGGTCTTCTCAGCCCGCGCGTTGTACTTAGGCCTAACTCATTCATTACGCGCATTGAGCGACCACTGCTTTCACGTGTGGCTCTGCGAGCACAGAGACCCTATCAGTTATCTCGTGATTCCCGTCTCTGATCGGGAAGGAGTGAGCACCGACTTCGTTCGAAATCCTGGTCTTGTGTGTACGATTCGGGAATTAGGCGTGGCTGGTCTTACTGGCGCGGTCGGCGATCTTTTTTCTGAGGCGGGCTTTTTCGAGACTGATTTCAGCGTCTTTAACTTCTGACGGCAGGCCGCCGGCCTTGAGGCTTTCCTCGGCCTTCTCAACGGCAGCTTGAGCGCTGCCCACGTCGATATCTTCGGCCTTTTCGGCGATCTCGGCCATGATCGTCACTTTGGTTGGCGTGACTTCTGCGAATCCCCAGAGGATCACCATATGGTTGGTCAAGTCCCCGACGCGATAGCGCAACTCGCCGATGCGTAACGTAGACAGGAAATGAGAGTGTCCCGGCAACACACCGAACTCGCCCTCTGAGCCTGGGGCGATGACTTCATCCACCTGCTGGCTCAAGAGCAACTTTTCCGGCGTCACCACTTCTAACAACAACTTTCCTGCCATGTTCCCTATTTCCTTACTTCCACTCAGAAAGCGGGAGGATCGATTCGCCCACTGCTTATACCTTCACTCCCATTTTCTCTGCCTTCGCAATCACTTCCTCGATGGGGCCGACCATGTAGAACGCCTGTTCTGGGAGATGGTCGTACTTGCCGGCGAGAATTTCCTTGAAGCTTCGCACGGTGTCTTTGAGCTTCACGTACTTACCGGGTGAGCCGGTGAAGGCTTCGGCAACATGGAACGGCTGTGACAAGAAGCGCTGAATCTTTCGCGCACGGGCCACCGCCATCTTATCGTCTTCCGACAATTCGTCCATGCCGAGAATGGCGATAATATCTTGGAGATCTTTATACCGCTGCAACACGGACTGGACTCCTCGTGCGACCTTATAGTGATCTTCGCCGATGACTTGCGGATCGAGAATACGCGAGGTGGAGTCGAGCGGATCGACGGCTGGATAGATGCCCAACTCGGCCAGTTGCCGTGACAACACGGTCGTCGCGTCCAAGTGGGCGAAGGCGGTGGCCGGCGCCGGGTCGGTCAAGTCGTCTGCCGGGACATAGATCGCCTGCACCGATGTGATCGATCCACGCTTGGTCGAGGTGATGCGTTCCTGTAGTTGCCCCATCTCGGTCGAGAGGGTGGGCTGATAGCCGACGGCGGACGGCATACGGCCGAGCAAGGCCGACACTTCTGAGCCGGCCTGGGTAAACCGGAAGATATTATCCACGAAGAGCAGCACGTCCTGGTTTTCTTCGTCGCGAAAATATTCGGCGACGGCCAGTCCGGTCAAGGCGACGCGCAGACGGGCTCCGGGCGGCTCGTTCATCTGGCCATAGACCAGCGCGACTTTCGATTTGGTGAAGTCCTTGGGATCGATGACCTTCGACTCCTGCATTTCGTGCCAGAGGTCGTTGCCTTCACGGGTTCGCTCACCGACCCCGGCGAAGACCGAGAAGCCACCGTGGTGTAAGGCGATGTTGTTGATGAGCTCCATGATGATGACAGTCTTACCGACTCCGGCTCCGCCGAAGAGGCCGACCTTGCCACCCTTGCTGTAGGGTTCAAGAAGATCGACGACCTTGATACCGGTTTCCAGGACTTCGGTCTTCGTGTCCTGATCTTCGAGGCGCGGCGCAGGTCGGTGAATGGGATAGGTCTTCGTGGTCGTGATCGGGCCCATCTCGTCCACTGGCTCGCCTAACACGTTGATCAGTCGTCCCAATGTCTCACGTCCGACCGGCACAGAAATCGGTGCCCCCGTATCATGCACATCCATTCCACGCGTGAGACCGTCGGTCGTGGACATGGCGATGCCGCGGACGCGGTTTTCACCGAGGTGCAGCGCGACTTCAAGAGTGATGCGGACAGCCGGCGTGCCGGTGGTTTTATTCTCTTCCTGAATCACTTTGAGGGCGTTGTAAATGTTCGGCAGTTGTCCGGGAGGAAACTCCGCGTCCACCACCGGTCCGATCACTTGAATCACTTTTCCTATGCTCATAACGCTCCTTCTCTCGCAAGTTCTGAATTCTGAGTCATGAGTTCTGAGTGTGAGGCTCTGGCGGCGTTCTCACTGAACACTCAGCACTCAGAACGTCAATCTATTTCAGCGCTTCTGCGCCGCCGACGATGTCCATCAACTCTTTGGTAATGGCCGTCTGGCGGGTCTTGTTATAATGCAGGGTCACTTTCTTGATCAGTTGTCCTGCGTTCCTGGTTGCGCCGTCCATCGCTGCCATGCGGGCGCCATGTTCCGCTGCGGCTGATTCCAACAAGATACGAAACGTCTGCGTCTGGAAATGCTTCGGAATGAATACGTTCAAGAGGTCAGCTTCGTCAGGTTCAAAGAGGTAGCTGCCGCCGATCGTGCCTTCCGCCTGCGCCGTCCCGAACTCGGCTGCGGCATCGACGGGAAACAGCTTCTCCACGATCACGCGCTGTTGAATCGCCGACTTGAACTCGTTATAGACGATATGGAGTTCGTCGAACGTCCCCTTGACGAAGTGATCGGTCAGGTCGCTGCCGATATCGATAGCATGCTCAAAGGTGAGCTTGTCGAAGATGCCGGTCCACTCCTGCCTGATCGGCCAGGTGCGCCGGCGAAAATAGTCGCGACCTTTGCGACCCACGATGCTCAAATTGACCTGTGATCCCAGGGCTTCGCATTGACGCACAAACTCCGAGCTCTTCCGCACGATATTGCCGTTGAACCCGCCGCACAGCCCGCGATCGCTGGTGACGACGAGCACTTCGATCTTTTTCCCTTCGCGTTTCTGCAGCAGGGGGTGCGACGATCGATTCACACGCTGGCTCAGGTTGCTGACGACACCACGCATCTTGAGGGCGTAGGGGCGCGCAGCCAGAATACGGTCTTGCGATCGTTTCAGCTTCGCCGCAGCCACCATCTTCATGGCCTTGGTGATCTTCTGTGTATTTTTAAACGCCGCAATTTTACGGCGTAGACTCTGTAAGCTGGGCATGTCTAGATTTCTTTGGTATCAGCGACCGGCGCTTCCCCGACGCTATTTCGCACCGTATCCCATCTTTTGTTTAAAGGTCGTAAGAATATCTTTGAGTCTGGCGGCGACCTTGTCATCGATCTTCCCGATGCTCGCGATTTCTTTTTTCAACTCGGGATGGTGCTGTTGCGCGTAATGCAGCAGGTCGGCTTCGAACTGTTGCACTTTGTCGACCGGGACATCGTCCAGGTATCCATTGACTCCCGCGTAAATCGACAGCACTTGGTCGGCGACCGGCATCGGTTTGTATTGCCCTTGCTTGAGCAACTCCACCATCCGCACACCACGCGCGAGCTGCATCTGCGTGGCTTTGTCCAGCTCGCTGCCGAACTGCGAGAAGGCGGCCATTTCGCGATACTGGGCAAGGTCGAGCCTGAGTGTACCGGCGACCTGCTTCATGGTCTTGATCTGAGCCGAACCCCCGACGCGGGAGACCGAGAGACCGACGTTAATTGCGGGGCGAATACCGGAGTAGAACAGATCGCTGCCGAGATAGATCTGCCCATCGGTGATCGAAATGACGTTGGTCGGAATGTAGGCGGACACGTCACCGGCTTGTGTTTCAATGATGGGTAGTGCGGTGAGGCTTCCCCCGCCGAGTTTGTCGCTAAGTTTTGCCGCACGCTCCAACAACCGGGAGTGCAGATAGAACACGTCGCCCGGATAGGCTTCCCGGCCTGGCGGGCGGCGAAGCAAGAGAGACAACTGGCGATAGGCCACGGCATGTTTGGAGAGATCGTCATAAACGATCAAGGCATGTTTGCCGTTATCCCGGAAGTATTCGCCGATGGCGGCACCCGAGAATGGCGCCAGGTACTGCATGGGCGCCGCATCGCTCGCGGTGGCTGCTACCACGATGCTGTATTCCATCGCGTGGTTTTCTTCGAGCGTCTTGACGACGCGTGCCACGGTTGAGCGCTTTTGGCCGATGGCCACATAGATGCAAAAAACGTCGAGGCCCTTTTGGTTGATGATCGTATCGACGGCAATGGCGGTCTTGCCGGTCTGCCGGTCGCCGATGATCAATTCACGCTGGCCGCGGCCGATGGGGATCATGGCGTCGATGGCTTTGATGCCTGTTTGTAAAGGTTCGCGCACCGATTGGCGTGTATTCACGCCGGGTGCCACCACTTCGATGCGGGACGAAAGCGTGGACTTGATCGGGCCCTTGCCATCGATCGGCTGACCGATCGCGTTCACGACGCGACCGATCAAGGCTTCGCCGACCGGAACCTCCGCAATACGTCCCGTGCGCTTGACCGGATCGCCTTCCTTCACGCCGACGTCATCGCCCATGAGCACGGCGCCGACGTTGTCTTCTTCAAGGTTTAACGCGATCCCGTAGAGGCCGCCGGGGAATTCGAGCATTTCGCCGGCCATGGCGCCGTCGAGGCCATAGACCTTGGCAATGCCGTCTCCGACCTGAATGACTGAGCCGGTCTCCTTGACATCGACCTGTTTGTCGAAGCCTTTGATTTTTTCTTTGATAATCGAACTGATTTCTTCGGCCTTAATCTGCATAGCTACTCCTTCGTCAACGCATTCTGCATCGCTTGTAACCGCCCCAGCACGGTGCCATCGACCACCGTGCTGCCGAGACGGATCTGCATGCCGGCGATATAGCGGGCATCCGTGTGAAAGGTGACTTCGACTTGGCGCTTGAGCATGGTGCGCAGGCGATTGCTGATTTGTTCTTGCTCTCCTGGGGGTATGGCCGTTGCGGAGAAGACGGTGACGGGCTGGGTGCCTTTCGACGCATCGGCGAGTTTCGCGAAGGCCTCGGCGATTTCAGGAAGAAAGCCGACGCGATTTTTCTTGACTAATTGTTCGAGAAATCTTTTTCCGACGGGAGGACATCCCAAGCGCGAACCGAGTTCTGTAAGGACGGCAATTTTGTCTTCGGCGCCAAACACTGGTGAGGCCACTACATGGCGCAATTCGACCGAATCCTTGATCGCTTGGCCCAGCCCCGTTAAGGCCACACGGGTTTGTTCGATGTTGGATACGTCGAGTAACTCGAAGAGCGCCTGTGCATAACGTCGCGCCACTGCTGTCTTAATCACGATAACAGGTCCGTTCGATTTTTTCTTTTTGGCAAAGTGGGAAGCCTTCGTGGCTCGCACGACAAGCGGCGGCTCAAAGTAGCATTGAGAGATGAGGGCTGTCAATATGACGGTGTGGATGAGGACGACGCTAGCAGGATGCTGAAAAAATCCGCCGGCGGGGTTCTCGCTTCACTCAGAGGCTCAACATACCGCAGAGTACGCCTCGCCTCTTCGCTCGCTTCGGCCTTGCTGGACGGCCATTTTGAGTATCCTGAGGCTTTTGTGGCACCATAGCCATTCCATGAGATGCCATTGGTGTTATAGGTGTAAACCGAGTTTTCCCGTAGACTACTAGAGCGATTGGATGATGCCGCCGCCGAGCACGCGATCGTTTCGATAGAGCACCGCTGATTGCCCTGGACTCAATGCGCGCTGTGGCTCGTGAAAGAGAATACGAAGGGTGCCATCTGAAAGGTGTTGGACGGTCGCAGACGTGGAAGGCGTGGCATACCGGACTTTGACCTCGACTTCCGATGATCCGTTAAGAAGAGAGGAATCAAAGAGATTCAGATCTGCTACATCGCACTGGCTGCGACGCAGGGATTCTTCTGCTCCAAGAACGACCGTATTGGTCGCCGGTTGTACTTGCTGAACATAGAGCCTGCGGCCGGTCGCAATACCGAGCCCCCGTCGTTGGCCTGGCGTATAAAAGGCAATGCCTTCGTGTTCTCCTAAATAGCGCCCTTCATCATCCACGAATGCCCCCGGCTTCTTGGCGTCAGGCGCTTCCTGCTCGATAAAGGTTCGATAATCGCCGTGGCTCACGAAGCAGATTTCCTGGCTTTCCTTCAATTCGTCCATAGGAAGGCCCAAGGCCTCTGCCTCTATCCATACTTCCTTCTTCTGCATGCCTCCGACAGGAAAGAGAATACGAGAGAGCCATGACTGACGAAGACGGTAAAGGAAATAGCTCTGATCTTTCTTGGGATCGGCGGCTCGCTGAAGAGTAGGAGTCCCCTCGGATTCGCTGATTCGGACATAGTGGCCGGTGGCCACAAAATTAATCCCGCGTTTGTCCGCGAGTTCCACGAGGCTCCGCAGCTTGACACGCTCATTGCACCGAACACAGGGATTGGGTGTGGTGCCATCGAGATAGCCGGCAACAAAATCGTCGATAACCCCGGCACGAAAGGTTTCTCTGGTATCGACCACTTCATGCGGGATTTTCAACGTCTGCGCGACATACCGGGCAATGCCGACCTTACAGCACCCACGCTCCTCCCAGCGCTTTGAGACCGCGACTGTGTCGTCTTCATGCTCCCAGACCTGAAGCGTGACACCATGCACGTCGTAGCCCTGGCGAACCAGAAGCGCTGCGGCGACAGAGCTGTCCACGCCACCACTCATGCCAAGGAGAACTGTAGGGCGAGCCATAGGGCTGCTATTGTACTGAGGAGACGGGAAAAGGGCTAGAGGATTGTTCCCTGCATCTAATGGGCGGTTGCAACAAGGCCCGGAGGCATGTCGATCGAGAGGGCTCGTTGTTCACTCCACAGATGAGCACCCATGTCACACATGCCATGGAAGCGAGAGCCTTCTTCGATCGCAATGACTGGGGTCTGAATATCGCCGACAAGAATACCGGACTTCAGGATCTGAATCTTTTCAATGGCAGTGATGGTGCCATGAATCTTGCCGCTGTTCATGAGAGTCCCAACTGATACGATGCCCTCGATGACGGCATGCTCCCCGACGATTAACGCTCCGGTCGTATAGATCTCCCCTTTGACGCATCCATCAACCCGAATGGTGCCATCGAAACTCATCACCCCCTTGAAGTCTGCGCCTTTTCCCAGAAACGTAAAATTCTCGCTGCTCTGTTCGGCTTGCTGGCCCCGTTCCTTCATTGCCCACATGATCGCCTCCTCAGTCTCCTCACGCGCATGGATGGCCGTTTGGCACATGAATAATGTGCATAAAAATACCTAAATGATAATATCCCCCTAACCATTGACTCGCTTGATATTGGAGGGCGTGATCACGCCGATAGGGAGCAGAGGGGTCTCACGAGGGAGCTCGCGCACACCGTGAGCCATTTCGAGTGCACCGTTGAACAGCACGCCATCTTCCATTGAAAGCATCGGCGTCTTGATACTCCCGTTCATGACGGCCGGAGTCCGGAGCTTGACGCACTCTTTCGCAATGACATCCCCAGTGACCTTTCCTTTACACACGACGGTTCCGGCTGTAATTTTTGCCTGGATGACGGCCTCTTCACCAATCAGCAGCACACCATCAGTATGAATTTCTCCATCGAGATTTCCGTCAATTCTCACCGTGCCGCTGTAAGAGATTGTGCCCTTGAACTCGACACCCTTTCCCACAAATGCACTAACCTCCCCAGCTCCCTCAGTCCCTATTGAATTGGCAGTGCCCATAACAACCTCTTTGCCTTTCTGCTCGCTTGAGCTCGTCTCTATTTTTTCTCCTGCCCCCACATGAACGGGCCTCCTCGAGTTGGTGACCCCACTATTCCAGTGCGACTGTGACGCTGTTATTGAGTTCTGGGGAAATACTCGATCAGAATGAATATGGCCACGGGTACGTAGACGCAACAAGTGTGCCTCTAGCTCTTCCAATTCCATTGGGCCATCTACTGGCTTATGAAGCAGAAATGGGGTGCGGATTAATTCAGAAGTGCCTCGAGAATTCCATCGAGTTCAGGAGGAGAAAAATAATGAATGACAATTTTCCCACCACGTCTTCCATTTTGGATCATGACTTTGGTACCCAATCGCTTTTGCAATCGCTCTTCAACATCAGACCACGGTGTTCGCCGTAATTCCTTTATTCCTCGCTTCTTTGCGACCGGTGAGGATTCTATGAGCTTTTCCGTCTCTCTCACCGACAACCCTTTTGCGAGCACCAGTTTGGCGACTTTAAGCTGTTCATTTTGGCCTGGAATACCGAGAATGACTTTGGCATGTCCCATGGAAAGCTGATTTGTTTCAATCATCTGTTGGACCTCTGAGGGAAGCTGTATGAGACGCACGACATTGGCGATTGATGATCGCTCACAACCGACTCGTCGCGCAATTATGTCCTGAGTCAGTCCAAATTCGTTCATCATCCGATGGTAGGCCCTCGCCATTTCCATAGGATTGAGATCTGTGCGTTGAAGATTTTCTACCAGCGCCAGGACTATGGATTCTTCATCCCCGCAATTGCGAATGACGGCTTGAATCGTTTCCAACCCTGCCTCTTTTGCTGCACGCCAACGCCGTTCACCGGAAATGAGCTCATAGATTCCGTCGCCTTTCCGGCGCACGAGAATCGGCTGCAGCAATCCACTCTGTTTCAATGAAGCCGTGAGTTCTATCAGTTCCTGAGGGGCAAACGTTTGTCTCGGCTGATATCGATTCGGTACGATCGCTTCGATCCGCAGATGTTGAACATCCGACAACTCTGCCACCGACGCAGGCTTGGCGGCAGGCAGCAGTGCATCGAGTCCTCTACCGAGCGCTTTCTTCTCCATGGCTCACAAACTCCTTGGCTAAAGACAAATAGGCTTGAGATCCTGCCGATGCAACGTTATATAACATGGCCGGACGTCCATAGCTTGGAGCCTCCGCCAGTGTGACGTTGCGAGGAATCACGGTACTGTAGACGATTTCTTTGAAATGTTCGCGAACTTGTTCAACGACTTGACGCGCCAACGTATTCCGCGCATCGAACATTGTCAAGACGATCCCTTCCAATTTGAGATCCGGGTTAAAGGCTTGGCGAATTCGATCAATGTTTCCAACCAAGCGGCTTAACCCTTCCATGGCATAGTACTCACACTGAACGGGGACCAAAATGCTCTGCGCTGCAACGAGTGCGTTCACTGTTAAAATCCCCAATGTAGGAGGACAATCGAGCAAGATAATGTCGAATAACTGACTCACCTCTCGCAAGAAATGCTGAAGCAGTTTTTCCCGTTCTTCAACATTCACCAGCTCTATTTCTGCCCCTGATAAGTCCGCATTTGCCGGCAAAAGTGACAAACCGTTCACCTCTGTTATTTTCACAACATCATGAAACTTCACATGATTAATCAGGCAGTTATACACAGTAGCCTGTAAGGAGCGGGGGTCGATCCCCAGCCCGCTTGTGGCATTCCCTTGCGGGTCCATATCCACAAGCAAAACGCGCTTGCCCTGGAGCGCGACACCAGCGGCAAGGTTCACGGCTGTTGTCGTCTTTCCCACACCACCCTTCTGATTTGCGATCGCTACAATTTTCGTCATAGGTACTGTTGCGTCGAGCATTCCTTTATGCACTCATGAATAATGTTCCACGTGGAACTTACATACACGAGACTGACCATGTTACGGGATGATCCCTCTCAATGACGGTAATGACCCTCTTGCCAGATCCTTGCGGGAGTATATGAGCCGTTTCGTTTAGCAGATGGAACTCGTTCCCGATATTTTGTTTTTCGATGGCTGATGTTCTATACAAGACAACTTTCCCTTTAGACGTCAGCAATGCAGGGATATGTTTCCTTATTTCTTCATACTTCAACGCCCTTACCACAACCGTATCAATAACATGCTGGAGAGGCTGTTTGGCATACTGTTCAATAGTGCCATTAAACGTTGACACATCTCGAAGTTGCAACAGGCCAATCACTGAATTCAGAAATGAACATTTCTTCTGAGCCGGCTCTACGAGGATCAGCCGTATATCAGATCTCACGATCTTAAGAGGAATACCAGGAAACCCTCCCCCAGACCCCACATCGAGTACCAGGCTATTTTGTGGAAAGCTTGTCGCTGCAAGCGCAACGAGTGAGTCAATGAAATGCTTGATGATTATTTCTTTAGGATCGATGATCGCCGTGAGATTGATTACTTTATTCCACTCAAGGAGATGAGCGAGGTAGCGCATGAACTGTTCGACATGGCTTTCCGTGATTATCAGCCCAAGTTCGCGTGCAGCGCCAATCGTGAGTTTGCGCAATTCCGGTTCATGTTCCACGTGGAACAATTACGTGAATCAGTAGATGAGGTCAAGGCATTCTAGAACGGATTATGGAGATTTCTCTATTTCTTTTCTAGGATGAGACGTGTCGAAGGTTATCTCGCCTGGATTCACCCCTGTATTTTTCAAGCGCCACAAGGAGAAGTGAAATTGCCGCTGGCGTGACCCCTGAAATCCTCGATGCCTGACCAATAGATGCAGGTCGAACTTTTTTTAACTTTTCACAAACCTCCCTCGAAAAACCAAGGGTCCCATCGTAATTGAACGCGATAGGAATGGGTTTCATTTCGAGTTTTTTGAATCTCCCGATCTGTTGTAGTTGGCGCTTGATATAACCTGAGTACTTGATTTGCAACTCAACTTCATCAGCAGTTTCAACATCTTGCAATGAACTAACTCCAAGTGCCTCTAAAAGAGTTTTGTAGTTTGCCCCCTGACGGCGTAACAGTTGAGCGGCGGTGCAGGGTCCGGAGATCTCTTCTATCTGAACCTTGGCTAGGCGTCCACGAACAGCCTCCGTGAGTTTTGGTCGAAGCTCTTCGAGACGCACAAGCTCAGATTCAATGGCTTTCTGTTTCAACTGAAATCTCGCATAGACCTTGTCATCAATCAATCCAACTTGCCGTCCAGTATCAGTGAGCCGCAGATCAGCATTCCCATGGCGCAACAATAAGCGATATTCTGCCCGTGACGTAAACATGCGATAGGGCTCACGCGCATCTTTCGTAATAAGATCGTCAATGAGCACGCCAATATAGGCCTGAGACCGGTCGAGTATTAATGGCGCCGTTTCTCGAAGCTTCAGCGCTGCGTTGATTCCAGCCATGAGACCCTGAGCCGCTGCTTCCTCATATCCGGATGTCCCATTGATCTGTCCGGCGTGGTAGAGCCCGTCAAGAAGCTTGGTCTCCAGAGTCGGATGCAATTGCCGTGGAGGAAAATAATCGTACTCGATCGCATACCCAGGCTTGAGCATGATGGCTTGCTCTAACCCAGGAATCGTTTTCAGCATCGCAGCCTGCACATCAACTGGCAGACTGGTGGAGATCCCGTTGGGGTAAAACTCACGGCTGTCCAACCCTTCCGGCTCGATAAAAATCTGGTGTCGCTCTTTGTCCGCAAAGCGTACAACTTTATCTTCGATCGACGGACAATACCGCGGTCCCACCGACTCAATGATGCCGCTGTAGAGCGGCGACCGATCCAGATTGCGTTGGATCAATTCGTGGGTCGCACGATTGGTATGGGTCAAATGACAGGGGAGCTGCCGGTTCTCAATTCGGAGAGTCCGATACGAGAACGGCGGTGGTGGATCATCGCCTGGTTGCGGCACCATCACGGAAAAGTCGATAGTCGCCCCATCCAAGCGAGGAGGTGTGCCGGTTTTGAGTCGGCCCACTTCGAACCCCAGGTCGCGCATACAGTCGGATAAATGTTCGGCGGATGCCTCTCCGGCTCGTCCCGCAGGGAAATGATTCAAGCCGATATGGATAAGTCCCTTGAGGAATGTACCTGATGTTAGAATAACAGCCTTCGCCTGTATCTGATCACCAAGACTTGTCACCACACCTGTAATCGCGCCGGCCTTGGTCAACAAGCGATCGACCGTCCCCTCGCCGATCGTCAGCCCTGCCTGTAGGCTCAACGTGTGTTTCATGGCGTCCCGATACAGCTTCTTGTCGCATTGGACACGAAGGGCTCGCACCGCCGGGCCTTTGCTCGTATTGATGAAGCGGAACTGGATGCCGGCTTGATCCGTGTTCCGCGCCATTTCCCCGCCCAGCGCGTCGATTTCCTTTACCAGATGTCCTTTGGCAATTCCTCCGATCGCCGGGTTACACGACATTTGCGCGATTCGGTCGCGATCCATGGTGAGCAACAAGGTGCGCGCCCCCATGCGCGCTGCGGCTAAGGCGGCCTCACAGCCGGCATGGCCTCCACCCACCACAATGACGTCGACGGCTTGTCCCACGTGTAACTTGCTCCTATTTACCGATACAGAACTCTGAAAAGATCCGACCAAGGATCTCGTCCGTCGTAATCGCGCCCGTAATTTCTCCGAGCGCGTCGGCTGCGGCACGCACGTCGATCGAGATAAGCTCACCAGCCATCCCGCACTGTACGGATTCAAGAGCCTGGTCCAAGGATTCGCCGGCCCGGCGCAAGGCGTCACGGTGCCGCACATTCGTGACCGTGACGCTCTCCGCTGCCTCAAAGCCCCCGGACACCAGCTGAGCACGAAGAGCCGACTTTACCATCTCAACTCCCAAACCTGTTTTAGCCGACACAACATATACCAAACGGTCCGCAAGTGCGGCATCGGTCTCCACCGTAACGGCGAGATCCGCCTTGTTCACGACGACGACATGCTTGCGATTCCTGGCCACACTCAAGAGTGCCCGATCGTCGCTCGTGAGGGGCACACTCCCATCCACCACCACTAACAGGAGGTCTGCCTCGTCTTGTGCGGCTCGCGTCCGTTTGATCCCTTCCAGCTCGACGATATCGTCCGTGTCTCGCACCCCTGCCGTATCAACTAAACGAACCATCACCCCGTCAAGATCGACCGATTCCTCAAGCACATCTCTCGTCGTGCCGGGAATGGCCGTCACAATTGCCCGCTCTTGCTTCAGGAAACGGTTCAACAAGCTAGACTTGCCGACATTCGGCCGGCCAAGGATCGCGACGCGTGCGCCTTCTCGCAAAATTCGACCCTCCTGGGCCGTCGCTTCCAGTTTCTGGACCACGGCACAGGCCTCCCGCACGATACGCACCAGTTCATCGTGGTGAAGAAAAGAAATATCTTCACCGACAAAATCGATCCCCGCTTCCACATGGGCCAACACAATGAGAAGCGAAGTCCGAGCCTGTTCCACCTCGCGAGCGAGATCGCCCCGTAGGTGGCGTTGCGCAACGATCAATCCAGCGGATGATGTGGCTCTGATTGTATCGAGCACCGCTTCTGCCTGGGAGAGATCAAGCCGTCCATTGAGAAAGGCTCGCTTTGTAAACTCCCCCGGCTCCGCCATCCGTGCACCGGACTCGACACAGACCTTGCAGACGATCCCCAGCACCAACATCCCGCCATGAGACTGAATCTCCACCACATCCTCTGCCGTATACGATCGCGGCGCCTTCATATAGACGACAAGCGCTTCATCGAGCAGACTCGATCTTGGCGGCTGGGCATGGTCTGGTCTGATATTGCACTGCCTGTCCGATGCAGGACCCACAAGATCGGCAAGATGTAGCGTATGTGAAGAAATCGATGAGAGAGGACGACCAGAACGCAAGTGAATAACCTGAGAAGCGACGACAAGCGCCTGAGGGCCACTCAGACGAACGATCCCAATACCGCCCTCGCCTGCCGGGGTGGCAATAGCACAGATTGTGTCTTCGAGTCCTCCATGCATGACGCCTCTTTCACGACCAGGCTGGCCTGTGTGAGCGTCCTGCGTGGTATCCCTCTGCTATTCCACACGTGCTACACAACGAAATTCCTGCATGACCAGTGAGTTTTTCCGTAACCTGCAAGACCTGGAGTTCGAGGTGTTCAGAGTCTCGAACCTCTGATCGCGCCATTCCCCCACGTCTACGCATCCCGTCTTCGACTGCTGACTGACGGTTTCAACGCCCTGAAGCAGGTGGCTACTACTATTGCCAGCACAGTCATATTGTAGCGGGCAACGTGACCGAGAAGCGCCTATGCGCTCGTGCTGCCGCTCTGCTCGGCCCCCAACGCGGCAAGGGCCTTGTCGGTCAACACAAAACGATCCGTAACCAATTGCTGGGCGATGGTCAGGGTATTGTTCGTCAGCCAATACAGCACCAGGCCCGCAGGAAAATTGATGAACAGAAATGTCAAGCCAATTGGGAGTATCAACATCATCTTCGCTTGTGTCGGATCCATTGTGGTGGGTGTGATCTTCTGTTGAATAAACATGCTCGCCCCCATGAGCACCGGTAGCACATAGTAGGGATCCTGCAATGATAAGTCAGTCACCCAGAGCATGAACGGGGCCTGGCGCAAGTCGATCGTCATGTAGAGTACATTGAACAGGGATATGAAGACTGGCATTTGCAAGAACATCGGGAGAAACCCGCCCAGCGGATTCACTTTTCGATCCCGATACAGTTGCATAAGCTCTTTGTTCAGCCGTTCGCGGTCACCCTTGTATTTTTCCTGAACTTCTTTGATCTTCGGTTGGATCAATCGCATCATTTTCATCGACTTGTAGCTCTTGTATTGCAACGGCACAAATAACAGCTTGATCCCTATTGTCAATAAGATGATGCAGACTCCATAGTTACCGACGTATTCATGGATGAATCGCAGCACATAAAAAATCGGCTTGGCGACCGATCTCACAACCGTCCAACTGCCGTAGATGAACCATCCGAAATCGATCATATCTTCCAGACCCACGTCCAAGGAGCGAAGGATGTCGTATTCCTTCGGGCCTGCATATAGCTGAAGTGCGACTGAGGACGCTGCTTCTGATGCGGCCATCCGCACACCAGCCGACACAATTTTAGGGTCTTCCGTCTTGGCGAAAGCGGCCGCGCCTTCCTTCGGCATCAATACCGATATAAAATACTTATCCTGCAACGCGACCCACTGAACCGCTCCCTTCCGTTCAAGCTCCGTATCCGGCGTCTCTTTTTCGACTTTGTCGTCAACCCGCGATGCCGATCCAATCAGACCGATGAACCCATCGCCCCATTCCACGATACCGAAATTCGTCCCTAACCCGATATCATAGGACTCGGTCACTCCCTCAATGGCGAACGACACATCCACCACGTAACTACCGTGGTGAAATGTCAGCCGTTTCTCCACACCGAGATGGGTGGCTGAATCATGGAACTGCATCGTGACATGCCCGACAGGATGAGCGGCATCGAGCTTCGTAAAATCTGTCTCGATATGATAGAGACCTTCTCGTAGCGTCTTGTCGATGTCAGCATTCGCGACCGTAATCGAGAGTGGGCCTTTGAACTTTCCCCCTTGATAGACGAGTTGTACCGGCTTTTTTTCGGGAGGTCCCGTATGGTATCGCTTCAGCTCCCAACTTTGAATCACCCCTCCACGATTTGATAAGTCGACCCGCACCAGATCCGTCTCAACCGTCACGGTCTGTTCCAATGCTGGGGGAGAAACACTTGACGCAGGAGCACCAGACTTTGGGCTGGATTGGGTGAGGACGTTTGGACTGGCCGAACCACTGTCCTTACCTGTCGAGAGGTCGGAAGATGACCCTCGCTCCGAGGAGGAGGGGGTCTGGGCAGAGCCGTCCTCAGCAGGGGGCGGCTCAGGAAGCCAGCCCATCTGCCTCATGATTACGTCAAACCCCAGGATGATGGCTAACGACAGAACCAGAAAAATGATAACCCGTTTGTCCATAATAAACCGCTACCACGATGTGAACAATTGTGCTCAGCTACGTCACAGAATTTATTGCTCTAGGAAGACTGGATAACTTTCAGCAGACGGCAGATGACAAGTTTGCCTTCACTCAGCACCCCTACCGACTGATCGTGCCCCTCGCATATTCAGAGCAGGCAGCCTCAGAATGGCAGGTTGGTCCAAGGAGGGCGAGGATCCAATCAGGTAACCCGGTCAGCAGAGTCAGGTACCACTGGCGCACGCGCGTCCCCATACATACGAAGCAGCCGTTGACGCTCAAGCGCCGATAACCACACCTCTTTTAAGACGGCAAAGGGTTGCGCAATCGAATCCCGTTTGGGGAAGACAACCAGGTCATGCCCGGGGAGCAATTGACCGCGTAGTTGACGCGTGAGCTCCCTAAAAAGGCGCTTGGCTCGATTTCGGCTGACCGCTCCCCCGAATCGCTTTCCCACCACGATACCGACCCGGCTGCCATTCATCTCCGTCCGGCAAATCACGACATTAAATAGAGTGGTCGAGACACGATGACCATGCTGTTTGGCGTATTCGATATCTCGGCTACGCTTGAGAAACAGATCCCTGTCACTCCCACCCTGTAACATTGCCATGATCATAGGAGAGGGCCTGCATACACAGGACTTCTCCTTCGAGACCAGATATCCGGGCTCGGTCTTGACCGCCCGCCCTCACCCTGTGCTGGGAACTGTTTTGGTTGGGGACATAACGGAGGGCAAAGATTCCTTCGCGCGCCCTAGCCAGTGTCAATCAACCTATACCGTTAAGCGGGCTCGCCCCTTGGCGCGACGACGAGCCAAGATCTTCCGGCCATTCTTCGTACTCATCCGCTTACGGAATCCATGCTCACGTTTTCTCTTGAGGTTCGATGGCTGCTGAGATGTAAACGACATGCGCGCTCCTTGCCTAAGAAGAGTCTCAGATAATCTGGGCATTATAGGGGCGAGCTGGCACCCTGTCAAACGCCGTGCGATCCATATCAGGACCGATCACCTTACCCACGGATGTCTGAGGTACATTCTTTCCACCAGAATTGCCAAAAAATCTCCGAGCGACTTATGAAAGCGATAGGCAAGACTCGCAAGCCATAATTCCGCCTGTGGTGCAGCAATATTTATGGGTAGATTGTTGGTGGTGTCACAGGTGCGGACCATCGGATTTCACACAGGCTGCAGTGCCATTCTGTCTCCTGCTGAACCCCAGGGGGCACCATCATATTGAGGCAGTTTTGTAACTGAAAGACTAGATCGTCCCAGAATTGCGTGAACCCCTGGCATTCTCATCTTTCGATGTTGTGTCACAGCATCGCTTTCTCGCAGCCCTTACTACAGTCGTTCCTGGCATTACCCTTGCGGATGAGCCCGTGTTCGCCTCGTGCACCTGCCCCTTCCACCGCTCCATAGGGGATTTTCTCACCGTGGCCCGTGGTGAATGATGTGGATGTGGTCATCTCTCAATCACATGCTGTCGGTAGTAGACACTGTCCTTCCAAGGATCGGAAAAGGAAAACCCTCTGCGTCCAAGGAGAGGTATAGTCCGCATGACTCCTGAGCGCTTCCGAAGCAATCGCCGATCCATGGCGACGACAAGCCTTCATCGAGCAGGCTTGTCTCTCGGCCTCAGACCTACAGGCACATTGATCTTGAGGCGAACGCCATTCTGATTCAATGCCGGGATACCGAACCCCTCCCAACCTGCTCTCTCGATCACCCACATTCTCCGTCGGGATACTCGCAACAGGCAGCCCCTCTCTCATTCGCCGAGCCACAAGGCCATCGGTGAGACCTCAGCTTGTGTTTCTCTCATCCAATATATAGAATGCGAAGAAGGCTTGCTATGATGCTTAAAACATCTCGATCATTTCCCTCAGAACTTCAATCCCTGGTCATGGCAGGGCACGCACGACTCGACGCATCCCGTGCCGTAGAGTCGCTGTGGGCTCAAGACCATCGACTCTGGAAACACGATCCCACCGACATCACCAACCGCCTCGGCTGGCTGACCATCATTGAGTACATGAACGATCGGACCGAGGAGTTGCGGACCTTTGCCACGTCGGCCAAAACCCGTGGCATCCGCGACGTGGTGCTGCTCGGGATGGGGGGCAGCAGCTTGGGACCGGAAGTATTTCGCGAGACATTTGGATCACGCAAGGGATTTCCACGCGTGTGGGTTCTCGATTCCACCGTCCCAGGCTGGGTTCAACAGGTCACGCGCTCGATCGACCTGACTCGAAGTCTGTTCATCCTCGCCAGCAAGTCCGGCGGAACGATCGAAGTCATGTCCCTCTTTGCCCACTTCTGGGAACGTGTTCACCAGACTCCCGGCCATCAAGGCGGCGCACAGTTCGTCGCCATTACCGACCCCGGCACTGGGCTAGAAAAGTTGGCGGCAGAGCATCAATTTTTGCGCACCTTCACCAACCCACCGGACATCGGTGGACGGTACTCAGTCCTCTCCTATTTTGGATTAGTCCCTGCTGCCCTGATGGGAATCGATGTCGCACGATTGCTCACACGTGCCACCGCCATGGCACAAGCCTGTCGAATCCAATCCCCTCTTGAACGGAACCCCGGTGCCGACCTTGGCGCAGCGATGGCCTCACTGGCCGAAGCAGGACGCAACAAGATCACCCTGATTGCATCACCGCAAATTGCCGCATTCGGTCTGTGGGCGGAACAGTTGCTCGCCGAAAGCACAGGCAAAGAAGGAACCGGCCTCATCCCAGTGGCGCATGAACCGATTGTCGCACCGACCGCCTATGGTACGGACCGGCTCTTTGTCTATCTGAGGCTGAAGGGGGATCAGAATAGACAGCTCGATGGGCAGGTTGCCACGCTCGCGCGCGAGGGCCATCCAATTCTGACACTCACGCTCCAAGACCGATACGATCTCGCCGGAGAATTTTTTCGTTGGGAAGTAGCCACGGCCTTGGCGGGTCACCTCCTGGGGATTCACCCGTTCGATCAGCCGAACGTTCAAGAAAGCAAAGACAACACCGCTCGCGTATTGGCAACCGTCCAGTCAACCGGCCGGTTGCCGAAACAGACCACTGCGACCGTGGCACAAACCGCGGCACAACTCAAGCGACAGTGTCGACCCGGTGCCTACGTCGCCATCTTGGCCTATACGACACCATCTTCCAAGATGGAACAGGCTGTTCGCTCGCTGCGAAGAGCGCTCGTCTCTCATCACCACATGACCACGACAGCCGGCTATGGTCCGCGCTATCTCCATTCGACCGGCCAACTCCACAAGGGGGGGCCAAGGATCGGAATATTTTTACAACTCGTCGATAAAATGAGTCCCGATCTCCGTATCCCCGGAAAACCCTTCACCTTTCGCACCCTCGCGCAGGCCCAAGCCGTCGGCGATATACAGGCACTCCACGCCAATGAACAACAGGCCATCGTCTTGCCACTGGGCAAGAATCCCATCGCGACGATTCAAGCGTTAACAAAGTCCCTCACTCCTCGCATGCCGGTTCGCCGTCCAACTAGGCCGCGCACCACGAGCGGGCGCACTCGCAAGAAGTAGGATGCCCGTCGATCCCGACATCCGCATCCATCACGACATCCAAGCCGCGGCGGCTGCAGCAGCCACCTTCGTACTGGAAGTGGGCAAAGAGGCCGTCCGCACACACGGTCGATTCCTCATGGCGCTCTCAGGCGGCACGACACCGGAAACCCTCTATAGGACACTGGCCTCTCCATCCTTCGCCGATCACTTTGATTGGTCCAGGGCCACATTTTTTTTCAGCGATGAACGTTGCGTCCCCCCGAAT
>JBBRRK010000055.1:0-19664 GCA_038200765.1 Nitrospirales bacterium
GAAGAGAATGCCGATCATGGTGGCTTGAATAATGAAGAGCCAGGCCAGGAGCCCACCCATGAGCGTAATCCCCATCTGCTGACGATAGGCGTACACCTCGCGCATTAGCCAGTAGCCTGCGAACGGCAAGGGAATCAAGAATGCCACGCCGAGGGCCATGGCGATATACCCCATCCAGTCATAGTGCGCGCGATCCTCATCTGTCTTGGAGGCCAAAAACCTGTACGCCGCATAGGCCGCCACGACACCACCGCCGAACGCCATATTCCCCAAAATGCGATGCACGTTGAGTGGATTCCAGAGGGCGGTATGAATGACGTGCCAGATGTTCCCGAGGTAGCGGCCCTGCTCATCGACGCCAGCCGGCGACATCATGAAGCCGATCCAGGAATTCGCCAGGAACATGAGCAATGTGCCGATCACGTTCAAGACCACGGACATGCTCAAGTGAATCCACTTGAGGAACCCATCTTTCATCTTGTCCCACCCGTAGTAGTAGATGTAGAGGGTTCCACTCTCCGCCACAAACATCAACGCATAGATATGCATGACTGGGCGGAAAATACTGGATAAGTAGCCGAAGAATGCAGGATAGAGCGTCAGGAAGGTGAAGATCAAGATACCGCCAAGAATCGCCGTCAGTGAATAGGCCGTCAGGCTGATCTTAATGAAGTCATAGGCGAGTTTGTCATACCGCTTCGCCATCGCCTTATCTTTCGTTACCACCCCCATGAACTCGATGACCATGCAGAAGATCGGAACTGCGAGCACGAAACTTCCATAGTAGAGGTGCTGCTGATTGGCAAACCAGAGTAACACCCGGCTTTCGAAGTTGTACCGGGGATAATCTCTCGGCCCATCGACGGTCTTCGGAGCAGGGGCGCCGACAACGATACCCTCCGTCTTATAATAGACGTCTCGCCCCTTCTCAACTTTCGCCTCACCCTCCTTCTTCACCTCATCAGGCGCATCTGCGCCCATAGCCAGTGACGGAAGCGATACGGCGATGGGGAGCAGGAGAAGGCCAACCATCGCGCAGAGCGCCATGATTGAAAACAACTTCTTCCCGGCTACACGTCCCATGAAATACCTCCTTGATGCATTCTGAAAAATATTCACGTTCTATTTATCTGATCCACAAGCAGAGTCGGAGCAGCAGAACTACCAGGTTCTACTTTCGGAACAGATACCAGTAATCCAGTCCCTGCGACTCCATCAGAAAGTGGTCAACTGCCGTAAAGTACGCGACGCAGATGACTAACGACACCAACACGTATACGATTGTCATGCCCATCGCACTCCCTCCCTCGACATTATCGGACGTTCAAGAAAATCCTCGTGCTGAAGTGGCCCTCCTTAGCAGGGGCACTGGATTCCAGCGAACCAGTAGAAAAACCACAAACCCACTGCACAGGTGATGTAGAAAATCATCTTGCCGATTCTGACTTTTATTTCGCTATCCGGCGCTGCCGTGTCCATCGTGTCTCCTTCTCTCCTGGTACTACCAAAAGTCCCGAATTCGCTCAGCGACTTTATTGACACACCGTTAATCGTATGTTATTCAAAATTCCTTCTCGCTCGCACACGAATAATCAGGGGAAATTCGATGAAAAGAAAATCAAAAGTGTTCGACATTATAGTTTTGGTCGGAATGGTTGTCAATATACTTGTGGCCGTGTTTCTCATTCTCTACTACTTTGATTTCTTATAGGTTTCGCAGAGTTTTCACGCTAGTTTTTCCTGGTTTTTCACCAGAAACCGCGCAGCGGAACCCGATCGTTTCATCACGAAAGTCCGCAACCAGCTTGCTCCGGCTGGTGATGCGAATATCGGATCCCGTGGTCGCATACCCACCCCCGCGAAGCACCCGAAATACACCGTTATCCAGGCCCTGTGGGTTCTTTTCTTGAGCCTCTTCGAAGTAGCGCTCCCCATACCAGTCGGCCACCCACTCCATGACATTACCTGCCCCATCCATGACACCATAGGGGCTCTTATCGGTCGGAACCGATCCGACTGACGCGGATACTTCATGGCCATCCTGCACCCTGGCCCAATTCGCTCCGTTGGCCTGATCCACATTACCCCAAGGCCACAGGCGCCCATCTGATCCTCGCATGGCCTTTTCCCACTCCGCCTCAGTTGGAAGCCGCCTCCCTTTCCAACGGCAATAGGTCTCGGCATCTTCCCATGACACGTAGACCACCGGCTGATTCACGCCGCGCATCTTGCTCATGTTCTTGGCGTAGCGAGCAGGCGGGCCGGACTTGCGATGTCCGGTCGCATCGACAAACTGCTGGTACTGAAAGTTGGTCGTTTCATAGCGATCAATGGCAAACGCATCCAGCACCAACGTGCGTTGCGGCCGCTCATCGAACCCGCCTTCATTAGTCCCCCGAATGAAGGGTCCTGCCGGAATCGAGATCATTTCTTCCGGAACCGGCTCTTCACGAGACACTTCATCAGGATTGAGCGGCACTGATGGAGTTGAATCTGTGGAACTAGTTTGAGACTCTTCAAACGGGGTCAGCGTGGTGCCGCGGAGGATTCCCATGATTGGAATCGCGGCAAACGCAAGAATAGCAAGAAGAAACATGACCTTGAACTTTGTTTCGAGCATGGTGGTTATGACGCCGCAGGACTGTCGCTCGTCTCCATATCGCTCGCACAGCGAAACCCGATCGTAATATCCGTCCGCCAACGCTTTGCAGCAAATCGCTTGGAAAGCCGAGCGTTATGCTCGGTCTCGCGCCATGACCCTCCTCGCACAACTTTCAAATCCACACTGTCCGGCCCTTTCGGATCACGATAGGGTGCCTTCTGGTAATAATGCTCGTCATAGGAGTCTGCAACCCACTCCGCGACGTTCCCGGTCATGTCATAGACTCCGTAGGGGCTTCGGCCGGCTTCAAACGTTCCAGGAGGCGCGAGATACCGATATCCATCTTCACTCCCATCCAGATTGGCGTTGACGCGACCGTTCTTCATGGTGTCGCCCCATGCGTATCTCCGCTTTCCCTCACCACGGCCAGCCTTTTCCCATTCTGCTTCCGTCGGAAGGCGCTTTCCCGCCCATTTGCAATAGGCCGCCGCTTCCTCCCACGTCATACTCATCGCGGCAAAATCAGGCTTCAGGAGCTTCGATTGATCGTCCTCAAACACTTCGATCTTGGGCAGCGGCCGCTTGGTCATTTTGGCAAACCGCGCATACTCCTCTTGCGAGACTTCTTTCTTATCAATATAGAACGCGCGTAAAAACACTTGCCGCTCCGGCACCTCATCCGGGTCGCCATCTTTGCTACCCATGATGAACGGGCCTTCAGGAACCTGCACCATGTCCCGCCCTTCATCGCCGATCTTCGTTTTATACATGGAATAATCCAGCGAGGGTGCGCTGCTCGGCTCAGGTCGAGCCTCGGTCTTGATCGTCAAGGCCAACGCTTTCATCTGCTCCGCCTTGTAGGACTCATAGACAAACAAGCTAATCATCAGGGCGAATGCCCCAAAGACAAACACGATCGAACCGATGAGCACTCCCTTACTTTCCATCGCGCCTCATACTCCTCCGGTTGCATCCTTCTTCTTTGCTGCGCGCATATCTAGCAACGTCGAAATCTGCACACCGAGAAATCCACCCATGGCGGCACCGGCCCCAGCGCCTACGGATATCCTTTCCGTACCGGCAATGAGCCAGGCAAGCGCCCCCCCCAACAGCGTGCCCATCAAAATACTTGCCAGGAAACGCCGCCCACCCATAAACCCGATAACTCCGCCGAGCACTAGCCCAGCCCCACTCGCGAGCAGCATGATCTCGCCGCCCATAATGATCCCGATGAGCGTCCCAACGGTTCCCATCACGGCCACGCCGAGAAGGATATCCACCGCCCGTACGGTTACAGCTTGCCCCGTGCCTGACTTGGCCATGCTGACGGTCCATTTCCCTAGCGTCCGTCGCTCGCCACTATCGAACCAAAATCAATCTCTACGCCGGACGCGGCAATAATCGAGATGCCCCAGGCCTTGGCAGCCGGTTCATGCTTGTGAATCCGTTTGAAATCTTCGTACACATTCACGCGTTCTTCAAACCACTGGCCGATCGCTTTCGTGCCGCTTTGCACTACGATCTCCGAACCGCTGAAGATGCCGCCTTCGGTCAGCGTACCCTCGGGCTTCGTGGCACTCCAGACATACTTCGTAAACACAGGAATAAACAGCAGGTCGGTATCCAGCGAGGCATAGATCGCCGCAATCGGCTCAGCCGCGTCCGGCGCAGCTTTTTGCAGGCGCCAGCGCCAGGTGAGGACGGGAAAGGCCTTCGGGTCCCAATCAATCTTCTTTTTCTTGACCCTCTGCCCCGCATCCTTGGCCGACAGAAAGTTCACACCGTCCTCTGTCTGGACTTTATAGGCATCCCGCCCCTTGGACTGGCTTCGTTGGTTTTCATGCTCCCAATTCAATGGGAATCCTTCCGCGTCTTTCGCCTGGAAATCCTCCAGAACTAAGGATTGTCCTTGGGCCATGACCGCACCCTGCATCACAAGGCTTCCGCAGACCACCAGCCCGACCGCGAGATATCTCCAGATCATCGCCCCTCGCTTCATACTCCCACCCCTTTTGATTTTCATGCCTCTTGCGACGACGACGGCGCCAATACCCTCGTTTTTTCATCGGCCAACTCTTCGCCCATCGCAGACGACTGATTACGCTGACACATCCAGAAGAGGGCGAGCACCGCCCCCCAAAACACCATCATGTTGAGGGTCACCATCTTCGCCGCAAACGCGAAATCCGGTGTAAAGGCCCAGGGAGAGACATCGGCCATCAGCTCACTCACATGCCATGCCAACCGTCCGGAGGAACGGATGTAGCCCATGAGACCCATGACCCACGTGAATGCCGCAGCTAATCCGAACAAGCCCGCCATGCCCCTGAGTGAAATCTTTCCCCACTGGACCGGCCCATGAACGACCGCCCCTTTGAGCATCATGCGATTGATGACCATTCCGACCACAAGGACCGTCAACGTGGTTGCCGCCTGCGGTGACGATAGCCCGACGCGGAGCTTCGCCGGCAGATAGTACCCATACACTGAGAGCCAGATAATGTTGAGCGCCCCCAAGAAGAACAGCGCACCGATGAGGATGTTTCCTTTCGTGACCCAGGACACGACCATCGTTCGATTGGCGCGACGGTAATACAGGAAACTCATGGTGGTCACGAGAATCATGATGTTGACCGCGCCGTTCTTTGCCGACATCACGCCATAGTTGCCGACCACGGGATGTGACGCCCCGCCCACCGCCTTGACCTCACCGGCCGACATCCAGACGGTGTGTGGCGTCAGCCAAATAAACAACGCCACCATGAACACCGAAAGCAGTACTTGGTAGTAGGGTTGATACCGCTCCCCTCCTTTAAGGCGCGCCATGCTCTGCCAGAGATAAAAGTTGACCCCGAGGAAGAGGACGCCAATCAAGATGGCCTGCACGACGAAGAGCCAGGTGAGTAGCCCACCCATCATCGTCACACCCATACTCTGGCTGAAGGAGTAGACCGACCGCATCAACCAATAGCCCGCAAAGGGCATCGGTAACAATGCAATGACCGTGACAAATAAGAAGATATGCCCGACCCAGTCGAAATAGGCGCTCTCTTTTTCAGTCTTACTGGTGAAGAATCGATAGCAGGCGTAGGCCATCACGACCGCGCCACCGGACATAATATTGGCCAGAAAGCGATGGACATTCAATGGGTTCCACAGAGCCGAATGGAGCAAATGCCATCCGTTCCCCAAAAATCTTCCTTGGGCATCGACACCCGCAGGCGCCATCATGAACGCCGACCAGGCGTTTGCCAAGAGCAGGAGCGCTGTCCCAAACAGATTCGACAATAGGCCGATCGATGCATGCGCCCATTTTGAAGCAGGCGTAATCAGCCTGTTCCAACTATAGTAATAGGTGATGAGCAGCAGCGATTCTCCGAGGAAGACGAACGCATAGACCGGCATAAAGGTTTTGAACGTCCCGCCCATATATCTCATGAAGCTGGGATAGAAATAGAGAAAGATCCCCAGCATGATACTCCCGACCACCGCCGTGACTGACAGGGCAAGGAGGGCGACTTTTGCCAAATCACGCGCAAGGCCGTCATAGCGAAGTGCGAGTTCGGGCTTTTTGCTCCTGATCCCAAGAAATTCCAGCAACACACAAAAAATCGGCAACGCGAGAACAAACCCTCCGAAATACGTGTGGAGCTGGGTGATGAACCACACGATCAATCGACTGTCCAATGACCCCATGCGTGAGTAGACCGTCTCCTGGGGAGAAGGAGCCGGCGGCCCATCGGGAATCCCTGGTGTCTTGAAATACAGATCGGTGGCATCCTCGGCAAAGGATTGGCTCTGAAGACCCCAGCCAATCCCCAATGCGGCGAGAACAGCCAACAGAAGGACCAAATATCCGACTGCTCTGAATGCCTTCTTCTTCATGAACATCTTCCTAGTGAGCTGTCCTCGTCATTCGTGAAAGGTGAAAGGTAAAACGTGAAAGGTTTCAGAGGAAGAGCACTTGGTAGTCCTACGTTTCACGTTTCACCTTTTACGTTTCACGATTCCTGAGAACAAAGCGAGCATCCTGATTAAACCTTCGAGCTGGAGCCAGCCGTCATTGAAACACCTGCACCGGTTGACTTGCCAAGAATTCCCATGACGAAGGGACATCGGAGCAAGGCACTCGACATGGTATGTCCCTGTTGTTCTTCTACTTGCCGGCGAAACCCGAGATAATAACAATACAGCGCCATCATGCCGGTCACGAATCCGCCGCTGGCCATAGCATAGGCTGTGGGAATCCCAGGCTGTCTCAAGACAAAAATCACACATCCTGCTGCCACGAGATAGTATGTCGCGGCGAAAGAGATTCCCGGCCACCACCAATATTTGAGCAACTCGCCCGCCTTGGTCTGCACAAGCCCTTGGGTCCATGACGTCTGTGGACGAAGTCCACCCAAATAGGCACAAAGCGCGACCCCGCCCCCCAACACCGCCACAGCCGAGACCTGAATGAGGGCTGCAATCTGATTCGCCTCGACCAAGTGTCCCAGCGAGGCACCCAGCGCACCGACTGTGAGTCCGACTGCGACCCAGGGACCGAACTTCATTGCATGACTGCCCACCATCGTACGGAGAGCCGCCCCGTCTGGAAATGTCGGAAACGGGCGGCCCATGAAGGCCATTTTCCGTACGTGACCGATCTCGAACGCATCCCGCGCGACAGAGGTACAAGCAATGATGATAGCCATCATGGCAGGCCCATCAGGATGTTTAAGATAGTCGTAGCCAACAAACCAGAGGATGGCCAGGACCAACAGAGACAACTGGACTCCATACACGAATCCAATCCAGCCGCCGAGCCAAAGCAGTACACGACTCCCATCCTCGCTCACGATCTTTCTCCATGCAGTGGCCCGACCGACGCGATAGGCTAGTAATGCCGTCACCAACGAGATCAGGCCGCTGACTGCCAATAACACGACAGGCTCTGACAGCGGCAACAACAACTTGGCCAACCGATAGACCGCGAACGCCACCAACCCAGGGACAAACATGACGATCCGCTTTTTCTTTCGCACAGAGTTCTCTGTGACAGCCAGACTGAGGCTGGGCAGTACTCGTAACGCCATTCGATGCAACATCACAGCCCCCGTGATGAGTGATGGGCGATGGGTAATGGGTGACGGGAAACGTGCGATCCTCTTCGCTCATAACTCATCACAGATCACCCTTCACTCTTCTGAGCCGCCATCCCAAAATAGCGCGCCTTCACTTCTTCCATCAGTTCGACGGTGATACGCGTGCCGCCGCGATCTGCCGCTGTCCGCTCTAATTCGATGCGCGCCATGGCGCGCACCGGCGCCGGCACTTTGTCCAATCGACGTTCCGCTTCAGGCTCCCACTCGATGCGCTCGCCCGTCCTTGGACGGAACACGATGTCGTACGTGACAACCCGTTCCCCTCTCACCCGCATATCCTGCTCGACTTCACCGCGCACGAGCGGGGCAAGATGCGGAGGCATGCGATCCAACCGGTGGATCGCATCATCGGTCCACATCGTCCGATCGACAAGCCCGCCTGCTTGACCTGCAGGAACATCGACCCCGACTTTTAAGCCACAGCCACGACATTCCGTCCGAATGAACCACTGGGGCATCCCATCCCCGTACAGACGTTCTTCAACTCCCTCGGTATGCATCCAACGACCACAGCCACAGGTCAGCATGGTGAAATACCGTATAGCGTGAAACGTGAAACGTGAAACCTCCCGGAGCGCGCGACCATCTATCTTCTCCGCATTATGTGCGCATCACTCATCACAGATGACCCCTCACTTATCCGATCTTGCCAGGATACAAGAGATAGAGCATGGTGTAGGTGGTGGTCCCGGTCACGAAGAGGACACAATAGACGACCATCGTGAACAGGCCGAGCGCCCGATGGCGACGCGCGCCGTTCGGCCAGATCCGTTGGATCGTCATCTCAACCGAGAACACGACAGCGATCACGGTCAATAAACCGAGATACACTTCAAATTTCCTCATTGAAAAATCGGCGGTCGCGATGCGCGATAAGAACAACAGGACAACCAGTGCGGTCAGGGTACCAAAGATCACTCCGATCTTTCTCCACGTCGTAAGCAGCAACGCCTCCTTAAGCGATCGGACACCATCGACCACTTGTTGTGCGCGAAAGCCCAGCACGATCATATAGATCGCCATGACCAATCCGAGAATGACCAACGTGATGTGCACGATCAACACGGGAATGAAGACATAATCGTAGAGGGCTTGCGACCCACCGAAGCCTTCCTTCCCTTCAAACGCCAACACGCCTAATTGTCGAAATAAATAGTAGCTGATGAAGAACGCCAACATGGCGATCATCCCGCCAAACATCATCCAGTGATGCGCGTCCGTTCGATGTCTCTTCGCCTGGATCCAACCGATGACGAAGAGCCCGGTAAAGAACGTCGCCATGAGCTGGCTCATATCAGCCCCGACCGTGGCGTGGGTGCCAAAAAATCCCGGCTCTCTCAGCCATTCAAACATGCATCTCCTCGTCGTTCGTGCGGAACTTGCGAGAAAAGCGAGACAGATAGGATGTTCCATCTTCGCAAATCACACCCGTCTCGCCTGTCCCGCTTTTCGCGCATGTCTCGCACAACTATGCCTTTACGCCCTGAACAACCGCTGACGGCTCCAGTTCTGACACGGTCGGAAAGCCGGCTTCCCTCATCCACTGAATCGCATCTGCCGTCTTGTAACAACCGCCTCGTTCTGTGTTCACCAGAATGTGAACGGCAAACGCGGTGGTCCAAGCCGGACCGGTTCCTGCTTCATTTAAAAATCGATCCTTGATGACCAACCGGCCGCCGGGCGCCACATGAGTCCAGACCCTCTTCACCAATGCCGCGTTCGTCGAAAAATCTTGATAGTGCAGGATGTCGGACATCAGGACGACATCGTAGGACCCACCCAATTCATCTTTGTTAAAGTCGCCGGGACATAACCTAATCCTCGATTCCAATCCGGCGTCTTTCACCGTTCGTTCTGTGAGTCGGAGCGTCGCGAGCAAATCAAACACCGTGGCAGTCAGCTCTGGGTAGGTTTGACAGAAGGCGATTGCATTCGTGCCGGCTCCGCCTCCCAAATCCAGAAGTCGCACTGGCCCACTCAATTGCAATCGTTTGGCCAGATCCGGTCCGCTCTGCTGCCCGATCCTATGAAGGACCGCCAATACGTTGCTGCCTAACTCAGGGTCGGTCTCAAAGACGTGCCGGTCGACCGACCGCTGTCCCGTACGAATCGTCTGTTCCAATTTACCCCAGTTGTCCCATTCTGCATCGTGCAGCAGCAGGAGATGTCCTATATATTGTGCGGAGTTGCGGGACAGATTTGTAGCTGCTGCCGTCGAATTCCTATAAAAATCCTCGTCCTTTTCCAACAAGCGCATCGCAACAAGGGCATTCAGCAGCAGTCCCAGAGTCGTCTCATGAGCGCGGAGACGATCGGCCACTTCAGAGAGTGTGTTTCGCTTTCCATCCAATGCAGAAAACACATCCAATCTGACAGCCGTCAGCAGGATTTTCGTCTCCCAGTAGTACCCCAGCTGGAAGATTTCCGCGAGCGAAAGCTCTCGTGACACACCACTCCTGTTCAGGCAAATGGCCTTGAAATTCTCGCATCTTACCTAGATCGGAAACTGAAAGGCAAGGCGGCGAATTCTGATGGGGGAAAGCCTATCTTTCGCTCCCCAGCGACCATGATCGCGCTATGCAGGCTAGCTCCTTGAAGAAAAAAGATACTCTGATGAGACAGGAACAACAGATCAAAAGACACAGAGCCCAGGTGCCAGACAGGTGCAGACCAAAAATCACCCATCCACCGTTGTAACGACCTCAGCCTCTGGGGTGATATAGAAAATTCAAGTGGTCCCGAATGGTAACTGAGCAATCAGTCGCAACTCCAGCCGCTATGTCGTTGACTTCGCTCCCTCCTCCAGTGGCCTACTCTTGCCCTCACGTACTCTCGAACCGCTCTGCCCCTCCGCACCAGATAGCCCCATTCTGAGGCGTTCTCGCTGCTCATGTGAGACGTGAAGGGTGAAACGTTAGGCCGTAAGTGGCGCGGACAGTTGGTCGGGTCTACCTCGTTCATCTTGTCTACCTCGTCTATTCGGTCTGTCTTGTTGGATAGACAAACCCACCAGACGAACCAAAGAGACCAGACGAGCAAGAGAAGCGAGCGGCCTGGGGTAAACGGCAAGAGGGGGAAATTTACGGAGGGAGGCGCTGCAAAGAACGGGTGGTGGCTAGGCAGGCTTTTAGAAGAACGTGCTGATCAGTTTCAGAGCTTGTTTTGTACGGTAGAGACTCCAATTGTGGAGCAGTTCCTCTCGGTGCAATTCGGATAACGCCAGCTAATCAGCTCCAAACAGATCGAGATCCAATGGGGCCACGGCGACAATTCGTTTAAAATCACTGTCCACACTCCACAGTGGAAGGTCTGGCAGAAGCGCGGTGGCGGCGATCAGGAGGTCTGGCAGCGGAACGCTTTGACCTTTTCAGGAAAGCTGATTGCCCAAGCAGGCTGCCCGATCCCATGTCTGGTCCAAGATGGGGGCCTGTTCGAGCGTCGCCAGTTGTTCATTGAGGATCGCCATCCGCTCCGAAGTTTTGACGCCAATGAGCAGTTCTGCTCGAATCGGCCAACATAATCCACACGGAACCTGCTATGAGGAGTTCTCTCCGTCGATCCTTCAGAGCGTCATGGCCCTTGCGATCGGCCCGAATCCAGACGCTGGTGTCAATGAGGCACGGCCCGACATCAGAAGCGTGCATGCGTGCGACGGCGGAGAGAGCGGAACTCGGCTTCGGTAGTTTCAAAGACTCATGTACCCAAGGCGTGCGCCAACGCCTTGCGATGCTCTAACTTCACCAGCTCCTCAAGAGCTTTAGCGATGGTCTCTCGCTTGGTTCGCGAGCAGGTCAATCGCCTCGCTTCAGCCAGCAGTCGGTGATCCAGTGCCACGGAAAGTCGTTTTGTCGTGCCAGCCATAGGCACCACAATATCCCGTTTGTGATACCAAGTAAACAAATCGGAAGTCTGAACTTCAGTTTGGAGGGATGGATCAAGAAAAGACAAAGAGCAAATAGCCAAGAGATTGAAGTTCATGACAAAGGGCTCAGCGAGTTGCCCCGCTGAGCCCTTCGATTGCGGGTTGCCCCGCAAAGACAAAACGTCGACTTACTTGATTTCAGCCTTGAGGTTGGCAGTTCCGCCATCAGTCACATCAACTTCAAACTCCACTCTCTTACCCTTATTGGCGAATGGATGCCAGGCCACCACCTTGTGCTTGCCGGCCGGCACATCCTTGATCTCAAACGTGCCATCATCCTTTGCGACAGCAAAGTGTGGGCTCGTCACCGGAAGGAAAAAGGACTGCATGAACTCATGCTGGTCGCACTGTAAACGATAGGACCCAACCTTCTCTGCACCGCCGCGGAACACCACCTCCTTGTCGAGCTTGTCACCCTTCTTGGCTAACCCGATGTTGAAACCGGTGGCCGAGCTGTTGCCCTTCACCACAAAACTATGCGGATTGTGGAGTACACCTTCAGTCGACTTGGGATCATCTGGGTCGGCGTCATGGTTCTCAACCTTGAAGGACTTCTTATTCACCACCACACCGGCGAACGGCAGGAACTCGCAGAATTCCGCAACCACTTCAGTGCCCTGATACCCATCGATAAATGCTTTATCTTCGACGTCCATGACGGCAACCACCGCGTTCTTCAGACCGCCATCCTTACTGACTTCGATCTGCTTCAGGAATCGCTTGTCCCCATCCATCAAGTCCGCGTGTGGGTTCTTGACACAGAACTTTGGGTTTGGAAACTTTGAGAACAAAAATTCCTTTTGCTCAGACTTTCCAGCAAACGTCACCTTGCCGGAAATCGTTCCGCCTGCGAACGAGGTGAGAGGCGTCGCGACGAACGCGACGGCTGCCACACCAAATACGACTGATAGTACACTCTTCATGGGACTTCCTCCTTGTGATTAACGATAGACCCTGAATCCCTAGCTTGCTGTTCCCTTTCTATATCCACCGGTCCGATGAGAGCAAGGTGGGAACGGCTTCCTCTCTGGTGTGTTCGCTCAACGATATACTGGCAAGTCGGGTTGGGGACCGAGTATGTATATAAAATCCTACCGCATCCTGTCAATGTGAAACAAGGGGGTAAGAAGGCACGTTCCGCGCCACTTCCCCAGAGGTACCAGCCAGCATGATTCACGACGCCCCCTGGTGAAATGATTGAGGCTGTAACCAGGAAATAGTGGCACACGGCGTGCGGTCGGGTATCGAGCAGGGCTGGCCGAGCTGAAGCAACGCAGCGATCACTGCAGCACGCTGCGATAACGTTGCCATTACTGAACGCCCGATTGAGTGCCGGCACCGACTCCGCTCCTCTCAGCTCTGCTGGATCCATAGCTGCAGATTCACGGATGGCCGGCACAGGACTTTATGGTACGATGCGCACACTTCCACCTTGCAGAAGGAGTCCACATCGATGTCTGTCTGGCCAATGCTTGTTTCAACAGTGTTCTGTGCCCTCTTCAATCTATCCCCGCTCCTCGCGGCTGGCCAACCGCCTCAAGCCCGGCTCACACCACCCACGACGAAAGATGGGGCGCCGATGGTCGAGGTCCCGTCCGGCTCGTTTCCAATGGGTGTTCCACAAGGCGATCGGGATGGGGGACGCGATGAATATCCACGCCATGATGTGATGGTGGACACCTTCTTTATCGATACATTTGAGGTGACAAACGGCCGTTACCTGGAGTTCGTGAAGACCACCGGCCACCGTGTCCCACAAAACCCCAAGAACCCGACGCGGAACCTCTGGGAAGGCAACGCCATTACTGACTCACTGACCGACCGGCCCGTCATCAATGTGGATTGGTTTGATGCCGAAGCCTACTGCACATGGGCGGATAAACGACTCCCAACCGAAGCCGAATGGGAAAAAGCAGCGAAGGGCACCGCCGATCGGCGATTCCCCTGGGGCAATGTCGAGCCCACGGTAAAACATCTCAATTTCAATCAGCAGTGGATCGGCGAGAAAACCCTTATGCCCGTTGGAAGCTACGAAGCAGGCAAGAGCCCCTTCGGCGCCTACGATATGGCCGGCAACGTTTGGGAATGGGTCAACGATTGGTACGATGCCACGTATTATGAGAAAAGCCCGACGAAGAATCCCAAAGGCCCGGAGACAGGCACAAAGAAGGTCATTCGAGGAGCCGGCTGGCAAAACGAGACTCCCACAGTCCGTATCTTTACCCGCGTGGACAGCGACCCAACAATTAGAAACGAATCGACTGGCTTTAGGTGCGCGATGGACGCTGTGAAGTAATGAAGCTCCCCGCAGCAAGCTGCGGGGTATTCGGCGAAGGAGAATAAGGCGGAAGGGGAAAGTCCGAAACATAGAAGAACGCACTTCCACGTGGGCTTCGCTCGAAAGGATCATCCATGCGTATCAGTGGTTTCTTCTGTTCACAGTCCCCACGCCTATTGGCATTCGTAGTATGGGCCGGCGTGGCGATCTTCACTGCCCCACTCAACGCCGAACTGGTGCCACTCAGCCAGGACACGTTTCTACGTGCAAAGATGGCCACCGTTGGCATATTGGAGGATACCCAAGATCAACGCACGCCGGAGAAGCCTGGGAAGATCGTCGTCCGAGGAACCGGGTTTCACCTGCGAGATGGCTACGTCATTACGGCCAGACACGCTGCGGAGAAACACGACCCTTCGACCAGCATTATTATCCAGAAGCATGTTCGCATCCTCACCGCCGATCTCCATGAGCTTCCTGCCGACCTGGTCGGTGATAGTTCGTTCATGGATGTCGTGATCTACCGTATCGCCGAACCGCATCGATCCAAACTCCAGGCAGGAACAGCCTTCGCCACCGGAGATGTCGCCCCTGGGATGGACGTCTTCACCGTCGGTTATCCGCTCGGCTGGGGCCCCACGATGGCCTTCGGCCGCCTTGGAAATACGAACACCTTCCTTCAAACTGTCGAAACACGTTTGATCCAGGCAGACCTCTCCGCCTGCAGCGGCAACTCAGGAGGGGGACTCTTCAATACCCAAGGGAACATCGTCGGGATTATGCACGCCATTATCCAAACAGAAAAAGATGAGACTCAGGCCCACTGCAGCCGCATGGCCTTTGCCATTCCGGGGACGCTCGCCGAGCGGATTGTGAATGCGGCCCTCACGGGCAAGCCGCTCACGTTCTCAAAAATGGGGATTCACCTGACCTCGGTGAAGGATGGGACCAAGTGGCGCATGGCCGTCAAGGATGTGGCCGACCCGGCAAAAGAAGCCGGCATTCAAAAGCACGACATCTTGCTGGCGATCGAAGACCAGGAGATTCTCGATGCGGCCCAGCTGAAGAACTATCTGATTGAACGGACGACTCCCGGCCAGCGCGTTTCAGTCAAGGTTCGACGAGTCGATGCAGATCTGACGTTCACAGTCGCACTGGGGGGAGGATAGAGACACGAGCCGTGTGTGCGTTGTGCCGGCTCGCCGATGGTGCTCTCATCGGCCTCGATCAGACCAGCCAGATGGCTTCGTGTCTTGCCGACCATGCCTTTGCGCAATCGGCGCAGCCTGTGCCAGACGGTTGTATCACTCCTCCTTCTTTTTGCAGCCATCAGCTCTCAGCATTCAGCTATCAAACGGTTATGGAGTCTTCGTAAGCTGAACACTGATTGATGATGGCTGTTGGCTCCCAGGGTTGCGCCCAAGGATCGTGCTTGGGAGACAGATGATCGGCGTGCCCTTCGCCGGTTAGAAGCAGACCCCAAGCCAACAACCCCATGGCTAAGACGGCTCCAATTTGCCGCGCCGTCATACTGCTGCATGCCATTCCGATTCCCTCGTTCCTCACAATGGTGACTCTTCTCCGATGCCCCCATCTCCCTGCGAAGAAAACGGGGGGGCCACACATGACGCGCAGCTCCCCCCTCTTAGCCCAACTCTATTCCGCTCTCGACTACTTCATCGCAGTCGGAAGAGCGCGAGGCTCTGCCTGTACATCCGCACGCTTGGCACCCATTCCCTGAGCAGCCAGCGGTTGGATCCGTGAGTCGCCGACCGGCAACACACGGAGATAGCCCCATTGTCCTGACTGCGTGTAGGGCAACCGCGCATTGGACCACACGAAGTCTCCCACCTGACGATAGGGGCCACCCGCACCGCCGCGGATAAAGACATCAAGGACCTCGGACCCGGCATACTCCACCACACTGATCATGTCGGCACCGGGCATGTAGGGCTCGATCGGCCACTCATGGCCTTCGACCCCGAACATCCCGTTCTGTTCGCTATTCGCGCCGATCACGTGGATGCGGACTGCGTCGCCGGCATGTGCCTCGATCAAAGGCGTCACCGGATCTTCGGGCTTGTCCACGACGCAGGGCTGGAAAATCTTGCCCAGCGAGCAGCCTTGCTCCTCACGAAACTTGTACGGTTCCGCACGGTAATTGACCGACGTCAGCCCTGCCACGTTTTGCACATAGGGCATGAACGAGGTCCCGATGATGTTGTCCTCATCCTGGAAGAAGAGGGCCACATCCCGGTAGTTCCGCTTCCCGACGTTCTCCGGCAAACTGGCATCGACGATGACGTCGGCACGCCAGGAGTTCTTCTGCGAAATATCGGCCCCCGTGACGGGGTCTCGATACTGGGAGCCCTTCGGCCCGATGATCACCGCGCCGTACAATCCGTTCCGCGGATTGACGACCACGTTCCCGCCGTCCCACACCAGCGACGTCGTCTCCTTGTTCGCCGGATGCGCGTAGTAGGTGTAGGTGCGGCTCTCGCCCGGAGCAATCGTCTGATCGCCGGGGTTATTCCCGACGTTCAGGCCCTGGCTGTCTTTTGGATCGAAGGCCAGCCCCGGCGCAAAGAAAGACGCCCGGCTTGCCTTCATCTTGTTCTTGAGATGGACCTTGATGCAGTCGCCCAAGTTGGCACGCAACGTGAGCGGGTTCGGCATCACATTGCCCGCCACCGTGGCCGCTTCCTCTGCAAGCGCATAGATCTTGCCTTCCGGCATTGTCATTTCAATCTTGCGCTCAAAATCTACCTCGATCACGTCCGGTGCCTTCGGGTGGAGCTTCATCGGGCGGTCTAACGACACGACGTTGAAGTTCTTCACCGGGGCATCGGATGGACAGACGGAACTGGGGGTGACCGGAATTCCGAGAGGATTGGTCCCCTTGGGCAGCGGCTTCAGATCCGCTGTTTCCTTGTCGAGCACGCGTATGATACCCCATCCCCCTTCGGCGAAGTGCGACGTTCGGCCATTGAAGTGGATGTAGTCGCCCGGCATGCCCTGGAATCCTCCGGCCTTGCTCACGAGGTCATACCGTTCGGCAATCCCGACGTGAATCGAGTTCTTTCGATTGGCATCTGCCGCATACCGTTCCGTGAGGAAGGTATGGCCTGAAATGGTCCAAACATGGGATTCGTTCATCAGCTGGTGCAACAGACGAAACACCATGGTGTCTCCTGTATACGCACGGAGCAACGGCGTACCAGGATCTCCATGGATCGCGCTACTGAACAGCTGTGACGTATCCGGATTGTTGGACAGGCGTTGTGCAAACGGCTCCGCACGGAAGTTGAAGCCGCTGCCGGTCGTATGTGTCCCGCCGTTGATGTACTTGTTCGGCGCCGCCATGATCTTGTCCGGCATCTGAAAGGACACGGTCTTTCCGGCTTCCAACGCCACTTCGAGAGGCTGCCCTGGGGGGTTTCCCGCCTCGATGGTGTTCACCGTATGCGGAACGGTGTCGTGGATCGACACCATCAACTCACGGAAACTCCCGCTCACACCGGCCCCGATCGGCTCGGTGCTATGAATATCGGCAATAGGACCGCTGTACACCAGCTTCCCGTTCTTCGGATCGTGATAGGTAGACCCGAACGGCTCCACGATCGTCACGCCGAACCCGCCATGCGGCCAGGTCGTCGCGCCGAATGCGTGGTCGTGCCAGAACACGGTCCCCATGTCGACATCCACCCACCACCGATAGCGCACGAACTCCGGCGACGCGAGATCGCCCGCCGGGTGGTTCTGCTTCAACGGCTTGAAGAATGTCACCACATCGCCCTTAATGTCCTTGATACGAGCCACTTCCTGACAGCTCTTGTCCCGCGGCAGAGACGCGGTCGGGTCGTTACCCTTCTCCAAACAGTCCATCCCGACCATCAACTCGGTGTTGACATGGAACGCCGAGGCGCCCGGCGCCATCTGAATCTTGATGGACTTGGCGCCAGCCTTCGCGACCTCTTTCAGCTTCGCCACCATCGGCGCCGGCAACCCATTCTTGGTCTTCTTCCCCCACATGGTGAACGGCCGGACCGACATTTCATATTCAAATCCTGAGATCACGCCATCCGAGTTTCCTGTGTCGAACTGGAAAAAGTGCGGATGGATGTTGATCTTGGACGACTGGAAATTCGTGTAATCGTCGTCGTCCCATTCGCTCGTCAGCAACACATCCACGCAGTCGTACACGTTGGCACGAATGACCGCCGGCAGCTTGAGGTCGTCGTTGGCCCTCGTCAGACGTTCTTCTTCATGCAGCACGTAGATCAGGCCGTCCTTGTCCACCATGGCCGGCTCTTTCCCCTGCGCTTTCGCCAGGGTAATCGGCATGCGGACGAAGTGGATGTTGTAGAACTTCTGATTGGCGTTGTCAGGGCAGAGACTCCATCGGCCCTGCTCGCCAGGCATCGCGGGCTCAGAGGTCCGCTCACCATTGGTATCCTGGTGAATCGGTTCCAACCAGGGCGCGCCGTTATGATTGGCCGAGAACGGCACCCGCTTGCCGAAGTGCGGCTTAAAGAGTGGCCAAGCCATCTTGGCCGTCGTCGGGTCAAAAAGGATTGCAGGCCTGGTGCTGTCGTCCCACTTGGCCGCCGCAGTATACTTCGGGTACTTAGCAGTGCTTTCCCGCTCGCCCCTGGCAATGTTGCCATCCCACTTCCAGTCCCACACGGTCGAATCGTAGGCCATGATCTGGCCCTTCTCATCGTTCGTGTGGCCAGGCTGACCCTGCGTCGGGACAAACATCTCGACCCAATCTTTGACGTTCACCACGATCGGATCGGATTTCCAGTTGGTCTTCTGATTCTTGTCGACAATCTTAAACGTCTTCCCGAACCAATCCACCGTCGTCCCGATCAGCTTGTCGGATGAAACTCCCTGCCTCATCCGGCCCTGACGATCCGGCAACTCCCTGAGGTCAGGCATGCTATCGGTATGTGCGGCACCCACTTGGAGCGTATTGTAAAACCGGCCGTACCCCCACATGCCCGCCACATAATGGTGCGCAACATGGCAGTGATACAGGAATTCCCCCGCCAGATGTTGGCAGCCACCGCCGCCGCATTCCGGCTCGAGGTCCAAGGCTTCTGACGGACCGATCACTTCGACGTCCACCCGATCGGACTTGGTCCGGACGACCGGATACTTAACCGGGCCGTCCTGACCCATCGCCCACATGTTGTTCGGCTCAGTGCCGGGGCTCCGCTGCCAACGGATCGATCCGCTGTGTGGGTGGTGTGAGTGGAATACTTCGGACCCGCCATGAACCAGCCGCCACTTTACCGGATCGCCCAGATAGCCACGGGCAATCGTAGTCGGCGTATCGCCAAACGTATAGGCACTGTAGGCCATCGATTCGTCCTCAAATCCGAAATACTCGTGCTGCAAATGCATTTGATCGATGCCGAACGGCTCGCTGCGATAGTTGATCGCCCGGCCACCTGGACGATAGGCATCCGTTAGCGGATCGCGTTGCGGCAGGAAGTCACCCTTTTTGTTCAGGGGACGGAACGCTTCGTCGCCGATCTCATGATAGAAGAGCACGAACTCGCGGAAGTCCGGTCCTGACCCATTATCGATATTCACCTCCCAACCGCTCTTGGCCTCCGGCGCCGGGCCTTCACTGCCGAGGGGAGGGTGTGTCAGGCTTAGTTGACAATTGACGAAGCGGCCCCGGTGTGGTGCAGTGATCGTTGCTCA
>JBBRRK010000056.1:0-19156 GCA_038200765.1 Nitrospirales bacterium
CGTCACAATAATCTGGCTCGTCACGGTGTAGCTGCCGGGGATCAGCCCAATAAGATTACAGAAGAGAATGAAAAGAAACAGGGTTGCGATGAGGGGGAAAAATCGCATCCCGTCTTTCCCCATCGTATCCATGATGATGCCGCGAATGAAATCCACCATAATCTCCGCGAGGCTCTGTAACTTGCCAGGCACCAGCTTGCGCGCCGATCCTGCCATCACCATGAGTACTGCCACCAGGAAAACGACCACCCACATGATGACCACGGCTTTATTGATGGAAATATCCAACCCGCCAAGCGAAATCTGGACCCAGTTGTGAAGTTCGAACGGATGAAGCGGACTTTCTTCCATGGCTCTTTCGTACTTTCTTTATTGAGCGACGTTTATGTCTTCGGCCACCGCTGCGCCGACCGGTATGCATTCCTGATTCCGGTTACGACGCCCAACATAAGACCTCCGGCCATCCCCCAGGGCGTGGAGTCAAAGAGGTATGTGTCACACATCCAGCCCAACCCTCCTCCGACAATCAGCGCAGCGAGCAGATCGGTTGCGATCCGGACCGCTTGGCCGAGCCCGGCGTACAATGGATCTTGTGAAGGGGGCATGTCGTACCCACGGAGGAGAGTGCAATGCAGCCCAGAACGCAATGACTCTGCCGATGGCGGGCGCGCAATTCAAGCAGAATCACTGCCAAATTGTCAAGCCGACCATGCACTGTGACGCGGCCAGCATAGTAGCGTATAGTGAGCGGCACATCGGTGTAAAGCGATACCGGTTCACCCATGACTCGTTTCTCCCAACCATCGTTCCTTGCTGGGCCTCCACAGCCCTTGGTCTTCTCGCTGGATAGCCAAGGGAAGACGCCATTTGAGTTATACCGGCTCATTGCCTCTCCCTCTCAGCCCTCGTTCCTACTCGACAGCGGCAAAGGCACCGGTGGTGAGAATCGCTTTTCATTTCTAGGGAGCAACCCCTTCTCGGTGCTGACGGGACGGCAAGGGCAGGCCGCCCTTCGCACTCACGAAGGACGAGAATATCTCTCACAAGATCCCTTTGGAAGCCTCTGTCGCCTACTCGCTGCCCCCCCCATAGAGCCTCCGCCAGGCCTGCCGCATTTTTGGGGCGGAGCCGTCGGCTATCTCAGCTACGACCTCGTGCGCGAATTCGAAACGCTTCCATCCATGGCCAAAGATGATCTGCAGCTGCCGTATCTGCAATTCGGTCTATACGATATTATCACCGTCGTCGATCATCAAACCGATCGTCCACAGATAATTTTTTGTCCTCCAATGGAACGGTTTTTAGGAGAACCCCGAGAAAAGCTCTATCGCGAAGGTTTAGACCGGGTGGCCGAGTGTGAAGCCAGATTGAGCGGAAGGCCCGCTCCCCTGAAGCCTCTCCCCCCCCTCGATCAGATGGCCTTTCACCTCGACCAAACCAGAGAGGCCTATCTGAATCGAGTCCGACGCTGCCAGGAGTATATTGCAGCGGGAGACATCTACCAAGCCAACCTCTCGCATCGATTCACCCTGCAACCTCCTAGCGACTACAACGACGGCACAGATCGACAGCCGTACGTGCAAGAACTCTATAGACGGTTGCAAGCTGTTAACCCCTCACCCTTCTCAGGACTTCTGCACTTCGACGATGTTACGTTGATCAGTTCCTCGCCCGAACGGCTCGTCCGTTTGCACGACCGGCAGGCGGATACGCGTCCGATTGCCGGGACGAGACCACGTGGACTCGACGCACGCGACGATCAACGCCTCATCGGCGAATTACTTGCGAATGAAAAGGAGCGAGCGGAACACCTCATGCTCGTCGATCTCGAACGGAACGATCTGGGCCGCGTCTGCCGATTCGGCAGCGTACAGGTCGATGAATTCATGGCCATCGAGCAATACTCCCACGTAAGCCACCTCGTGTCTCATATCAGCGGCATCTTGAAGCCGGACGCCACACCCTTCGATCTAATTCAGGCCCTTTTCCCTGGCGGCACCATCACAGGCGTACCCAAAATCCGCTGCATGGAGATTATCGAGGAACTGGAGCCGGTACGCCGTGGCCCCTATACCGGATCATTTGGGTACATCGGCTGGAACGGCAACCTCGATCTCAATATCGTGATTCGAACATTGGCATGGTGTGCGGGGAAAGGATACTTACAGGTCGGTGCCGGAATTGTCGCCGACTCCGATCCTGCCAAGGAGTACGAGGAAACACTCCAGAAGGCCCAGGCGTTTTTCAGCGCACTGCGACAGACGTAAGAATGTGGATTTATCTCAACGATCGGTTTGTGAAAGATGACGAGGCCGTCGTCTCTGTCTTCGATCATGGATTTCTCTACGGCGACGGCGTCTACGAAACGATTCGCTCCTATGGGAGCCGGATCTTCATGTGTGACCAACATCTTGCTCGGCTACGACGATCTGCAGCCGCGATCGGCCTGACTATCCCGATTCCCGAGCACAGATGGCCGGATCTCCTTCACGAAGCGATGATACGGAATGATGTCGGGAACGAACACACCGACGCATACCTTCGCATCACCATCTCCCGCGGGGCCGGCGACATCGGTCTCGATCCAGCCCTGTGTCCCACCCCCACCATAGTAATCATGACCAAACTGCTTCATCCCCCATCACCCGAGCTCTATCGTATCGGCGTGGCTCTGATCGTTGCCGAGACGAGACGGAACTTGCCCAGCGCCCTCTCGCCCCAGATCAAAGCCACAAACTTTCTGAATAACATTCTGGCCAAACGGGAAGCCATCGCGGCCGGCGCCTTCGACAGCATCCTGCTCAATTGGGAGTCGCATGTGACGGAATGCACCGTCAGCAATATTTTTTTCGTCCGAGCCGGACGACTCTGCACCCCGGCACTTGCATGCGGCCTGTTGGACGGAATCACGCGCGACATTGTGCTCGGCCTCGCACAAGAGGCACAGATCACCGTTGACGAAGGGCATTTCGGAGTCGAGGCAATTTATCAGGCAGATGAATGCTTTCTCACCAACACCAGTATGGAAGTGATGCCGGTCACGATGGTGGACAGGCATCCGGTGGGGAAGGGGACGCCAGGACTTCTCACCCAGCAGATCCAGAGACTATTTATTGCCAACCGAGCGCACCTTATAGTAGAACCCTAACAGCACCCCCCTTCACAAGCCCCCTTGTTTTCCTACACTATTTATCACCCACCTCCAGGCATAAGATCTGCATTTTCTTGACACCTAAGGGAAGACTGGTAACGTTGCAACCATGCACCACATCTATTCTCTAATCATGACACCCCTCCGGCGGCACGCAGCCATTGGATTGACCACAACGGTCCTCGTGGGAATTAGCTCTCTGGCCTTCTCCGTGCCAACAACTGCGGCAGAGATTTATCAGTTTATTGGGCCCAACGGCTCGATCTCACTCACCAATGTCCCCTCGGATTCTCGCTACCGGAAAATCGAGATCGAATCCAGTGGATTCCACGCCGCCTTGTCCGAGCGAGAACTCGAACCAGTCATTCGTCGGTATTCTTCGCAACACCAACTCCATCCCGCATTGATCCGAGCTGTCATCAAGGCTGAATCGAATTTTGATCCACGGGCAGTGTCTCGCGCTGGCGCTATTGGCCTGATGCAACTGATGCCTCAAACCGCCGTACGTCTGGATGTGCGGGATTTGTATGATCCGGATGATAATGTGGGCGGAGGGACCAAGTACTTACGCCAACTGCTCGACCGCTTCCATGGGAATTTACCGCTGGCCCTGGCAGCCTACAATGCCGGAGAGAATGCGGTCGACCGTTATCAGGCACTTCCCCCGTTCAATGAAACCAGGCAATACGTTCGGAAGGTCCTCCGATACTACCGCACGTTCCTGGTCCGCGATGGCGTCATCATGGAACGTCCGGTCAGCCGATACGGCCCTACAGAGACAACAGCAACCCTCGCGATTTCTTCTGAACACTCTTCCCGCTAACCACTTCTCCGCTCGACAGGCAACTATGTTGCTGCCAACCAGCCCGCTTGGCCTCTGGAAAATCAGCTCGGTAATGGGCCCCGACGCTGTTCTCTCGCCACAGCGCCGCTTCCGCGACGCATTGCGCCACCTGCACCATGTTTTTTACTTCCAGCGCGGCTCGGCTTGCAAACGGCTGAGTCACGAGTTGGGCCCACCGTGACAGTTGCGCACAGGCCCGGATCAGCGACTCCCCCGATCGAATAACGCCGACCTGCTCCCACATCGTTCGTCTGAGTGAGCTTCGCAACTTTTCCGCATCCTCCAATGCACCGAATTGGCCCGCTCGGAGCGTGGCATCCTGAAACGACAGTACGAGAGGCTCCTGTCGGTCGGCAAACGCCACGGCTGCCGAGGCGGCGCGCGCACCAAATACCAATCCTTCGAGCAAGGAATTACTCGCCAGACGATTCGCTCCATGCACACCGCTACACGCCACCTCCCCGGCAGCAAAGAGCCCTGGAACCGTCGTCGCACCGTTCAAATCAGTCCAGACCCCGCCCATCATATAATGCGCACTGGGAGACACAGGGATCCACTCCTCCGTGATATCAATGTCATAGCGAAGGCAGGTCGCATAAATCGTCGGGAAACGCCGCTTCACAAACTCCGCCCCCAAGTGGGTGACATCAAGATAGACATGACGCGCTTTTGTCGCCGCCATCTCCGCCAAAATGGCCCGCGACACAATATCTCTCGGTGCTAACGCCCCCAAGGGGTCGTACCGCTGCATAAACAGGGCTCCCTTATTGTTGCGCAGCTGCGCACCCTCGCCTCGCATCGCCTCCGACAGCAAGAACGACGGACTCGACGGCAAATACAGTGCAGTGGGATGGAATTGCACGAACTCCATATCTTGAAGCACCACACCGGCGCGCAGTGCCATGGCCATTCCATCACCGGTGGCGTTCGGGGGATTGGTCGTCCGCGCATAGATCTGCCCGGCCCCGCCGGTGGTCAGCACGACCGCACGAGCCGGCAGCACGAACTGGCGGCCAGACCCTTCGTCCAGCACAACGGCTCCACAGCACCGTCCGCCATCCACGACGAGGTCTACGGTAAAGTGATGATCCAATCGCTGAATACGCTCCTGTCGATTCACCTCGGCAATCAACACTCGTACCATCTCGTTCCCCGTCGCATCCCCTCGCGCGCGCAGGATGCGGCTTCGGCTGTGGGCAGCCTCCCGAGCGAACGCGAACTTGCCGCCGACTTTGTCGAACTTGGCCCCCCACCTGATCAATTCTTGAATTCGAGCAGGTCCTTCCTCCACGAGGACTCGCACGGCTTCTTTCCGGCATAGCCCGTGTCCCGCTTTGAGCGTGTCGGTCAAATGGATGCCCACATCGTCTTCTTCGCTCATCGCCACCGCCACCCCGCCCTGTGCATGGATCGAACTGCTCTGAAGCGGATGTCCTTTTGTCAGCACCATGACACGGCCGGCGCGGCTCAACGCCAACGCTGCGCGCAGACCGGCGACACCGCTCCCAATGACCAGGAAATCGGCCTGTACAGGAACACGAGGTCGGCGAGACGGCATAGATTATTTCTTCTTGGGAGAACGTGTGGGGTCGATCGTGGCCTGCCGAGCTTTCATACCGAAGGGAACATCGCCCTGAACCCCGCGTAACAGAATCGACTGTGTGCCGACCCACTGCAATTTCGTATGGCCTCGCTGACGGAGACCCGGATCGTCCGCGTCTTTTCTCCACAGCCCTTGCCAATGCACGAACACATCAATATTGTCCCCATCAATCATAATGCGCTCAATCGCGAAGTCTAGCGTGATGGCACGAAATGTCTCAAAATCGCTCTGGGCCTCTTCCCGCAGCTGCTCAAGCTGATGAAGCGGCATCATGAGCGAGGCCAGATCCGACGAATCTTTCTCCACATACGCTTGGCGAAGCGATTCCACCGCCCGATCGATACGGAGGTACCGTTCGTGATCTTCTGGATGTTGAATCGTCTTGCCCCCGCAGCCGACGCCGATCAACAACATCGAACTGAGTAGGAGTAAGACGGGAAACTGTGGGAATTTGTATGGGGGCATGCTGAGGGCAGTATAGAAACGAGTATCAGGCAGGTCAAGCAGCCTGTGAACGGACCCTCACCACATCACATCGCAAGTCCCCAACCTGTTCGACCATGGCCCACGCATGCTCAACTTATTCCGTCGATGAGCTGTCAAGCCACAAATAGACAAATCCGGGTTACGTGATGTCTACTGCCCCATATGTTCTCGTGTCGGCAGCAGCCGTGTACGCCACGGGTGCGCACGTGTCGACGTGACTGGGCGCTGCGGGAGCGCGATCTTGGGAGGAGGCGTCACGCGCAACGGACGCGCGACGATCGCCTGATACGTGAGCCGCCAGTCTTTCTGGGTCATCCGCATCGTCCCATCTACCCATTCTTCAACCATAACCGAGGTGGTGACTTCGTACACATAGAAGCGTGCACACACCCGGCTGCTCGCATCGTCAATGTAGTCCATCAGCACCCGTAGAGGCCCCGGCCCTCCAATCAGTCATGATGTGAGCCATCCAGTTGGATAAGTTCCCCCTCATGAGCCCTCCGCTCCTGCGACGTCCGGTGCAGGCGCTTCCGCCGTGTGACATGATCGGTCCCTCGCTCTCGCAGCCACCGCCGCATGGTCTCATCCCTGATCGAGATCCCGTGACACTCAGCCAGCTTCTCGGCTGCCAGCGTCAGTCCAAAGGCCCCATACTGCTACGCATAGAGACGGAGCACCGTCGCCTTGACCTATATCAGATTTTCTCCATCGTATGGCTAATCACATGCACCCGCGAGTTACTTCACGCCCATGATGACCCTATCCTCTCTGCCCATCCTACCTCCGTCTGAAAACCAGCAGTCTAGCAACGAAGAGAACATTTCCACTGTGCCAAAAACGGATAATCTCATCGTGGGATCATATATTCCGTCGATGCGCTTGCAATTTGCCGCGGAAAATTCTACACTCCGCCTCTTGTAGGGGAGATAACGCATGTCCAGTGTGCTGAAAAAACGCCGTAAAAAGATGCGCAAGCACAAGTACAAAAAGCTGCGCCGGCGTCAAAAGTTTGAACGTCGTAAAAGCTAGGCTCACCCGAGAAGGGGGAGGAGGGGTCCGTGCCCGAAGGCAAAAAGGTTCGCATCCGCGTCCGGACTGTGAACTCCGTCTACGTTGGCGATTTTCTCATTCCTCCCATGCGGAATCGCGTGTCCGATGCGATCAACGAAGAGCAACGTCTCTTTATCAGCCTCACCGACGTGCTGATCGATGACAAGGATCGTTCGGACTTCGTAGCCATTAACAAGAACCTGATCGAGTCCATCGCAGAACTGTAGCTGTTGCCTACATCTCAGGCTTGCGTCCCACCCTGCTATTCTTTCTCGGTTTTCCGCTGCCACCTCCTCGAACAGGATGTTGAAACAGTCCGCCGTCAGCCACAGAACGTGGCGCATGAAGCGCGAGACATGCGAGAAAGGCGCGACGTGGACAGATTGGATTTCGTCTCCTCTCGCCAGTCTCACTCGACTATGCCGTGGGACTGTTCTCCTGTTATGGCACTCGTGTAGATCATCAATAGTCCTTGCGGGCCAATATAATAGTTTTTCTGCAGTCTGCTAAGATCGCCCCTTATCATGTCCACCTTCTCGCGATTTCTCCCATTCCTGAAGCCCTACCTGTCCCGCATGGTGCTCGCAGGGCTGCTGGTCATGGGTGTCGCCGCCATCAATCTGGCCCTGCTGCGGTTGGCCGGCACCCTGTGGGACATCATCACCGTGCAGCACGACCAGTCCAGAATGACGGACATGATCACCGTCTTTCTCGGGCTCGTCATCCTGCAGGGGCTCTGTTCGATGGGCCATAGCTATCTGACTGCATGGATTTCTCAGCGCATCATCGCCGATTTCCGCCGACATCTCTTTGCACATCTGCATACCTTATCGGTGAGCTTCTTTGCTCGCCGTCGAACCGGCGAACTTCTTTCACGGCTCATGAACGACGTGACGGTCATCCAGTCTGTCGTCACCGAAACGCCGATCGACAGTGCGAAACAGCTCGTGACCTTCATCGGAGGGATCACGTTCTTGCTGATGATGAATTGGCGGCTCTGCCTCTTGATCCTGGTTCTGCTCCCTCTGCTGGTCCTTGTGGCCAAGGTCTTCGGGCGAAGACTGAAATCTCTCTCGACCTCGATTCAAGATCACACCGCGGCTATGAGTACCTTGATCGAGGAAGTGATCTCCGGCATCCGGATCGTGAAGTCCTTTGTCCAAACACAGCGCGAAGAGACCAGGTTTGCCGCACAAGTCGAACAGACCTTGGCATTGACGATGTCCAAGGCCGGCGTGATGGCGGTATTTATTCCCGTCATCAGCCTCCTCACCTTCTCTGCTGCGGCAGCGGTGTTATGGTATGGGGGACGCCAGGTCATCGACGGGAGCGTGTCGCCGGGCGATCTCTTTGCATTCGTCCTCTTTGCCGGAATTCTGATCGGCCCCTTCAGTTCCGCTGCCCGCGTGTTCGCGCAGATCAGGGAGGCGCAGGGCGCCACTCAACGGGTGTTCGAAATTCTCGACACAGGCGCCGAAGTGAGCGACTCCCCCACAGCCACGACGCTGTCACCCGTCTCAGGACATATCCGGGCTGAACATATCGGCTTTGCCTACGATCCACGCCAACCGGTCCTGATAGATGTGTCGTTCGAGGCGAAGCCAGGCGAACTGGTCGCCATCGTCGGGCCCACCGGAGCCGGAAAGACAACCGTGATGAACTTGCTCCATCGATTCTACGATCCGACTGAGGGGCACATCACCATTGACGGGCACGAGCTTCGCCAAGTGACCATGGACAGTTGGTATCGGCAGATCGCACTGGTTCCGCAAGAGACGATCTTATTCGGCGGGACGATTCTTGACAATATCCGCTACGGAGACGAAAAGGCCACTCAGAAAGAGGTGGTCGCTGCAAGCCGTGCGGCCCATGCCCACGACTTCATCATGAGTTTTCCGGACCAGTATCAGACCATTGTGGGGGAAAAGGGAATCAATGTGTCGGGCGGACAGCGGCAGCGCATCGCCATCGCCAGAGCCATCGTGAAAAATCCACGGATCTTATTGTTGGATGAAGCCACCTCTGCGCTCGACAGTGAGTCGGAACGACTCGTCCAGGAGGCGCTGGAACAACTCATGAAGGGCCGAACCACCTTTGTCATCGCTCATCGCTTGACGACCATCCAACGAGCCGACCGCATCCTCGTTCTCAATAAAGGACGCCTCGTGGAAACCGGCACCCATGCCGAACTGATCGATCGTAAAGGGCTCTACCAGTACCTCTACACCCTTCGACTGACCGAACTCCCCTCATAGCCCTTTAGCAGGATGCTCAAAAAGGCCGTCCAGCAAGGCCACAGCGAGCGAAGAGGCGAGGAAGTACGTCCCGCACTTCGTGGGGCCGTTCGCCCTTGCAATAGATCTTGGCGAACGGAAAAGCTCCCCGATGCTTCCGATTTCAGAACAATTCTCGTTGAGCCTCTGAGCGATGCGAGAACTAAGCTAGCAGGCTGTTGACAAACTGGCCTTTTGAAACGTTTCCACCGCATTGTCGGTACGGACTCAGTTCTATGTTTGATGGTCTGCCTGTCAGGCATGGGGTCTGAGCCGTACATCTCCTGGTCTCCCCCGTCCCCGTATGCCCCAGTCGCTACGGCTCCCCCCTAGACCGGAGCCGGAAGTAATTTCGCCAGCCGTTTCAGATTCAGCAGCCAGCCCATCAGGTAGGCCTCATCTCGGACCTACCAGAGCCCGCGTCGGCGGAAACGCCGGAAGCCGTGCCAGCATGTCGCCTCCCCCCACAGCCCTTCGATCTTCTTCCGCGCCCGCTGCGACAAGCCGTAGCCCACCGTCCGGCCCATCCGTCTCACCCGCTGATGCACCGCCTCTCGCCCGGTCGTGTTCGCCGCAATGTGTGGTCGGATGCGCCGCCGGAAGAGGGCCGTCAGAAAGGGCTTGGCACAATAGCCCTTGTCCGCGCCTACCGTCTGAATCCGGAGCGCGTGCTTCTCATGGAACGTATCGATCAAGTCCCGCCCACCTTCCGTCTCTGGTGCCGGCCCCCGGAACGACGCCACATTGATCCCCAGCAAGAGCCGATGCCGGTTCTCCATCAGCCCATTCACCGTATAACCCACCATGGCTGCCGTCCCATTCCCTTTGTTCGCCAGTTTGGCGTCGGGATCGGTCGTCGAGACATGGGTCTGGTTCGAGCGCCGCGCTCCTCGAAACGTGATGGTGGGATTGCCTGGGTCCTGATTCGACGTCTGATCCAGCGACCGGATCCGCTGCTTGTACTCCTCCGGCTTCAGGAAGACCTCACTCGGCATGAAGCGCTTGTGCGAGGCATTCGCCTGCACCAGGGTCCCATCGAGGGTTGTCTGATGCGAGACCCGCTTCTGCTTGGTGGCGATCGCGACGGTCTCATCAAACAACCGTTCGAGCAGGCCACTCTCCGTAACGCGCCGCTTCTGGTTCTGCGAGAACGTGGCGTGGTCCCATGGCGTCTGATCCAGATCCAGCCCCACAAGCCAGCGGAGGACCAAGTTCCCGGTCAGCTCGCGCACCAAGGCTCGCTCGGAGGTCACGCCCAGGAGCGCCAGAAAGAGCTGCTCGGGTGGAATCGACGGGCGTCCGGTCTCGGCAGAGAGCGGGGCGCACAGCGTCCGAATCCGGTCCGTGTCGATCAACGGCCGGATCTTCCGCATCGGGTGATCGGCGGTCACACACTGCTCCCGGTTGATGTGGGCGAACATCGATGGCTGCGGATCGCATGTGCCCATCATGGGCGTGGCCCTCCTGATGGACACCTCTCTTATCATAAACGCTGCGGGGGCAGAAGGGGTTTGTCAACAGCCTGCTAGCGGGCTTTTTCAGCACCCTGCCAGTCTACATCCCGATCGTTTCGATCACCTGCATATCGTCGTCGGTGAGGGTAAGCTGTTCGGCTTGGAGATCTTCTTTCATGTGTTGCGGGTTCGTGGTGCCGGTCAAGGGGAGCATCCCGACCTGTATCGCAAATCGAAAGACGACCTGTGCGAGACCAGCCCCTAATCGTTGAGCGATGGCCCGAATGGCTGGCTCTGAAAAAATTCCTTGATTCGCGGTCAACAGCGAAAAGCCTTGATAGATGATATCGTGAGTCCGGCAGATCTCCCGCACCTCTTTGTCCCATCCAAGTGCCGCATAACAGCGGTTTTGTACCATCATGGGCTTCACCGCCGCTCGGGTACAGAGCTGGGTGAGCTGCTCAGCCGTGATATTGCTGATGCCGATCATCTTCGTTTTCCCGGATCGATAGAGTCCTTCGATGGCAGCCCATACCTCCCAGTCCGCGGCGCCCAATCCCTGCCGCTGATAGGGCCCGTGCAAGACATACGAATCAAGATAGTCGGTGTGCAAGTGAGCCAACGAGCTGTCGCAGGACTGAGTCACTTGGGTAGTGAGATTGGCCGAAGCATCGTAAGGGGTGCGATGGTCCTGGCCATTCGTCGGCGTAAACTTGGTTTGAAGAAAGAGTCGATCTCGCGTGACCCCTTGCTGTGCAAGGGCCAGCAGGGCTTCCCCCACCAGTGCTTCCTGGTAATGAATCAGTTGATTAGCCGTGTCGATGGCTGTGAAGCCGGCCCCCACGGCTAGTTGTACCAATTGCGTCGTGGCCTCTTTTTTCCACGCTGTGCCATACATGAACGAAGGAACCGGCACATGATTGTAGGCAGTCAAGGTCATGCTCTGTTCTCCAAGGTGAATGAACTGTGATGCCTGCGACGAGTACCTGACGATCAGTCACGATGAGGCAGGGCGTCGGGCTTTAATGAGATCCGACACCGGATAACCCAACTGCTGGGCCCGCTCGACCAAACGCCGATAGGTGGTCTCCTCCAGCTGAGGGGTCCGGGATAGGATCCAGAGATATCGACGATCCGGAGTCCCCACTATCGCGGTCCGATATTCTGGACCGAGATCGAGAATCCAATAATTCCCTTCGCGGGATGAGCCAAACAGTCGAGCGAACCAGTTGTCGAATACCACCGTAAGTCTCGCCTTCGTCCTAGCATCGACCACCGTCGCCACTCCTTCTGCCTGCTCAACTCCACCGGATTGAGTCACGCACTCATTGTGTACGCCGACTGCCCCATCAGAACGGCTGGAATAGATCGCCTTGGAATTGATGCAATGACGCTGAAACCACATCGGGAGCCGCGCAATTTCATACCAGGTGCCGGCATAGCGCGAGAGATCCACCAATTCGACGGTCGGCAGATCACCTCTCAAACCCACTCCCGCACATGCTCCCAGCATGAGGCACGACACCGTGAACGCGAGACGAGCGCTCACAGAGCCTGAACGATAGGTGCCATGTCGTAGCGGCAATTTCCTTATCGATATCTGCATCTCATCCACATTCGCCGTCCGGCGCGCTCTCCAGGAGATCGGGAGCCGAATCCTTATTCGTGTCCGTCACGAGGTCGATCGAGCCCTCGCTCAAGTTTGAGAGCGTATCGATGATTTCGATATTGTTTCCTGCTCGGTCGGCATTCCAGACATAACGTCCGACCGCCGCCATCCCGTGTAAGTCGGCAAATTGGTCGCCCCGTTGAGACACTAACTTAGCTGAAACAGATTTCGAAAGGTTGGAGAGGTCGAGGGCATACACATCATAATAAGAAAGAGGCGCGACCGGCCAGCAGCCATCGGAATTGACATACATCGTCCCGCCGACCTGAATGCCACCACAGCCGGCAGGATGAATCTCATTATTGTTGAGCAAGGCCACAAGGCTCATCGGCGTGGTGGTGACATCGACTACCAACAGCCCCCTCCCCGCAACGTCACAAACGCATAGCGACTGGATGACTCGGTAATTGGACATATGGGCGAGGTATCCGGGCGTTCCCCTCCCTCCAGCAAGGCAAGATTCACCACATCCTTTTCAGGATCAAACTTGAATGTATGAGCGGCATAGTCGGTCCAAATACGGACAAATTTCTGGCGCTTCCGGGTTTAGCATGGGTACAGATCAAGTCCTCCGCCGTGGAAGTAGATCGCCGTTTTGAAGTTCTCGATGTTGCGGAAGCCGCACGCCATGCTCTTGATCTTCTGGATCTTACTATTGAGCCCCTCGCTCATCGCGTTGGTGACTGGATGTTGGTAGTAGGTCAGGATGTTCTCGATGTGCCGACGGACCGTCTCCGCGGCCTTGCGAATTGGTTCCCGCCGGCTGTGCGTTACCCAGAAGTACCACCGCTTCCAGAACTTCCAGCCTGACGCCGGGTAGACGTAGTGCCAGAGACACCGCAAGGCCTCTTTGATCGCCCACGCCCGTCCCACCTTGAGCTCCAGGCGCCGTAGTGCCGCGAACTCCTCTCGCCGTTGCTCCGGCACGTTCTCTTGGCTATAGAGCCACAGGTATTTGCTGCCCTTGAGCGTCTCGTCGCCTGACGCCATCAGTGCACGGTGCTCCTGCTTGCGCACCGTGTCCACCGCCTTGCCGATGTGACCCATGATGTGGGACCGGTCGAAGACGATCTTCTCCCCGGCCTCAGGCACGCGCGCCCAGGTCGCCTGAATGTAGGGCTCCCACATATCCATCGCCACCGCTTCGATACCGTCGAGTTGCGCTTGTGTCAGCCCCGCGTAGTAACCGTCGAGACTCTCCTGCGTGCGGTCTTCGGCGATATGCTCCACCGTGCCCTCGTCCAAGTCGCAACCCAGCGTCAGGTACGTGTGCCCCTTGGCCGCCGCTTTCTCGTCGACGCCGATTCGGCGTACGACCCGCGCCTCCTTGCGTGCGCGACCACGCGGGACCGCCCGCTGCATCACCCCCCACGCCTCATCCCAGCTGATCCGCAAGATCCGCGTGGCCCCGCTGACGTCGCATTGACTCAGCACGTCGATGGCGAGGCGCTCGAAGAGCCGTGTGAACCGCGACCGGGGTTCCGCCCATGGCACCACGACCTGGACCACCCCGTGTTCACCACAGGCCACCCGTGGGATACGCGCGTGCAGGTGAGTCTGGAACTGGCAACTGTCTAAATGCCGCCAGGTCCGCTCCTCGGCATGATCGTACAGCGGCAGCGTCTGGGCACAGTGAGAGCACGCCCACGTCGCGTCCTCCAGGTGTTCGGCCCAGCCGTCCACGCACTGCCTTTTGACATCCAGGTTCACGCGGCTCACGGTCCACGGCGACTGCAGGCCCAGCAGGTACTGATACAGCGCGGTGTCGTGCATGGTCGGTCCCTCCTTGGCCGACCATCCTAGCCGTTTGGCCTACCCACGGGAAACCCGGAAGCGCCAATTTTTTATCGATGATGTTCGCTGTAATCGCCATCTTCTGATCGCGCGTCGGCCAGGCGGCATGGGCATTCTTTCCCATTGACTAGCAGGCCTCAGGTTTACGCGTCTTGGCATCCATGAGCAGCACATGGCCGCTCAGGAAGGGAAGAATTGCGTGATCCTGGTCTTTGTTGAAGAACAGCATATGCGGGCGTCGGACCGGCTTCTTTGTCGCCGCTTCGCAAAATGTGTTGATCTCGCCGGAGAGATCGATCGTGACGGCCGGTTTTGCAGCAGCAGGATTCGCCGTGAGGGCCGCACCGTCATAGATATAGAGAAAGCCACCGCTTTCTTTCCCCGTATCGGATTGATCCGTGAGCCACACTTCATAGGCGGAAGCCGGAGCGGTGCCACTGATTCCCACCCCCGGCCCCCAGCAGCGCGCTCGCCGCGATAGCAAGAATAAGACGAGGCAGGCCTCTGCCCACCAGATTACGAATGGTCATATGAGGCCTCCTTCCAATCACATGTGATAGGTGCAAATATGGTCGTTCGTTGTCAGGCTATGATCATCTCCTATGTAGGAACTGTGTAGGGTAAGAGGATTCTCGTGAGATATCAATAGCTCGTCTTGCAGGTGTCAAGCCACAGTAGAAATGTCCGGTTTAGATAATGGCCGCTGCCTCATGTGTGTCGCGTGTCAGCAGTAGCCGTTTGCGCCACGGATGCGCGCGTGTCGGCGTGACTGGGCGCTGCGGGCGCGCGACAATGGCCTGATCCGTGAGCGACCGGCCGTTGTGGGTGATCCGCCTCGTCCCCTCCACCCGTTCTTCGACCATGATGACGTGGGTCGTTCGGACAGTGGTCCGCACCTGATAGAGGTGCCCGTTGTACGGAGTCAATTAGATTTGAGGGTTGGCGACAATTAGAACTGAGGGGGTCCGTCCTTCGGTTGAAGGAGCCATCCGGACTCCGTCGGTGCCGTCTGGTTCACATTTATTCCCAGGGCCCTCGCGAGGTCACGTGCCTTCGGCTCCGGGTGGGGCTTGACGTCTCGCCTTGGCGGCCTGTGCCCAGTAGCTGGGAATCGAGAGTTCGAGAATCACGGCATGATGGACCACGCGATCCACCGCGGCCGCCGTCGTCATCGGATCTTTGACGCGCTGATCCCATTGACGGAAGCCCAGATTGCTCGTGATCACGACCGAGCGGCGCGCATCCCGTTCGGCGAGCCGCGTGAAGCGCACCTCCAGGTGCTCCGGATACAGCCGCACCTCCACCGTCGCCCCGATCCGCCGCGAGGCCACGGAATAGAGATTGGGGCTGACGCGGATCGTCGAGAACCGACTGACACGGACTTGCACGAACTGGAACGCCTCCAGCCGCGTAAGCGGGAGCCCCTGCATCTGCGGCAGTTCCTCCTGGAGTTTCGGCTGACGGCCTCGATCCCGGCCCGCCAGGATGTCCTGCAGAAACGCCCCCTAGTGGGCCTGGCTCTCAAAGTTGCGCTGTCCCCGGAGCAGCAGCGCCTGCTCGACGGCGCGTTTGAAGCGGTGAGGGGCTTGTTCGACATCGCCGTTCTCATGGCCGCGGCCCGGGGTGTTCGTCTCGGGCCGCACCCCCTAATGTCCGAGGACCCGCCCAGAGCACGCGTTGAAGGTTCGGCCCCCCGCACGCAAGGCGTGAGTGGCCGCCGACAGATTGTCCGTCCGGTGGACCGCGGGCACCCGTCCCAGTTCCCACACGGCAGCTTGAAACCCCATAAGCAGCGCCTCGACGCTCTCCGAACAGCCACTCGCCCCGGTCTCCCAGTTCGAGTAGGGCAAGACGACGTGGTCGAAGCGGTGCTCGAAGGGCACCCCGCTGAGCGTGATCGCCAGCGCGCGCATACTCGTGAAATCACTCTGGGACATTTCTATCGTGGTGAAAGCGGACATTATCATTTTGGGATTACACTAAATGAGTTATGCGACGCAGGCCCCCTCTTCTGTGGACTCGGACTTGTAAGACACGACCTTCTTGTCCTACTCTGTACGGGGAGGCCAACCTATGGATGAATCAAGTCGATTAACCAACACGAAAGAACAGTGGGCGAAGGCCAGGCGTGGCGGTGAAGAACGGGAAGTGTTTTACGAAGGAGACGCTCGCCTGCCACCGGGACAACATCTGGTCGAGACCTGGCCTGTGCTGGATCTGGGCTTCAAACCTGACGTCCCTTTGACCGAATGGAGCTTGACCATCGGCGGGTCCGTGACCACCCCTGTTACCTGGACATGGGAAGAATTTTTTGCACAGCCTCAATTCAAAAACCTGTCGGACTTCCACTGTGTGACGAGCTGGAGCCGATTCGACAACGAATGGGAAGGAGTCAGTTTCAAACACATCCTGTCCGTGGTGAAACCACTGTCTTCAGCGAAGTTCGTCCTCTTCAAGTCGTACGACGACTACACCACCAATTTGCCGCTTGACGCCTGCGACGATACGGATGTGCTCCTGACCTACAAATGGAATGGCAGACCCCTCACGAAGGAACATGGGGGACCGGTGCGAGTCATCGTGCCGAAGCGCTATGCCTGGAAAGGCGCCAAGTGGGTGAAGGAGATTACCTTTTCAGATAAGGATGAAAAGGGGTTCTGGGAAGTGCGGGGCTATTCGAACAGTGGGTTTCCCTGGGAGAACGATCGATACGGGTGAGCCTCCAGCAGAATGCTGAAAAAGTCCGCCAGCTTCGTTCTCGGCTCATCGAAATCCTCAACGTAGCCCAGAGGCTACGCCTCCGGTTTCGACTCGCCTGCGGCCTTGCTGGTCAGCCTTTTTGAGCATCCTCCATAAGAAACTCTTCTCCGGAAGGGAACCCCAGAATTGCCCAACAGCCGGGTCCATAACACGTTGCTCATCATGCCGCCAATTGCTTGAGGGCAGGCTTCAGACGCTTTCGTACTTGTCGATGCAAGCTATCTTCCACCGCATCGATCAACATTTCCAGCCTTGTATGCTGGAAACCCACCCGCTTCAGACAGGGATCGCTCACCAGTCCGACGAGAAGGCTCATCACCGTGACAGCAAGCCCAACAATGAGCGTGACCCCCGTGACTTGCCAGTACGATGGATTCGGCGGAAAGATTGAGTAATATGCCGATCCGAGACTCGATCCGAATATAAACGTGGAAGCCGCCTCCTCCTTGGCCCTATTCCTGGCGATCAACCCGCCGATTCCTGAGATGCCGAGAGAGTGATCGCCGAAGAAGAGCCATCCAGTCGCCAGCGTCAACACCGTCGCCGCAGTGTCTAACACCACGATACGGCCTGCGGAATGTTCGGCACCGAGACGGGGGATATCGGAAAGTCCCCTCAGCGCATCGTCCGAAAGTGAGCCTGATGCGAGCAGGGAGCCCACCTGTTTGTGGCGCTTCATGCATTCGAGCAGCCCATTTGGGAAGGCCCGCCGGTCACCACTCACACAAGGCCAATCCAGTAACTCCGTGGCAATCAGCCGTTCGACTTCCCGTTGATACCGCGTTTTGAAACCCGTCGGTACAAGAGTCATTAGGCCGGTGCCAGAGCGCCAGCCCAATTTCGTAGGAACTTCGATGAGCTTTTTCAAAAAGAGAGACGGAATGGACCACAGGGCATTGACCGGATGGGACAGCAGGTTGCTCACGAGGGACTGTTTCTGCAGCGCGATGGTTTCTTGCAGAGAGAAGTGCCGTTCCACAAAGCCGTCCACACGGACGCGGCACTCAGCGATGTACTGTTCAATGCACTCTTCAAGCGCCAGAATCGTTGTGGCCGTCTGTTGGTCATTCATTTGCGGCAGATCGTATCTCTCCGCTGTCGAGGTAACAGGAGAACCATCTGGCATACTGACTCCCCGTCGATATCTATCGAGACTCCAATAGCACGCATTACCCGCGAAAATTTGCGTGCAATTCCACCGACAGAGTTGCGCTTTCATGTTGTTAGATCAAAGCGCAGCCCTGTTGAACCCCACAGTCTGCTATCAGAAAGCCGCAACTAATCCCTGTCTCTATCTTTCCCGCGCCCTTTTCCACCTCCACCCCTATCCCCATCCCCACGCTTATGCTTCTTGTAATGACCGTGCCCCCTATACTTGCCCCTGTGCTCATCGTAGTAACGGTAGGGTTGATCAGACTCCAACTCAAGACTGACATAGTCGTTCGATTCAAGAATCACGGTGGCGGGCAGCGCCATGGTCATTTGCCAATTGCCCCCGTTCAGATAAAAGTAGCTCCCTGTAGCGACATTGAAATAGACGCCACTCGACGGATAGTAGTGATAGCGGTATCGGGCATCCCTCCCTCGTCGCCCATGAGCAGGAGCCCACGGTGGAGGACCGTTGCGAGGGGCCTCGACGATAACCGGTGGCGGCGCACCACCTCCGATCGATACCCCGAACCCGACATTAGGACTACGCCCGTCTGCCACGCAGCCTGCTAGCATGAGAGCCCCGATTCGACTCAGCAGTAACTTTTTCATCTTGCCTCCCCCTGATTCATGTGATGTACTGAGTGAAGTCTGGCAGAGCCCTGCAGTCTCTCTTTGAGCAGCACAGCCGGAACGCCATCGGGAATCCCTAGGCAATCCCAGTACTTACTCCCCTCCCCAGAAACTCCGGAAATAACCAAGGGCTTCCATCTGTGAATATGCTTGGCGCGCTCAAAAACCAAGTGCAACATGTATGGGAGAATATGTTGCATGGGAAATATCTACACACAGTTGAGTCTTCAAGAACGGACGATGATCCACACGCAACTGGAGAGAGGCCTCACCCCGGCAGCGATTGCCCT
>JBBRRK010000057.1:0-19055 GCA_038200765.1 Nitrospirales bacterium
CAGAAACCCATGATGTCCCGCGGCATGGCGGTCAAGGCGCCTCCGCCCATCATGATGAGCGCATCCGGCGCGTACTGCCTGGCCAATTGCACCGTCTTCTTCATGTAGCCATAGGAGGTCGTAATCCCGCCGGTGGCAATGACATCCCAGGTATCCGCTGTGATGGCATCGATGAGTTCCTCGTCGGTGGGTCGCCAGCCGTTGGCGTCGAACACCTGAATCTCATGCCCCTCTCGATTCGCGACCGCTGCGAGCAGCGCCAATCCGTAGGGCACATGCCGGGGATCGTCTTCGGCGCGAACCACGGGATTAATGATCAGAACTTTTGCCATATGCTTCTCCTTCGCTCTCGCCTTCAGCCATCAGCTCAAGCTGACGGCTGATCGCGTCTCTGCTGTTCTTTGATAAAGTGATCCAGCGCCATCCACTTGATACCGTCGCCGATTAACGTGCCGCCTTCCGTACAGTTGTAGGCAGTCCATCCTGATTGCTTCACCACATCCAGAAAACATTGCCGGTACCAGTAATAGGTCGGGTCGGTGTACCAGGTTTCGTTGAGGTTCGGATTGTAGACCTCGATGTAGGCCTCGCTCAGCCGGTCTTCCGGGTAGATTTTGATCAGCTCGTGATAGTACTGCGTCTTGGACAAGGGCGTGCCCGGGGCATAACCGAGATCCATGCCGACGAATGCTACGGGTGACTTCTGCAGAACGGCATTGGCAAAAATCCAGGCGGATGCACCGCCGTTTCCCCCGGTCACCATGCAGGGCATGCCGGTCAAGTCATACAGACGCCTGGTATGGCTGCCCGGCGCGTCATAGTCGTCGCAAATCGGATTCCACCAGTAGAGCGGCATACCGGCCTCCCGACAGCGGGCGACCACGTTCGGCGCTACACAAGTCGCCATGATGACCTTGATCTTGGACCCATGCTCATTGACCAGCCGGATCAATTCGTCGTTGCGCTCCCGCTCTTTCGTATTGAGCGCCGGATCCAGATCCTGCCGGCGGAAGTAATCGTCGTCCGCCCGCCTGGCCAGATCCGGATCGCCGAACCAGCGGATGATCCAGGTCGGGTGAGGGTCTACACACACGACGTAATCGGGAATCAGGCCGTTCCGCAGGCAATGACCCATCGCCCCATCGGCGACGACCAACGTTCCGCGATAGTCGAGATCCTTGATGGTCTGGATCGTCCCGCGCCGATGCAAGCTCGGTCCCGCCGCCATGCTGATCGCCGAGGCGCCTTTTTCAGAGCCGGTATGCGGCAAATCCAGCACCGTCTGTTTCATATAGGGCAGATTCTGCTTTGCGTGCTGGAACCCGATCTCCGCCGTCTTCTGAAAGGTGGCTTGGGCGACCAGATCCAGGCAAGCTCGATCCAGACTACTTTTCATCACCACTCCCCTTGTTCGAGCTTGTCGTCTTGTCCCCTTTCCAGAGCACGTTCTTGCCTTTCATGACGAACGCAATGCTCCCTCCGAGATGAGCCATCGCGCGACGTTCGAACTCAGATACCGTCGCCTGATGCGCCCCTTCGGGCTTCTCACGCTCTATCGCATCCACCTGAGTCGGATTCGCATTCTCCACGGTCTGTCCCGGCACGGTATAATTGCCGATCAATTTCGCCATGACTTAGGCCCTCACTTTCAGAAATTCATGTGCCATTGCTTCTGCCGTCATAAAGTCCACCGACTCGTCGATATCGACTGACCGCTCGCGTGACATAATCACCATCCCGCTATGCGGCCCGGTAATGAGATTCTGCTCCATCAAAACCGACCGTCTGGTCGCCCAGACCGCTCCATTTGGAATATACAGTTTCGGCAATTTTTGACTAATTCCGGCATCGCCCTGCACAAGAGTGCCGGTGAAGGGTAGTGCAAGCGTGCCATTGAGGCGATACATCCATTCCGGGCGCTCGTGGACTTCACATGCGGTAAAGACCGTGTCCAAGTCCGATTCCAGCATCCTGGCGATACAAGCGTCGATGTCCTCGCTCGTGCAGAATGGAGTCGTGGGCTGCATCGTTAAGGCGATGGAGACGAAACAGCCCTGTGCTTCGATGAACTGGACGGCATGTTGAGTGACCAGCTCGGAGGCGACGTCTTCCGCCAAGTCGGCTGGACGCATGAAGGGCACTTCTGCCCCATATTCACGGGCGATTTGCGCAATCTCCGGATGATCGGTCGACACAATCACGCGCGCTAACAAGCGGCTCTCCACCGCTGCCTCCACCATGTACGAGATCAACGGCCGTCCCGCGAGCAGCTTGATATTCTTCAGCGGAATGCGCTTAGAGCCGCCTCGCGCATGGATGACGCCGATGACTCCATTAGACTCACTAGACGATCGTGTCATGGTGTTGCTCCTTTAGTTCGGGAATGGCCTCGAGCACTTTTTCAAACGCGTGGACGATGTCGTCCATGTCGGCGGTCGTCGCGGGAGGGCGGGCGACAAAAGTCCAGAGGGCCGATTGTGCGCAGAGATCCTCTGCGACGGGACACAGGCCCTTGGCGTAGGACACTGTCCCTTGATAGAGATGGCAGGTAAAGGGACACCCCTGTTTCCCGTACGCCATCCGCTCTTGAAACAGCGGGTTATGGTAGAGCGGCCTGGGATAGCCGGACCCGACCGGAATGCCTTCGGCTATAAGCGCTTGAATGAACCGTTGCCGAGGAATGCCGATCCGCCGCTCATCGTAGATCATGCCGAACACGTGATAGACGTGCCGGCTCTGTTCCGGTTCGACCGGATAGCGGAGTCCCGGCACAACCGGAAGCCGATCGAGCAGATACCGGGCCAATTCACGCCGACAACTATTCTGACCATCCAGTTTCTTTAATTGGACAAAACCGATGGCCGCCTCGATTTCGGTCATCCGGTAGTTCCAGCCGATTGTCTGCGCCAGATATTTACGGGCCTCTCCGGCAATGACAGTCTCACCATGATTGCGCACCATGCGCGCCAGTTCAGCCAAGTCTGGATCGTTCATGATCAACATCCCGCCCTCGCCGGTCATCATGTTCTTGCTTTCCTGGAAGCTGAACACGGCGCAGTCTCCCATGGTGCCGACTAGGCGGCCCTTGTACGTCGCGCCAGGAGCCTGCGCGCAATCCTCGATCACTTTGAGATTGTGCCGGCGCGCAATGGCGAGGATCTCATCCATTTCCGCAGGATGGCCGAGCAGATGCACGGGAATGACGGCTTTCGTGCGTGGCGTGATCGCTGCTTCGAAGGAGCGGGGATCCAAACAAAACGTCACCGGGTCGACGTCGGCAAAGACGGGAATGGCATTGTGGTGCAACACGGCGGTGGCGGTGGCCGTAAAAGAGTAGGGAGGAACGATGACTTCATCGCCGGGGCCCACTCCGCAGGCGGCAACAGCGGCGTGCAGGCCGGAAGTTGCCGAATTGAAGGTGATTCCATAGGTCATCGAATGGTACGCCGCAAATGCGGTTTCAAACGCTTGGACCCGTTGACCTCCCAGAAATCCAGGCCGACTGGCTGAGAAACTGGAGAGATGCCCGGAATCCATAACCTCCATGACCGCCTTCTTTTCCTCATCCCCGATAATAGGGTACGGAGGAAAAGGCTTGCTGCGAACAGGATGTCCTCCCAGAAGCGCTAACTTGATTGCTATGGCTGTGCTCTTCACTCGCGAATCCTCCTTCTGTTTAGCAGGGTGCTGAAAAACCGCTCTCAGGAACCGTGACGCGTATCTCGTTATTCGCGTGAGAATTGCGAGAACAGCAGGACGGGTAAGACGGCTGACGGTTCGAGGTCCGAAGTTCCAGAAACTCAGAACTCCGAACTCAGAACTCCGAACTTCACGTCGCGCCTGTCGCGCACGTCTTGCTTGTCTCGCTCACAATTCACAAGCGGCAGCTCCACACGACTGTTACCGCGCTGAACCGACTCGCGAAGCGCATAGGCGATGTCCAGCGCCGCGAGGCCATCCAACCCGTTGCAGGCCGGCTGCTTCCCGCTGCCGACACAATCGATGACGTCTTGCATCGCGGTCACAAGACGACTGGCCTGGAATAGCCCGTCGGGGACAACGCCGCCGATCCTGGCGTCCGGCGCAAGCTCTCGATAGCCGGAGTAGCGCGGACTTTCTTCGAATCGACAGAGGTCCATGGCGGCTCCGTCTCCGGAGAGACGCAACCGGCCGGCACTGCCGAAGAGATCCAGTTCGAACACATGGTTGGTCCGGTCCCACCCTGAAACGATGCAGCCTGTGGCACCGGAACGGAATTGCACTTGTCCGGAGAGGTTCTCTTCTTCGTCAGACGCAATCCACATATCGGCCGACTGACCGCACACCCATTGGACGTCCCCCCCGAAGAATCGCATGAGATCGAACAGGTGCGTGCCCATCGTGAAAACCTTGCCGGGATAGTATCCGACAATCGCTTCAAGGCGACCGATGGCTCCTTCTGCCAGAAGCTGTTTGGCCTGGACATAGAGAGGCTCCCAGCGCCGCGTATGGTTGACGGCCAATAGCACGCCGGCTCCCCGACACCGCTCGACCATCTCTGTTGCCTGTGCCGGCGTCGATGCCAGCGGTTTTTCGCAAAAGATTGCGCGGACTCCGGCCTGCACCGCGGCAAGGACCATCTCGTGATGCAGCGCGGTCGGGGCACAGATGCTCACCACATCGAGATGTTCAGCTTGCAACATAGACCGGTAATCCCTGTGGGCAGTCGCCGTAACACAGCGATACAGGAAACGGCGGCGACGATCCTCATCCGAATCTGCTCCGGCTGCCAGGATGACATTGGGCAACGCTAAGTAGGCTCCCGCATGGGTCCAGATCTCCTTCCGCCTGGGATCCTCATCGAACAGATTGCCGATCTGCCCCAAACCGATGATCCCCGCTCGATACTGATGCTGGGTGAGTTCAGAGGGTGACAACGGCGATCCCTTTCTTCGAGAGATGGCGCAGCTGCCGATGGATGTCCTCCGTCTTGCCGGAGGAGGCGATGAGCACGGCATCTGGACAACACGATTCAATGATGTCGGGCGCGCATACGGTCAGGTCCCCGAAACGTTGCCGATGTTTCGCAACATCGTTATCGACCCAGCCGACGATACGCATGGGTGTGGCTTTCACTGCGCTATAAATCAATTCTCCCGTCTCCGCTGCCCCGAAGACCACGACCGCATGGATTCCTTCTTGCCATAGCTGGTGGAGCCGCTTTTCTACTTCGGTCTTGGCAATCGAATACATGCGGGCGATTTCACTCGCGTACGCCCGCATCAATGTGGCCAAGCGCGTGCGGCCTGTGGCCGTCACGAGATAGCGCATGGTCCGATTCGTCTCGCCGCGCGTCATGACATACCCGTGGTCCACTAACGCTTGAACGTAGTTATGCGCCATGGCGCTACTGACGCCGATTCGCCTGCCCAGTTCGTGCTGGCTGATCTGTTTCGTTTCAGCTAATAACCACAATGCCAGCAGTTCCCGCCTTGCGGGGGTTGGTCTATAAAACATCTGGGAAGTGTTCACCACAGGCCACCATTCATACAGTGAATGATTACTCTATCGACACAACTGAACATAACTTGAGCGCTTGATATGACCGTACTTTGTCACTGCCCACACCCCGCGGCCAGAAGACATGCACGAGGGATTCAATTCGCATGCCGCAGGGAACAGTCTGTGGAAGCGCGGATATTGCGGCTTTTGTCGGAATGGCCCTCTGCGCACCGCGCTCGCTAGGCAACGGTTGCCGATGGGGAGGCAAGATGATTTCAGGACATGGGTGATCAGGAGAGGAGGCGCACAGAGGGGCATGGAACCATGAAGCGTGGATCCTGACGCGTATCTCGTCCAAAGAAAAGAGCCTATCGCGTAGGCTCTTTCCCACCCTATTAGTCCGATTCAGACACCGTCATCGACGCGAGACCCAACACAGGCTGCTTTTGCAGTACCGCGTATTCTATGGCTGTCTGCACGCTGCCTCCCCACCCGCGATACTCGATATACTCCTTCCTGTCGAAGCGAAACTCCACGCCGATGGCTATGGTGTGCTTATGTTCCGCCACATTCTTAATCACGCCCGTCAGATTGGTCACGTGCCCGATTCCAATCAACTCGAATTCCAGATGGACAACGGAGCCCAGGAACAAGGTTGGATGCGATTGTTGAAACAGCACTCGACAGCCCACCACACTGAGGTCCTGCACGAGGCCGCCTATCGTCGGGCTCCCCTGTGAAGCGGCGCGTACAGCGCCGTTTCCATCGACCTGTATCAGGAGCAGCGGTTCATTGCTGGGAACACGCACATACTTACGGAGATGAACTTCTTCGATGGTCTGAGGAAACGCCAAATACAGAAGCGGGACCGGTGAGATCTGGGTCGTGCGGACTTCAGTTTCGTACCCGATGAGCTTGCCGGCCAGCATATAACGGACAAGACAATGAGTGCCTGCTTCGCAGGATACGGCTTGCCCAAAATGAAACGGCCATTCGCAAATCAGCCAATCCCGCTCTTTCCAGCCCAGTAATGTGGAGCCACAGGTCACTGTCCCTTGAGCGGACCCGATGACTAACTGAAGCGATAGTCCGACCATGAGAATCGACGAATGTGCGGGGGCATGTTCCGGTTCCATCATGCGGCATCCTTGTCGAGATAGCTTCGAGGATCGATCCCCACAGCCTCGGGATCGAGAGTCGAGACGATCGTTCGATTTGGTTTTTGAAGCTGCGCGGCAAGGTCGAGGTCGACAGGGGCGGATCGCCGGTGCTTGGCTGCGTCCATGACCAACACAACCAGGGGGCGCAATGTGGCCTGGTGATTGAGTTGCTTGACGATCGCCGTTTCGCCTGTATTGAGCGCGACACAGGACCCGACGGGATAGACCCCCAGGACCTGCACGAACTGCTGAACCAGCACGCCGTCCACATGACCCTGAGACCCCAACCGATAGAGAAGCTGGAGTGTCTCGTGCGGCGTTTTGGCTTTGTGATAACAACGGTCGCTCGTCACGGCATCGTAGATATCCACAATAGCGGCAATGAGGCCGAACTGACTGAGCTCTGGTTTGGATCGTCGAAGGGGATATCCGGTCCCGTCTACACGCTCATGGTGCTCTAATGTCGGCTTCAGAAATAGATCGGTGAGGCCGGTGGTGTTCGACAGTATCTCTGCCCCACGCAAGACATGTTGCTTCATGATCTCGAACTCATCGGCCTCATAGCGCCCCGGCTTGTTTAAAATCTCGATCGGAATTAGCGTTTTACCGATGTCGTGCAGCAACATGCCGGTTCCCAACTGAAGCAATGGCGTGCGCCCATATTCGAGATGTTTCCCGACCGACAGCGCCAGGATTGAGGTGTTGATGGAATGAAAAAAGGTGTACTCATCGAACTGTTTCAGGCGCGTCAAACTGGAGAGCGCATCAGGGCTGCGGAGAATACTGTCCGCCATGCTTTCGACCACTTCGCTGACCGCCTCCATGTTCAATGCACGCCCCATCCTCACGTCTTCCATGGCCTGTTGAATAACCAATTTGGCGGCCTTGTAGGCCAGTCTTGCTGCGGGTAGTTCCTCGGCAAACGGAATGGCCGATGGTTCGAGCCCCAGCAGTGGCGATATCGGCTGAACGGTTTCGGCCTCCGCCGCCACAGCAGGCGCGCAGGAGGCGGAATCCTGGGAATCGTCGTCAGACTCGACGTCGAGTTGTTGGACTCCGCCGGCGCGCAGTTGCGCGATTTGGTCGGAGGACGTAATCGTGAAACGATGACGCAAGAACGGGGTAGCCAGCCAGGAGCGGTCAAGCTTCTCCACCTTCATCCCGATTTTCAGCTGATCGATGGAAATCCGTTTTCGCATCGTCCTCCGGATGGTGTAAGTCGGCGGTGTTCGAGTGGTATCGAAGAACAACAGACTCCGTCGGACTCTATCGGCGCAGAAGGAAGAATCTTGAGGGGAGATGCGCGTCCGGCGGACTGGAATCCGATACAGTAGGCTGAGCCGGAATGTTCTTCGACCCTGTCAAGTTCACCTCGATGTAGCCCGATAACATAATGCTGGGACTTGCGCGCTCACAGCGGAGTCTGCACGATCAGTCTGTCCGGCAATTCTGTATGCACACATCCTGAAACCTCTTCAATGGCACATGTGAAAACAATCACCATCGAGCAACTCAAACCGGGGATGTTCATGGTTGAGATGGACTTGCCTTGGTATCAGACCCCCTTTCTCTTCCATAAACGCCTTATCCGCCACCAGGAGGACATTGATCTCCTCCGACGGCATGGCATCAAAGAGGTGAAGATCGACCCTAGCCGAGGTTTCGATGCCGAGCCTGTCCCGTCAGGCGACGTGCCGTTATCGCCGAACGATCAGGAACCAGCCGCAGTCCTGACAACGGACTCGAAGGGCACCTCATCTGAAAAGACAGTTCAAGCGGACAGCGCGGAGAAACATGCGAACCCGCTGAAACCATCTATCACGCAGGAGCAGGCGGTCCCTTCCCCTCCGAGCCATGAGGTGAAGCCGGCCTTGTCAGAAGAGCTTCTTCAGCCTGCCTACAGCGCAGAAATAACAGCAGCGCAGCGGCAGCCGTCTGTCACGCAGGAAGAGGTGGCTTCGCCGTCGAATGCACAGATGCATGCCGCAGCCACCCAAACAACCTACAGAGAAGCCATCTGCTCGATGGAACGGATGTTTGAAGAATTAGAGGCGGGAATCGTACCTCGGTCAAACTCGTTACGAATAATCGTCGGCAATGTGCTTTCGCGTGTGCTGAACGACAGCGCCTCCATGCTCACGTTTCTCTTTCTCCAGAAGATGCAACGGCTCGACCGCACGATGGCATCGCACGCGCTCGATGTCTGCACCCTCTCCCTCATTGTGGCGCATCGCCATGGGGTGGTGGAGAACGAGCTGGAAACGCTCGGCGCGGGGGCGTTATTGCACGACATCGGCTACAGCCGATTGCCGCGGAATATTTACCGTAAAAGCCACGACCTCACGGAGCAAGAGCGCGAGATGATGCAGCTGCATGCTGTGTTGGGACCGACGATCTTGCGGGGCGCACAAGAGGACCGTGACTCGGTCATCCGAATTGTCGGGGAACACCATGAGCGCATCGATGGAAGCGGGTTCCCTCACAAACTCAAGGGAGGCTCCCTCTCAGTCTTGGCCCAACTGGTCGGCCTGGTAGACCTCTATGACGGCATGGTGAGCCGCCGGGGGGCGAGTCCAGCAATGCTACCGCACGATGCCGTCCGTCAGCTGTTACTCCTTGGGGATAGAGGACAGTGCTCGAAGGAGTTGATTCAATCCATGATCGGCAGTCTGGGGGTGTATCCGATCGGCAGCTTGGTGCTATTGAACACGGCGGAACAGGCCGTGGTGGTAGGGATGAGTACGACGCAGCGACTCAAGCCCGTCGTGAAAGTGATCACTGGGCCACGGGGGGAATCCTATCTCACGCCAATTCGCGTCGATCTCGGAGCCCAGGCAACGGAGGCGTCGGCACGGACCATCGCGAAGGTACTGGATCCCCAAAATGAGCGAGTGAATGTGGCCTTCTATCTTGACGGGATGCAGAAAGAGACCGCCTCATGAACCATGCGGCACTAGATACGCTCCCGATCGGAGTCCTGCTGCTCGATAGCACGCTCCGCATACTGTCTCTGAATGCTGAAGCCGCCCGCTTAGTGGGTCGATCGGCGGATTCCTGCTTATCGAAGGAACTTCAGGAAGTCGTACTGCAGCCATCTGGGACAGCCAGCCACATGATCGCAATGCGCATTCAAGACTCCCTTCTCGATCGTCGCCCCATACAAGCAGCCCAGGCGACGCTCACTGGGCTCAGACACGAATCACACCCGGTTGAATGGAGCTATGTCTCACTGGAGACCGGCACAGACGCCGGCGGAGTGTTGACGCTCCGCGATCTGACTCGCGAGAGAGAGCTGCAGCAAGACTACGACCGCCTGGCGCGCGTGGCAGAAGAAAGTCCTTCTCCCATTATCGAAATGAACTCCGATGCGAATCTCATCTATGCGAATCCCGCGATGACTCAACTCCTGCAGCGGTTTGGCTATGATACCGGTGGATATCCCACCGTGTGTCCCGGTGAGTTAGCGAAACTCGTTCAACACTGTCTCGAATCAGGACAGGAGATACGGGGGAAGGACGTCTGCTTACCTCAGGCAAGTTTTACGTGGATTTTCTGCCCAGTCCCTTCTCATCAATTGGTCCGAGGGTATGCAGTGGATATGACCGAGGTCAAGGCGGCCCAAGAGGAGCTGTGCCGGGCAGCCGAACACCTTCGCAACAACAACCGTCAATTGGATCAGGCGCTCCAGGAAGCACAGAATGCCGCTCGCGTGAAGGCGTCGTTCCTGGCGACCGTGAGCCATGAGTTGCGCACCCCAATGAATGGAGTCATTGGGATGACGGACTTATTGATGGATACGGAGCCTTCGGAGGAACAACATTCCTATATCGAAACGATTCGACAGTGCGGCGAGGCCTTACTGAATTTGATTAACGATATTCTTGACTACGGCAAGATCGAAGCCGACAAACTGGAACTGGAATGTATCGACTTCAATCTTCGCACGACGGTGGAAAATGTCTTGGGTCAATTTGCGGAGCAAGCGCAGACTAAAGGACTAGAAATCACCGGTCTGGTGCATGCGGCCGTGCCGGCCGGTCTCCGCGGAGATCCGAGGCGACTCCGTCAGATTCTCACGAACTTCGTCGGCAATGCGATCAAGTTTACGGAACAGGGCGACGTGACGGTTCAGGCCTTTCTAGAGAAGGACTTGGCCGACGCGGTCGTCGTCCGGTTCGAAGTCACCGATAGCGGGATCGGTATCCCCCTGGAGGTACAAGCACGACTCTTCCAACCCTTTACCCAGGCTGATAGCTCCACGTCTCGTAAATATGGAGGGACTGGCTTAGGACTCGCGATTTCGAAGCAGCTCGCCGAACAAATGGGCGGCAGTGTGGGCATCACCAGTCGATCGGGTCATGGCAGCACATTCTGGTGCACGGCCCACTTCATCAAACAAACGCCATCCCCCTTGGCCATCGTGCCGTCGGCCGATTTGACCGGACGTCGCGTACTGATCGTAGACGACAATGAATCGAACAGGATGATTGTCCATCACCTGGTCACAGGATGGGGCATGGTCGACGATCAAGTCCCAGATGCCACCGCAGCCATGGCGCTGATCGAGCAGCGAGCGGAAACCGGCTTGTTCTACGATGTGGCCATCGTCGATATGTTGATGCCAGGCAAGGATGGATTACAACTCGCCAAAGAACTGAAGACCCATCCTGTTGGATCGCTCGTCCGTCTCGTGATCCTCACCTCATTCGTTCAACGAGGGCATGCGGAACTGGCACGCCAAGCCGGGCTCGTCGCGTATCTCACCAAACCAGTCCGTCACGATCAACTCTCCAACTGTTTGAGAAGCGTGCTGGGATTGTCAGAGCTTGTGAGTGAAGGGAAACCAAGAGCGGTTGCCCCCCCGCCCATCACACGGCATACCCTCGCAGAAACACTACCGGGCCCGCGCATCCTGGTGGCTGAAGACAATCTCATCAATCAGAAACTGACCGTTCGCTTGTTAGAGAAACTCGGCTACCAATCGGACGTCGTGGAAAACGGTCACGACGCACTGGCCGCATTGGGCCGTGGCTCCTATGCCGTGATTCTGATGGACTGTCAGATGCCTCTCCTCGACGGAATCCAGGCAACCGAACGCATTCGCCGGCGTGAAGCGGTCGATCAGGAAGCTGTCTCGCACGACGCTGTCGTGGCACGTCATATTCCAATCATCGCCCTAACCGCCAACGCCATGAAGGAAGATCGCGAGCGCTGTCTCACCGCCGGGATGGACGATTATTTGACGAAGCCCTTACGGAAAGAGGAACTCAAAAGAGCTCTCGATCGGTGGATTCCGGTATCCCGGCATTCGCAGGCCACGGATGACGGCATTGCTACAGACCCCAACGCAGAGCCTAGCGCTGAATCCAACCCGATGATCTTTGATAGGACCGCGATGTTACGCAATATCGGAGACGATCGTGAACTGTCGGATCACCTGATCGAGCTGTTTCTCCAGCGCTATCAGCCCATGCTGGAGAACATCTGTGCCATCTTGGCCGGCAAGGATTCACAAGCCATTGAACACGCCGCCCACCTCTTGAAAGGTATCGCCGGGAATCTCTGCGCGCCGGAAGTCGTCTTGGCCGCCGGCCAGTTGGAAGCACTTGGACGGCTCGGGACGTTGCTCGATGCCCCGATGATCTACATCCAACTTGAGGCTGCAGTGCTTCGCCTTGTTCGAATTCTGGAAGTGCACCGCGGGCGCCAACGCGACATCAGAAGGCCTGCCGCGTAAAATCACTTGAATTGTGAGCGAGACAAGTAAGACGTGCGCGACAGGCACGACGCGAAGTTCTGAGTTCTGAGTTAGGGGAACTTCGGACCTCGAACTCTCCCCCGTCTCGGCTTTCTTATCCGCCTCTAACAGGATGCTGAAAAAGTCCGCCAGCGGCGTTCTCGCATCGCTCAGAGGCTCAACGTACCGAAACGTACGCCTCGCCTCTTCGCTCGCTTCGGCCTTCCTGGACAGCCTTTTTGAGCATCCTGCGAGTTGTTCATGTGTCAACGCCACGCGTAAGAACACAGCAGGATTTGAGCGTAAACTGAGTTTTTCCACAGCCTGTTAACTCAGAACCAAGAGCTCAGAACTTCATCACCCACCTCACCAGTCCCGCTTTTCGCGCAAGTCGCGCGAGTCTCGCGTGAATAATGAGATACGCTTCACGCTTCACGAGAGATTTTCAGGCAGTGATCGCTTCTGATAGCGACTCAGTCTGTGAGGACCGGCGTGCGCTCGGTATGGAAAAGATCGGATAGCGGGTTGGATACTCGTCAGGGAGAACCATCTGCTTGCATAGCCTGGTGTGAGGGTTCATGAGGAGCGGCCCGCGAAGGTTGGCCGTAATACGGCTCGGGTCATCGGACGGAACGGTCAGAATCACGGCTAGCGTCAATGAGTCTGCTGGAATTCCTTTCACTTCCGCCAAGACCTCAGCCGTGATCTCCACCCGATAATTCGCATCAAACAGCGCTGGGTCGAGGATGACGAAGGCAAGACTCGGTTCTTCGACACAGTGGAGCCACTTAAACGGCGCGTCTGTGTCATGGTCGAGGATGACGTAGCGGCTCCAGTCGGGAAATCCCAGGATGCCGGATGGAAACGTCAGGATGGAACCATCAGAAACCTCCAGCCCACCGAACCGAGTCGACAGAAACTTCATGTTGACGCCTCACCCGATTGAGCGGTGTCCGGTAGACGGAGACGCCGAAAGGCGTCGAGAGGAACAACCCCGGTACAGGCTGCCGATTGGTTTTCTTCTTGAATTCTGGCACAGACTTCTTCTCGGTGTATCTCGACCGTAGGGGGCGCTTCGATTCCCAAACGAATCTGACCACCCTTGATGCCGAGCACGACCACCCGGATGGATGGGCCGATCGTGACACCTTCTCCACGCCGCCGCGTAAGAACCAACATTGACGCCTTCCTTGGCACATGCCGCAGCTTGCACGTTTTCAGTTTCGAGGTGCACGTTGCGCGTTCCTCAAGCAACCAGGAGTCCGAGAAAATACACGCCGACCGCATGTATGGTATCGGCCTCTTTCGACAATTCTTGAACGCCGGCTGTCTTATTTCAAGAAGTTGAGAAGAGAACTCTCGAAGATACGATTCAATATCGCTCCTGCTGCTTGAATCGCTTGCTGCTGGAGCGTCAAGCTCGAAATCGCTTCCACCAAATCGACATCCTCATTGGTGGAAAGAATGTTCGAGAGAAAGACCTTGGTCTCATCGAGGCTGGCCTTGCTCGACGCGAGACGATTGGACAGCGCGCCGAGTTCTCCCTGAACGGACGAGACCTGATCCACGGCCACATCGACACCGGCCAAACCTCGCTGAATGCCGCCTCCATAATTGCCGTTCAACGCCGCATGCAGACTCTTCACCGATGCGAAGAGGTCGATCGTGGGGCCGGTAAAGGTCTGATTGCCTGGCTGGTTGGTCTTGACCGTTTGGCCGTCGCCCACTTCAATGGTCTGCAACCCGTCGTCGCCCTGGTATTGTACTCCGGTCAGAACACTGAACAGGTCGCCGCTCGCCGGAGCCGCCACGCCGTCTCTGAGTGAGAAACGCACACCCTCTGCCTCGATCATGCCGCCGGAGACATAGGACTGATTCGAGAGTACGACGTTCCGCGTTTGCGCGACAGCGAACACGTCTCCATTGCGCGGTCCTCTCGTCCCGTCTTGCAATACGACCCGAAGTCCGTCGAAGTCGATATTCGCACCGGAGAGATAGTTCGTGTAGCCCGCATCGTTGTTCAGCGTGGAAGCAGACGCCCCGACAGTCTCCGTCACAGTGGCCGACCCCGAGCCCAGGATCTGCGCCGCAGTGGAGCCTGCATTGCCAAACCTCAGGAGGAGTGAATTGGTGTTGCCTGCAGGATTGTTGATCGTAATCCGGCCGGCCGTCACAGACCCATACGCCACCGTGTAGGCCGCCGTATTGGCTACGTTTCGGCTCGCATTCAACTTGGAGGCGAGTTCGGCCGCCAGTTGTGCGCCCGTATAGCTGCCGGTCGCCAAGGTGATCGTTGTATCCGTCGTGCCTCCGTCGTCGTTGACGATCAGGGTATTGTTCGCCGAGGTGATGTCGAAGATGTTGGTCGCAAGGGTCGTGTCGTACACGTTCAACTGCTTGGATACCCCGGCCAACCCAGTCGTATCCACATCGCTGATGACCGTAGCACCGACGGCTATGGGACTTTGATCGCGTCCGGATGAGCCAAGTAACGATCGGGCCGTCGAAGTCGTGTCGGAGTACAAAAGGCTTAACGCCGTCGCATTGGCCCCATCGTTCGTGATACCGAACTTGCCGGTAATCTCGTCAAAGCTGGCGCTGTAGGTCTCTGCCCCACTGGCCGCCTCGAGAGCGGTCTTGATCTGGGTTGCCAATTCTGCGCCGGTATAGGCTCCCGCGGCCAATGTTGCCGTGACCGCCCCGGTGCCTGGGTCGAATCGAATCCCGTCGTTGATCCCTGCCGTCACCGTGTAGATGTTCTTCACTCGTACTTCATAATTGTCCAATGTCACACGGCTGGGATCGAGCACGCCGCTGTCGCTCCTCACCGCGCCGCCGGTATTCGTGCTGTTCGCCACCACGCCCACTGCCGTGGAGACGTTGTAGAGATCGAAGGTGGTCGCGGCGCTGAACTTCACCAGATAATCGTTGAGCGTCACGGCGTTCGGGTTGGTCACGGTACCCTGCGAGATCACGGCGCTGCCGGTATTCCTTAGGCCGGCACCGGTCGCAGCGCGGATGGCGAACACGGAGGCGCCGTTGGTCGTGCTGCCGCCATTGAAGCCTAGGATGGCAACGCTGCTGCCGCCGGTGACTTCGACGGAAGACGGCAGGCCGTTATCGTCAGAGGCAATAATCAGATGATCGGTGTCGAACGTCACCGTCACGCTTTTCCCTGCCGCCACGAGCGTAGGATCGGTGTTGATCTTGCGTTGCACGAGCGACGCCAATCCGGAGCCGCTCAGGGAGGCGGTTCCGAGTGCAATCGTGCCGGACAGGGTCCCGTCGACCTTCACCACCAGCGAATCATTGGTACCGCCGGTCAGAGCGATGGGGGCGGTAATGGCGACGCCCGTCGCCCGCCCATGGCGGCCGGTGCCGGCAAAGATCGATTGCCCCCCGGCATGCTCAGAGTTTCCGAGTTCTTGAAGCTGAAGAAATAGTTGTTTGACTTCCCGCGCCCCGATCGCTCGATCGGCAGGACCGTTCGTGCTGTTGGCGAACTGTACGGCGAGTTCTTTGACCCTACCGAGGGCAGTCGTCACGCTGCTCAAAGCGCTGTCGGTCAGGTTGAGACGAGTCGTGGCCACGCCAAGATTGCGAAGATACTGGTCCGTCTTGGTCATCGATAACTTGGTCGCCACGATGCGGTCGAAGGCGCCGGCGTTATCCGACGGCTTCACCACCTTCTTGCCGGTCGAAATTTGCTCCTGTGTGGCCAGCGCCTTCGCACGGGCTCGCTGAATGTTGTTCACCAACATGCTATAGGACTGTTGTTCGGTGACTCTCATCGCTTCGTCGCCCCGCGTTACCGTTTCAAATCCAACAATGTTTGCAGCATCTCGTTCGTAATGATGATAAGCCGGGAAGCCGCCTCAAAGACCCGCTGATACTTGAGCATGTCGACCAACTCTTCATCGATCGAGACGCCGGAGGACTGAGCTCGGAACGACTCCAATTGCTCGTGCAAGATGGTTTGGGCATCGAGCCGACTATCCGCAGACTGCGCCGCCACTCCCACCCCTGTGGCGGCAACTCGATAGGCATCGCCGAACGTCGTGTTGCCGATGGTGGAAATGGATGTTGTTTGCAAGGCGATCAGCGCGATGGCCGTCGCGTTATTGCCGGGAACCCCGGCGCGGGTCGAAGACGCAGCGACCTTGCCGGCGCTCGTCAGCGATATGCCGATCGACTTGGCCGTATCGCTATAGGAATTGAGGGAGAACACGTCCTTGGCCACCACCGTCCCGCTCAGGGCGACCTGTATGCCGTCGATCGTGAATGTTTGTGGACCGGCATAGGTCCCTGACGCAGCCGTGCTGGTTCCACTGGAGAGACCAAGTGCGGCTCGCGCAGTTCCCCCGGTGACATCGACCGCGGAGACCGAGGTCGATGCGTTCGAGGTGATGGTGAAGCGGCTGGTCGTCGTATCGTAGGTCACCACCACGCTACGGCCTGCGGCCTGCAAGGTTGCATCGGCATTGATCTTCGTTTGCAGCTCAGTCGCCAAGGCCGTTCCGCTTGGATAGGATTGTCCGGGCGAGGCGGCGCCGGCCAGGGTGATCGTTCCCGACGTGGTTCCATCGACGGTGACCGTGAGGGTGTCGTTGGTTCCTGTCACGATGTTCACCGGCACATCGACGGTCGGCGCGCTGACCGTTGTGCCGGTATAGTTTCCCTTGATGGTCGCTCCGGTCGTCGTATTCACGATGGAATAGCTGCTCGCGGAGGAGAATCTGATTTCATAGTCCTGAAGTGTCAGCAGGCGATTCGCGGCAATCGGTCCGCCCGCAAGGGCGGCGCTACCTTGATTGGTGGAATTCTCATGGGTCGTCACGGTGAGCGGCGAAAAAAAATCGAGCCCCGTCGACCCGTCGAGCCCATATCCTTGGCGATGGAGTTGGTTGACCTCGTTCACTAAACTGGCCGAGAGCTTATCAAATGCCGTTTGAAGCCCCGGGACGATCGCGTCGCGGATCGCCAGGAGCCCTCCGATCCGGCCGCCTGAAATGAGCGAGGTGATGTCCGAGGACCTCGTGTTCCCCGTATCGTATTGGACGTTCGCCAAGCCCCCGTTCTCGAGCGATGCCACCGCCACCAAATTGCGCGACACGTTGTTTTCGACCACGACCTGGCCACGCCCGACAAACACCGACAAGGCGCCATTCGCCCCCGCAATCACCGAGATGTCGATGAGTTTGGCGAGGTCGTTGATCGCTTGATCGCGTTGGTCCTGCACATCGTTGGCATTTTGCCCTGAGGCCTCGGCCAACACGATCTTATTGTTCAGGTCCGCGACCTGCGCGGTCAGGCTATTGATTTTCGAGACCGTCTGTTTGACTTGATCGTTCAGCGACGTCCGGCGGGCGACAAGTTCGCCGGCCACCTGAGTGATGCTATTGGTAAGGAGACCCGATTTAGCCAGCAACACCGAGCGCGGTGTGACGTCGGCGGGGTTCGCTGCAACGTCTTGAAGACTGCTGAAAAACGCATTCAACTGCGCCCCAATCCCCTGATTGTTGGAATCGCTGAAGATGTTCTGTATCTGAAACAACTGGTCGCGCGTGATGGATAACTCTCCCAACACTTCATGGGACTCGGTCAGCTGGCGATTGATGAAGCCGTCGACGATACGCCGAATCTGCGTGACCTGGACGCCGGTTCCAACCTGGCCCGGATTGCCGTTGATCGGAGACCGTTCGGTCAGTACCGCCTCCTGGCGGGAATAGCCTGGTGTGTTGACATTCGCGACATTGTGACCGGTGACCGTCAGCGCCTGTTGGGCGGCGCTGAGGGCGCTTTTCCCGATATCGAGCAATCCGTCGAGTCCCATAATCCTCTTAGCCTCTCTGCCTGAGCATGGCGCCGCCGATCCCTGCGCGCTGAGATTCCCCGGAAGCCGAGTAGGTGCCTCGTTCCGGGAGGGCTTCGATCGAGAGGTGCATCGCTTTGCGGCACAGCGTTTGGATACCGGCTACGAGCACCTCATTGACGGCGGTATCCTGACGCAACGCCCGGACTTTCGCCGCGAGCCGCTCATGGCATCGCTCGATATCGTGTTTCTCTCTTCGATCGAGCCGATCGATCACGTCCTGCAAGGTCACGGTCTCGCGAGGAAGGCTCCACACCTCGGCAAACTGCTTCACCACTTCCGCGCGTTCGGATTCCAATGATTGGAACTCTCGGAGGTTTCTCAGTCGCTGCTCGTTGAGCGCGGGGAATTCTGTGAAGGACAGCCTGCGAAGGGCAGTGCGTTCCTGGTGCAGCGTCTGCTGGAGCACATCACAGTGGGATTCTTCACGCGTGAGGATATCGAGAATAGATGCGGCGGTTGACGCGGTAATGGACATGTGCCTCTTTCTGTCAGGATTCGTCTGAGTAGGATGCTGAAACAGTCCGCCGGCTGTCTGAAAGGCTACGGCTCAGGCCAAGGCTAAGACTGTCAGAGCCTGATTTCGCTGAGCCCTGACCGCAGCGTGCTGATTCACTGTACGTCCAGCCGTTGTCCCCTCAGATCGATGCGCCCCGAGACAGAGCAAGAACGGGTCAGAGCACCGCCTCGGTCAATATATGACGAATGATCGCGTCGCCGACCTTGCGCCCCTCGACGTTGTAGGTCCCTGCTTCCACTGATCGGCTGATCCGCTCGACACGTTCGGCGCGGGCAGCATCAGGAT